>CAZSAE010000010.1:1758-11723 GCA_964604765.1 uncultured Dechloromonas sp. | reverse complement strand
ACGCCGAGATGATCGGCCAGAAGCGCTTGGGCATCGACCCAGTCTTCGACGGTCACCACCGGAAAATCGGCGCCATAGAGTTTGCCGGTCTTCGGATTCAGCGTATTGGGACCGCTCGAGCCATAACAACCGCCGAGGTTATTCACGCCAACGACGAAAAATTTATTGGTATCCAGCGGCTTACCCGGACCAACCAGGTTATCCCACCAGCCGGTTGTTTCCTCAACGTTCGCCGCGTCGTAATGGCCGGCGACATGGTGATTACCGGACAAGGCGTGACAAATCAGCACGGCATTACTGGCATCCGCATTCAAGACGCCATAGGTTTCATAAACCAGAGAGAATTCGGGCAGCACGGCACCGCTTTTCAATGGCAGCGGTATGCTGCATTGAAAAGTCTGCGGCCGGACCAGGCCGACGGAGCCGGTAAGTGCGTCGTTCATGGTGATCATTGTTAACGGGCTGATGATTCGGCCGTTGTCGTATTCAGGCGACGGATTTGCTCACGGATCTGAACAGGGTCGTCAATGCGCAATAGTTTGCGCACCATGGGCGCCAATTGTCCTACATCCGAAGTCAGAATCTGCTTTTTGACCTCGAGAATTTGCGAGGGATGCATCGAAAAATGACGCAAGCCCATACCGAGCAGCAGACGGGTCAATTTCGGATTACCCGCCATCTCACCGCAAATGGACACTGGCACACCGGCTTTTTCACCGCCGGCCAGCGTGTGCGCCACCAGCATCAACACCGCCGGATGCAATGAGTCATAGAGGTCGGCGACTTCTTCATCGCCCCGGTCAATGGCCAGCGTGTACTGCGTCAGATCGTTGGTACCGATCGAGACAAAGTCCAGACGTTTGAGGAACATGTTGAGCGCCAGCGCCGCCGCCGGGATTTCGATCATACCGCCCAGCTGGATGTCATCGCCGTAGGCGACGCGCCGATCACGCAGCTCCTCGCGGGCGCGTTCGATCGCCACTCGCGTTGCATCGACTTCCTGCACATTGGAGACCATCGGAATCAAAATGCGCACCGGCCCAAAGCGCGCCGCACGCAAAATCGCGCGCAATTGAATGCCGAACATGGCCGGCTCAGACAACGATAAACGGATCCCACGCCGACCCAGTGCCGGATTGGTCGCACTTCGGGCCAGATCGAAGGTCTTATCGGCACCCAGGTCATAGGTTCGAATCACCACCGGCTTACCACCCATGCCTTTGACGACCTTGCGGTAGGCTTCGTACTGCTCATCTTCCGACGGCACTTCGCGTCGATTCAAAAACAGAAATTCGGTCCGGAACAGGCCGATGCCTTCGGCGCCATTATCCTTGGCCGCCTGCACGTCATCCGGTAATTCGATATTGGCCAGCAGATCGATGCGCACATCGTCCAGCGTCAGCGATTCAGCCTTCTTCAGACGCTTGAGTTTGCTGCGCTCTAATTCGATTTGCGTTTTGCGCAGGCGATACTCTTCGAGCACCCGTTCATCAGGATTGATGATGATGACGCCACGAAAGCCATCGACAATCAGCAGTTCGCCGTCTTTGATGGCCTCGCGCGCACCACGCAAACCAACGACGGCCGGGATCGCCATGCTGCGCGCCAGAATGGCCGTGTGCGAAGTAGCGCCACCGACGTCGGTCACGAAGGCGGCGAAGCGATGTTCCTTGAAACTGATCAGGTCCGAGGGAGGAAGATCATGTGCAACGATGATCTGTTCCTCTTCCTTAACCCCTTTGGCGCCCTTGCCCGTTTTGCTCGACTGACCGATCTTGCCCGAGCGTCCCATCAACTCCTTGATGACGCGTTCGACGACCTGAACCACATCGGCCTTGCGCTCACGCAAATACGGGTCATCGAAGGCCTCAAACTGCTTGGCCAAGGTATCCATCTGCTGCACCAGCGCCCACTCGGCGTTGCAGCCGCGCTCCCGAATCAATGCCTTGGGCACGTCGACGAGTTCAGGGTCTTGCAGAATCAAGGCGTGCACGTCGATGAACGCGCGCACTTCGGCAGCCGACTCGGCCATCTCACCACGAAGCTCATCAAGCTCGGCGCGCACCCGGTCGACGGCCTTTTCAAAACGCGCCACCTCTTTTTCCAGCTGGCGCGCCGGCAACGTCAAATGCGCCACCTCCAACGTAGCATGTGATAACAGTTGCGCCTGGCCGATGGCGATACCACCGGAAACGCCCTGGCCGTGCAGGGTAAAGCTCATGGTTTTACTCACCCTCGCCGAAGTAATCGGCGATCAGACCAGTGAGCGCTGCCATCGCTGCTTCGGCATCGTCGCCGTCGGTTTCCAACGTGACCGTGGTGCCCTTGCCCGCCGCCAGCATCATGACGCCCATGATGCTCTTGCCGTTAACGCGTCGCCCGTTGCGCTCCAGCCAGACTTCGCAGCCAAAGGTGCCCGCCAATTGCGTGAACTTGGCCGAAGCCCGTGCATGCAGGCCCAGTTTGTTGATGATTTCGACATCCTGGCGAATCGTGGTCATGGGTGTTCTTTCTTGAGTAGCCGCATCAACCGGCATCGGCGGTGGACATGGCCACCGTGCACTCGGTGCCGGCCAACAACGCTTTTTTGACCAGCGCCGACAGCAGACGATGCCGGTAATTAATTGCACGCAACACCATCGGCAAACTCACGCCCGATAGTGCCTCGATTTTGCCCGGATCAATCAGCCGCGCCGCCACCCGGGCGGGTGTGGCGCCAAGCAGATCGGTGAGCACCAGCACACCACCGCCCTGGTCCAGCGTCGCCAGCAGCTGACGCGCCCTGGTTTCGACTTCATCAACGGGCTCGTCCTGGCCCGCCGATAAGGTCGCCAGCTGATCCGGGAGAGTGCCGCCCAGCACATGGCGGGCACACTCGACCAAGGCTTCGCCCAGACGGCCGTGCGTCAGGAGCAAAATGCCTACAGGAATGGTGTTCTGTTCAGTCATGCCAACTCATTCAATACGTCGTATATCCGGCAGTTTGCCATCATGTGGCATAAATTTCAGCCGATCCGCTAATGACGCCGACACGCTGACCTGATTCTGCGCGTCGACGCGCAGTACCTGAGCCAATCCCAGACGTTGCGCCATCGCCTGCCAACCCGCATCGCCCGCGATGAAGACCGGCTTGGTCAGCACGTCGGAGCGCACGCCCGCATCAACCCCGCCCACCACCACCGTGACCGCCTGCGTTCCTGGCGCCGGATAACCGGTGTGCGGGTCCAGCAGATGTGGGTAGCGCTGACCATCGAACTCGAAGTAACGCTGATAATCGCCCGAGGTGCCCGTTGCCTCACCGTCGTGTAATTCAAGCACTGCCAGCGGACCGGCATACCGGGGCGCCTGAATCGCCACCCGCCACGCCTTACCGTAACGGGTGCCGAGCGCCATGACGTTGCCGCCAATATTGATGAGCGCGTTGCGCACACCGGCCGCCTGCAAAATAGCGGCTGCCCGATCCAGTGCCTTGCCCTTCAATGAACCGCCGAAATCCAGCGCTACCTGGCGATTCGTCGTGCTGACCCAGGCGCCATCGCGATCACGCTCCACGTGCAACTGCAGGATAGAAGGGTGGGTTTGCAACCAGGCCTTGATCGCAGCAGGCTCCGGCAGTCGCGCAGCGAAACTGTCGGCATGAAAGCCCCACAGTTCGATCAAGCGGCCGATCCCCGGATCAAACAGCGCACCGGATTGTCGCGCATACCCCTGCGCCTCCAGCAGCAGCTCGGCCATCTCCGGCGACACATGTTGCCGCCGACCAGCGGCCAACGCGTCATTCAGCTGAGTCAATTCAGACGCTTGCCAGGCATGATAGGTCCGGTGCAGCCGATCGAACTCGGCCAGCACTTGTGCGATAGCATCGCGTACCCGCGCTTCTGGTAGATCATCGGCGACTTGCACCTCGACGCGCGTACCGAACACGAAAGATTCGCTAACCAGCGGTTTTTTCTCGCCACAGCCGGTGAGCCAAACGGCCAGCAGCAAGGCCCAGACCCAATGCACAACCCCCGTGCGCACCGGCATGGATTTACACGCCAAAAGGATCGGTGGCTTCCAGCTCGTAAGACGCGGCCATAAGAGCCAGGCGGCCAATCACGCCGTAGGCATAGAAGCGGTTCGGAGCCGAATCCGGATTGGCGCCGTAATCAGGCAGGTTACAGCCTGTTTCAAAGGCCAACGGCACGAAATGCATGCCGGGCGCATTGAGGTTTTCGTCGACACCACGCGCCTCATGGACGCGATAGAAGCCACCCACCACGAAGCGATCCATCATGTACACCACAGGCTCGGCCACCGCCTCATCAATCGTTTCCAGCGTCGGCACACCTTCCTGAATGATCACGGACGACACTTCCATGCCTTCCTTGATCACGCTCATCTTGTTGCGCTGCTTGCGATTGAGGCCGATGACTTCGCTGGCGTCGCGCACGGTCATGACGCCCATGCCATAGGTACCGGCGTCCGCCTTGACCACGACATAGGGGTCGCGATCAATGTCATGCTCGCGGTACTTGGCGCGAATCCGATTGAGTAATTCATCAACGCGCGCGGCCAGACAATCTTCACCGACGCGTTCGTGGAAATTGATGTCTTCGCAGGTCGCGAAGTAAGGGTTGATGCGCCAGGCGTCGATGCCCACCAACCCGGCAAAATCCGTGGCCACGCGGTCATAGGCCGCAAAATGCTGGCTCTTGCGCCGCACATGCCACCCGGCGTGCACCGGCGGAATCAGCGTCTGCCCGGTTGGCGCCTGCAAAATCTCTGGCACACCGGCGGACAGATCATTGTTGAGCAACACCATGCAAGGATCGAAACCATCGACGCCCCAGCGTCGACCATTCGGCGTGTCGCGCAGCAGGAGCGGTTCCAGCTGCAGCGTCTGACCGTCGTCGAGCTCCAGCGTAGTTAGCGCTGTGATTTCGGGCGATACCGAGCCCAGACGGACATTCAGACCGGCCTGCCGCAAAATGCCGGCCAGCGTGGCTACATTCTTGAGATAAAACTGATTGCGCGTGTGATTCTCGGGAATCAGCAGCAGATTGCGGGCATCCGGACAGTACTTTTCAATCGCCGTCTGAATCGCCTGAATACACAGCGGATAGAACGCCGGGTTCAGATTATTGAAACCGCCGGGAAACAGATTGGTATCCACCGGCGCCAGCTTGAAGCCGGCATTGCGCAAATCGACCGAGGCATAGAACGGCGGCGTGTGATCCTGCCAGGCGCAACGAAACCACCGCTCGATGGCGGTTGTCTGATCCAGGAAGCGCTGTTCCAGCGCCAGGAGGGGACCGGCAAGCGCCGTCGTCAGATTGGGAACCATGATGCAAGTGTAACCCAAGGCGCCCACCCGGTGCCGCGCTGCCGCGTGCCGGCTGATAGAATGTCGGCTTTAAAAACATTGTCTTAGCGGCCGGCACTTAAACAGCACGCCGGCCGCCATGCTTTTCTGGATTCGTCATGCTCGTCGCCAATAACATCACCATGCAGTTCGGGGCCAAGCCCCTCTTCGAAAACGTCTCGGTCAAGTTCGGCGAGGGCTATCGCTATGGTCTGATCGGCGCCAACGGCGCCGGCAAATCGACCTTCATGAAGATTCTGTGCGGCTTGCTGGAGCCCTCTGCCGGTAATGTGAGCAAAGACGTCAACGAGCGCATGGCCTACCTGCGCCAGGATCAGTTCGCTTACGAAGATCAGCGCGTGCTGGACGTCGTGCTGCAGGGGCATGAAGAGATGTGGGCCTGCGTGCAGGAACGTGACGCCATCTACGCCAATCCGGATGCCACCGAAGACGATTACATGAAGGCCGCCGAGCTGGAAGTCAAATACGCCGAATACGATGGCTACACGGCCGAAGCGCGTGCCGGCGAGCTGCTGCTCGGCGTCGGCATCCCGACCGACAAACACAACGGCCCCATGCGCGAAGTCGCGCCAGGCTGGAAACTGCGGGTGCTGCTGGCACAGGCCCTATTCGCCAATCCGGACATCCTGCTGCTCGACGAACCGACCAACAACCTCGACATCAACACGATCCGCTGGCTGGAAGACGTGCTTAACGAGCGTAACGCCACCATGATCATCATTTCCCATGATCGTCACTTCCTGAATCAGGTCTGCACGCACATGGCCGATCTGGACTACGGCAAGATCACCACCTACGCTGGTAACTACGACGACTTCATGGAAGCCTCGACGCAGGCGCGCGAACGTCAGGCCAACGCCAACGCCAAGGCCAAGGAACGTATCGCCGAACTGCAGACCTTCGTGCGCCGCTTCTCGGCCAATGCCTCGAAAGCCAAGCAGGCCACCAGCCGCCTCAAGCTGATCGATAAGCTGAAGCCGGAAGACGTCAAACCGTCGTCGCGTCAGTACCCTTGGATCCGCTTCGACTTCGACGACAAGGACAAACTGCACCGTCAGGCCGTTGAAATCGAAAACCTTGGCTTTGCCTATCCGGATAGCGAACCGCTGTTCAAGAACCTGTCGCTCACTGTCAACGCCGGCGAAAAAATCGCCATCATCGGTGAGAACGGCGTCGGTAAGACCACGCTACTCAAACTATTGCACGGCGAACTGACGCCGACCGCCGGCACGATCAAGTGGACGGAAAAGGCCAAGATCGGCTACTTCGCCCAGGATCACGCCGCCGACTTCGCCTCCGATCAGAACCTGACCGACTGGATCTCGGGCTATGTCCGCGCCGGCGGTTATGAAGGTTCGGATGTCGAAACCCTGATTCGCGGCACGCTGGGTCGTCTGCTGTTCTCGGGTGACGACGTGAAAAAACCGGTCAACGTGATCTCCGGCGGTGAACAGGGTCGTATGTTGTTCGGCCGCCTGATGCTGTTGCACTCGAACATCCTGCTCATGGATGAACCGTCGAACCACCTGGATATGGAATCGATCGAATCGCTGAACACCGCGCTGGATCTGTTCAAGGGCACGCTGATCTTTATTTCGCACGATCGCGAATTCGTGTCGTCACTGGCCACGCGCATCATCGAAATCAAGACGGATCATACGGTCGTCGACTTCCAGGGCAACTACGAAGACTATCTGACGTCTCAGGGCCTGAACTAGAACTGCTGCCTCCCCAGCCAGGGCCGCGGTAACGGCCCGGCTCTCATGGGTCGCAAGCTCCCAAATCGAGCCAAACCGTTACCTCAGCCCTAGCCTGACAGTGCACGGGGTGACTTTGGTGCGATTTGGGCGGCACGCCCCATGAGCACCGGGGTCATCCCGTGTGCTGGTTCAGAAACAACTAGGGTTTCTGATTCTTGGCGGCTTGCTGCGCTTCGTACGCCGCTTTTTCAGCGGCCCGCTGCTGCTCCGCGGCTTCGCGCTTGGCACGCTTCTCTGCGGCTTTACGGTCTCGCTCGGCCGAAGCGGCCTGAATTTCGGCTTCGGTCTTCAACGGCGTGGCGGATTGCTCGGCCTCACGAATCTTCTGCTCCTGCTCGACCTGTTTGATCGTCTTGCCTTCGTCGATCGCCTTCTTGATGGCGCCGGCCGGCGGATTCGGTTGACGTAATTCTTCCGGCGGGTTCGCCAGCTGATTGATCAGCCGGCGCTCGCGCACTTCGCGTTCGATGACGGCACCACGCGCTTCAACCTCCCGCGCCTTCTCCCGCTGCTCGTAACGGCGATCCTTGGCTTTGTCGATACAGCGATTGACCAGGACCTTGCTGTAGCAGTTCCAGGTATCGATTTCCAGCTGAGCATCGGCCTCGGCACGAATGGCTTTGCCCTCTTCCTTGAGCGCCTTGGCTTCTTGGTCACGCGCCTCGATCACTGCCGGATCAAACACGGGCGCCGCTTGCTGCGCCATGGCCAGTGACGATGCAAACAACAGACCCAGGCAGGCGCTACCAACAAGCCGACGGATCGGCTGAGTGGCGTTCTGATCGGGGGCAGCGACAAAAAAACGTTTCATGCGCCCGCATTGTAGGGCAGGCTGGCGGCATCGGGTAAAATTTGCCCTTTATTTGTGTCCAATTTTTTATCGGGAGTCCCGTCGTGCAAATCGTCTGTCTTGACCTAGAAGGTGTCCTCGTTCCGGAAATCTGGATCGAATTCGCCAACCGCACGGGTATCGAGGCGCTGCGTCGGACCACCCGCGACGAGCCGGATTACGACAAGCTGATGACATACCGCCTGGACATCCTGCGCGACAACAAACTCGGTCTGCCGGACATCCAGAAAGTCATTGCCGAAATGGGCCCGATGGCCGGCGCCAAGGATTTTCTGGATCAGCTGCGCCAGGACTTCCAGGTCATCATCCTGTCCGACACTTTCTACGAATTCGCCATGCCGCTGATGCAGCAGCTGGGCATGCCGGCGCTGTTCTGTCACAAACTCGAAGCGGATGCCGACGGTATGCTGGTCAACTACCATCTGCGCATGCCGGATCAGAAGCGTGCCGCCGTCAAAGCCTTCAAAGGACTGAACTTCAAGGTCATTGCCGCCGGCGACTCCTACAACGACACGGCGATGCTGGGCGAAGCCCACGCCGGCATCCTGTTCCATCCGCCGGAAAACGTGATCCGCGAATTTCCGCAATTCCCGGTCACCATGAGCTACGCCGAACTGAACACGGCGATCCGTAACGCCTCGGCCCGCATCTAAGCGCCGCCAGCAGCGCGCCATGCATCGCGAACGTTTCTACACCCTCACCGCCTCCTGTCCGGACCGCGTCGGTATCGTCGCGGCGGTGTCAGGCTTTTTTGCCCAGCATGGTGGTTGGATTCTCGAAACGACGCTGCACTCGGAGCCACCGAATGAAGCAGGCATCGCCGCCTATTTCATGCGACTGGAAATCAAGGCCGATTCACTGCCCTTCGACCTCGACGGTCTGTGCGCCGCGTTCAAGCCGGTGGCCGACGAATTCAACATGACCTGGAAGCTCTCGGATTCAGCCCAGCGCAAACGCGTGGTGATTCTGGTCTCCAAGCAGGAGCATTGCCTCTACGATCTTCTGGCGCGCTGGCAATCAAAGGAACTCGACGTCGACATTCCCTGCGTCATCTCGAACCACGAAACACTACGCGGTTTCGTCGAATGGCACGGCATCCCGTTCCACTATGTGCCGGTCACGCCCGACAACAAGCCACAGGCCTATGCCCGTATCGGCGAACTGTTCAAGGAAGCCTCAGCCGATGTCATGGTGCTGGCGCGCTATATGCAGATTCTGTCGCCGGATCTGTGCGCCGCATTTCCGGGGCGCATCGTTAATATCCACCACTCGTTCCTGCCATCCTTCGTCGGCGCCAAGCCATACCATCAGGCCTGGGAGCGCGGCGTCAAACTCATCGGCGCCACCTGTCACTATGTTACGGTCGATCTGGATCAGGGCCCGATCATCGAACAGGACGTCATCCGCATCGACCACTCCGATTCCGTCGAAGACATGGTGCGTTACGGCAAGGATATCGAGAAAACCGTGCTCGCCCGCGGTCTGCGCAACCATCTCGAAGGGCGCGTACTCATTCACGGCAACAAAACCATCGTCTTCCGCTAAGCCTGTTGCCAGCGCAAACATTCACGTTCTTTGCCCAGAGGGCAGCCATGCTCACGAGTCCCGAGATTTCCGATATCGCTCACGTCGTCCAGATGGCCGTCGCACCGGTATTTTTACTGACGGGTGTCGGCTCCATTCTGGCGGTGCTGACGACGCGCATGGGACGCGTTATCGATCGTGCTCACCGTATCGATAGTTTTATCGATGACGGCAAAGATCCGGCCCATTACGCGCCAGAACTGGATACGCTGCGTCAGCGCCTGGGCATCATCCATCAGGCCATCACGCTCTGTTCGCTGTCCGCCTTTTTTGTGTGTGCCGTGGTGTTCACCATCTTTGTCGGCACTTACGTCGATGTACGGATTGGCGGCGCTATCGCCTTACTGTTCGCCTGCGCTATGGTCATGCTGATCGGCGCACTGGGCCTGTTCGTGCTCGAAGTGCA
>CAZSAE010000010.1:0-1658 GCA_964604765.1 uncultured Dechloromonas sp. | reverse complement strand
GCGCACTGGGCCTGTTCGTGCTCGAAGTGCAGATCGCCCGCCGCAGTATTCTGATCGGTCCAAAGGACTAAAGCACGTGTAAAAAAGGCGGGTTCCGGAGAACCCGCCAAATCCACACGGTGAGGAGAAGACCGAGGGGGGGTTACCTTTGCATAAAACGACTGACCATTAATCGTGATATGCGTTTTCACCGTGGGAGGTGACATCCAGGCCTTCACGCTCCTGATCTTCCGGAACACGCAAACCCATTACAACATCAAGCAGCTTGAAGACTACGAAAGCCACCACGCCCGACCAGACAATCGTCGTACCCACGGCAGTCGCCTGGATCACAACCTGATCAGCAATCGAGTAACCTTCAGCAACAGCGTTCGTCACGTAATCGTAGATCCCTGAGCCACCCAGTGCCGGGTCAGCAAACACCCCCGTCAGCAGCGCACCAGTGATACCGCCCACGCCATGGATACCGAACACGTCGAGCGAATCGTCCACCTTTAGCAGCTTCTTCAGACCCGAAGCACCCCATAGACAAACCACACCACCCACCAGGCCAATGATGATCGCACCGCCGACACCAACGAAGCCTGCTGCCGGCGTAATCGCGACCAGACCGGACACCGCACCTGACGCAGCGCCCAGCATCGAGGGCTTGCCTTTGGTCATCCACTCAGCGGCCAGCCAGGACAGCGTTGCAGCAGCCGTGGCAACCCAGGTGTTCACGAAAGCGAGCGATGCTGTCCCGCTGGCTTCGAGCGCCGAACCGGCGTTGAATCCGAACCAGCCGAACCACAGCAACGAGGCGCCAATCATGGTGAAGGTCAGGTTGTGCGGCGACATGGCTTCACGACCGTAACCGATACGCTTGCCAGCAATGTAGGCCGCCACCAGACCAGCAACAGCGGCGTTGATGTGTACCACCGTGCCTCCCGCAAAGTCCAGTGCCCCCTTCTGGAACAGATACCCTGCCGTAGCACCCACCGCTTCAGCGGCTTCGGCCGTGGTGTAGGCATCCGGACCTGCCCAGAACCAGACCATATGAGCGACTGGCAAATAGGCGAGCGTAAACCAGGCGGCGATACCGAGCAGTACGGCCGAGAACTTGATCCGCTCCGCCCAGGCACCGACGATCAGCGCACAGGTAATGGCGGCAAACGCACCCTGAAACACCACAAAGGTCAGCTCGGGAATCGCCACGCCCTTCGAGAAGGTGCCGGTCAGTGTTTCACCCGTGATACCCTTGAGCAGGATCTTGTCGAACGCACCGAAGAAGGCATTACCTTCCGTGAAGGCAACGCTGTAGCCGTACACAACCCACAACAGGCTGACCAACGAAAACACGACGAAGACCTGAATCAGCAGGGACAGTACGTTCTTCTTGCGAACCAGACCACCGTAGAAGAGCGCCAACCCCGGGATGGACATAAGAATCACGAACGCCGAACAAACCATGATCCAGGCGTTATCGGCCTTGTTCATGACCGGTTCAACTGCCGCCGGTTCTGCTAGAGCCACACCACTCGCCAGCAGCGGAAGCAGCATTGCAAGATACTTTTTCATGAATAACTCCTTGGTAACCGATTACAGTGCCGTATCACCGGACTCGCCGGTGCGGATACGGATCACTTCTTCGAGCGGGAACACGAAAATCTTGCCGTCGC
>CAZSAE010000009.1:29567-30625 GCA_964604765.1 uncultured Dechloromonas sp. | reverse complement strand
ACTTCGCCGATGAGATCGCCGGCATGGGTGCCGACGATGCCGCCGCCAATGATGCGATGCGACTCGGCATCGAACAATAACTTGGTAAAGCCTTCGTCGCGACCATTGGCAATGGCGCGACCGGATGCGGCCCACGGGAACATGGCCTTGGTGAACTTGCGGCCGCTGGCCTTGCATTGTTCTTCGGTCAGCCCGGCCCAGGCAACTTCCGGATCGGTGTAGGCCACCGACGGAATTTGCAATGGGTCAAACACGCTTTTGTGGCCAGCGGCGACTTCGGCAGCCACATGACCTTCGTGAACGGCCTTGTGTGCCAACATTGGTTGGCCAACCAGATCACCGATGGCGAAGATATGCGGCACATTCGATCGCATTTGGTTATCAACCTTGATGAAACCACGTTCGTCGACGATGACTCCGGCCTTGTCGGCGGCGAGCTTGCCGCCATTGGGTGAGCGACCGACAGCAACGAGTACGCGATCATAGGTACCGGCAGCAGGTGTTTCTGCCCCGTTGGCGCCTTCGAATTGAACGGTCACGCCGGACGCATCGGCCTTGGCGGCCACGCACTTGGTGTTGAGCATGACGCGGCTAAAACGCGACAGGTTCATCTTTTCCCAGACCTTGACCAGATCGCGATCAGCGCCCGGCATCAGACCCGGGCCCAGTTCGACGACATCGATCTGGGTACCCAGCGTCGCATAGACGGTGGCCATTTCAAGACCGATGATGCCGCCACCAACCACTAGCATGCGCTTCGGTACATCTTTGAGTTCCAGTGCGCCCGTCGAATCAACGACGCGCGGGTCGACCGGCATGAAAGGCAGTTTGATCGCTTGAGAGCCGGCGGCAATGATGGCTTGCTTGAATCGCACCACTTTCTTTTCGCCGGTCGTCTTTTGCCCGTCGCCCGATGTGACATCGACACTCAGATGGTGCGCGTCGATAAAGGTGCCATAACCACGAACCTGCTGCACTTTTCGACCCTTGGCCATGCCGGCCAGCCCGCCCGTCAGTTTGCTGACGACTTTTGTTTTGTGCTCACGCAGTTTCTCGAC
>CAZSAE010000009.1:0-29467 GCA_964604765.1 uncultured Dechloromonas sp. | reverse complement strand
GGTGCCGCTGCGGCGGCATCACTGGCTTCAAGGCGAACGACCACGGTGCCTTCGGCGATTCGGTCGCCGACTTTAACCAGGACTTCTTTGACAGTGCCAGCGGCCGAGGCGGGGACATCCATCGTGGCTTTGTCGGATTCCAGCGTCACCAGCGCATCATCCACCTTGATGACATCGCCCGGTTTGACGAAGACTTCAATGACGGGAACGTCGGTGAAGTCGCCGATATCGGGAACCTTGAGTTCGATGATTTGGCTCATAAGATCGTTCCTCAAAGGGCGACGCGACGGAAATCCGCCAGCAGCTGTGCCAGGTAGACGTTAAAGCGCGTCGCCAAGGCACCGTCGATTACGCGGTGGTCGGCGGTTAGCGAGAGTGGCAGTGTGAGGCGCGGTACGAACTGCTTGCCATCCCAGACCGGTTTCATGGCGCTCTTGTTGACGCCAAGGATAGCGACTTCTGGCGCGTTTACGATTGGTGCGAAGTAAGTGCCGCCGATACCGCCCAGCGACGAGATCGTGAAACAGGCGCCTTGCATATCGGCCGGCTTGAGTTTGCCGTCACGCGCTTGCTTGGCCAGGTCACCGGATTCCTGCGCCAGCTCGAACACCGACTTCTTATCGGCGTTCTTGATCACCGGCACTACCAGACCGTTCGGCGTATCGGCGGCAAAGGCGATATTGAAGTACTGCTTCATCACCAGGTTGTCGCCATCCAAGGACGAATTGAACTCCGGATATTTTTGCAGTGCCTTGACGCAGGCTTTGATGATGAAGGCGAGCATCGTTAGTTTGGCGCCGCCGCTCTTTTCGTTTTCCTTGTTGAGTTGAACGCGGAAAGCTTCCAGATCGGTGATGTCGGCGTCCTCATGATAGGTCACGGCCGGAATCATCACCCAGTTACGCGACAGATTCTGACCAGAGATCTTCTTGATGCGCGACAGCGGTTGTACGTCGATCGGACCGAACTTGGCGAAATCGACCTTCGGCCACGGCAGCAGATCAAGGCCCGCACCCGAACCAACGCCGCCAGCAGCCGGTGTCTTGCCCGGGACGACGCCGGTGGTCATGGCGCCTTTCACGAAACCGGTTACGTCTTCGCGCAGGATGCGGTTTTTCGGGCCGGTGGGTTTGACCTGCGTCAGATCGACACCAAGCTCACGGGCGTAAGCGCGAATGGTCGGGCTGGCATGGACTAGGCCACCCAACGGCAGACTCGGCAGAGAGGCAGCGGCTCCGCTCGGCACTGCTCGATCGTTTCCCTTTTCACTCTCGCTTGCAGTACTTGTTTGTACAGCAGCGCTTGCGCTTCGCGCATTGGCTTCGCTCGTGACGCTGCCTGGCGCTTCAGGTGCGGGTGCCACATTCGTTGCTGCCGAAGCGCTTTCCAGGCGCACAATGACCGTACCTTCGCCGACCTTGTCGCCCAGTTTGACCAAGACTTCTTTGACGGTACCGGCCGCCGACGAGGGGACATCCATCGTGGCTTTGTCGGATTCCAGCGTCACCAGCGCATCATCGACTTTGACGACATCGCCCGGTTTGACGAACACCTCAATGACGGGTACTTCGGCGAAGTCGCCGATGTCCGGAACTTTGACATCAACGATGCCGCCACCAGCCGCCGGTGCTGCTTGCGATGCGGTTGGTGCGGGGGCAGGGGCTGGACTGCTCGTCGCAGCAGCGGGTGCCGGCGCGGCAGCGGCAGCGGCAGCATCGCTGGCTTCGACACGAACGACGACGGTGCCTTCACCGATTTTGTCGCCGAGTTTGACCAGGACTTCCTTGACGACACCAGCCGCCGAGGCCGGCACATCCATCGTGGCTTTGTCGGATTCCAGCGTGATGAGGGCATCATCGACTTTAATGACGTCGCCGGGTTTGACGAAGACGTCGATGACGGGGACTTCAGAGAAGTCGCCAATGTCGGGAACTTTGATATCGATCAGTTGACTCATGTTGTAGGCTCCCCGTTAAACCGTCATCGGGTTGGGTTTATTCGGATCAAGCTGATATTTCTTGATGGCGGCGGCAACCTTGTCGCGGCCGATGGTGCCATCGTCGGCGAGGGCCTTGAGAGCAGCGACCGTCACCCAGTGGCGATCGACCTCGAAGAAGTTACGCAGATGTTCACGCGTATCCGAGCGGCCAAAGCCGTTTGTGCCGAGTGCGATAAAGGTCTTCTTGATGAAGGGGCGAATCTGCTCGGCGTAGAGCTTGATGTAGTCCGTGGCGGCGACGACTGGGCCGCTAGTACCTCCTAATTTTGATTCCACATGCGACACGCGTTGCGGATCGGTTGGGTGCAACATGTTCCAGCGGGTAACGTCTTCGCCGTCACGCGCCAGTTCGTTGAAGCTTGGGCAACCCCACAGGTCGGATTCGACGCCCCAGTCTTGGCGTAGCAGTTCTGCGGCAGCAATGACTTCACGGAAGATCGTGCCGGAACCGAGTAGCTGCACACGCGGCGCGTTGCCGCTGTTGCCTTTCTTGAACAGATACATCCCTTTGATGATGTCAGGTGCGGCGCCCGCCGGCATTTCCGGATGCTCGTAGTTCTCGTTCATCACGGTCAGGTAGTAGAAGACGTCTTCCTGGTCCTGATGCATGCGACGCATACCGTCCTGCGCGATCACCGCCACTTCGTACTGGAAGGTCGGATCGTAGGAGATGCAGTTCGGGATCATGTTGGCGAGCAGCAGGCTGTGGCCGTCTTCGTGCTGCAGGCCTTCGCCGTTCAGCGTGGTGCGCCCGGCGGTACCGCCGATCAGGAAGCCGCGGGCACGCTGGTCACCCGCTGCCCAGCACAGATCCATTGTGCGCTGTAGGCCAAACATGGAGTAGCAGATATAGAACGGAATGGTCTGGACGTTGTGCACCGAATACGAGGTTGCAGCGGCAATCCAGTCGCTCATGGCGCCGGCTTCGTTAATCCCTTCCTGCAGGACCTGTCCGTCTTTGCTCTCCTTATAGAACATGAGCTGATCATGGTCTTCCGGGACATAATTCTGGCCTTGCTGGTTCCAGATGCCGACGGCGCGGAACATGCCTTCCATACCAAACGTGCGTGATTCGTCGGGCACGATAGGGACGACGTGGCGACCGACCTGTTTGTCCTTGAGCATCATGTTCATGATGCGAACGATGGCCATCGTTGTCGACAACTCACGACCTTCGCCGGAGGCTTTGAGCAGGGCGTCGAAGGTCGATAGCGGCGGTATGGCCAACGGCTCGGCCTTACGGCGCCGCTGCGGCAAGAAACCACCCAACGCCATGCGATGCTCGAGCATGTACTTGTATTCCGCCGAGTCCTCCGGGAACTTCAGATACGGCAACGAATCGATTTCTTCATCCTTGACCGGCAGTGAAAAACGGTCGCGGAAGCGGGCGATCTGTTCTTTGTCCATCTTCTTCTGCTGGTGCGAGGTGTTCATGGCCTCGCCGGCCTTGCCCATACCGAAGCCCTTGATCGTTTTAGCCAGAATCAGCGTCGGTTGGCCTTTGTGTTTTATAGCACGGTCGTAAGCAGCAAAGATTTTAAAGATGTCATGGCCACCGCGATTCAGTTGCCATATTTCGTCGTCGGTCCAGTCGGCGACCAACGCTTTCAGTTCCGGCGTGTTGAAGAATTTTTCGCGAACGTAAGCGCCATCCTTGGATTTGAAGGTCTGGTATTCACCGTCACACAGATCCATCATGCGCTGCTTGAGAATGCCCTGCGTGTCGCGCTGGAAGAGGGCGTCCCAGTGTGTACCCCAGATCAGCTTGATCACGTTCCAGCCAGCGCCGCGGAATTCCGATTCGAGTTCCTGAATAATCTTGCCGTTACCGCGTACCGGGCCATCCAGGCGCTGCAGGTTGCAGTTGATCACGAAAATTAAGTTGTCTAGATTCTCACGGCCGGCCATGCCAATGGCGCCGAGCGATTCGACCTCGTCGGTTTCGCCATCGCCGAGGAAAGCCCAAACTTTGCGCTGTGCCGCCTTTTCGGCGTTAATGAGGCCGCGGCTGGCAAGATACTTCATGAAGCGCGCCTGATAGATCGCCTGGATCGGACCCAGCCCCATCGATACCGTCGGGAATTGCCAGAAGTCCGGCATCAGCCACGGGTGCGGATAGGAGGAAATGCCTTTACCCGTAGTCTCCTGGCGGAAGTGATCCATCTGTTCTTCGGTCAGGCGCCCGAGCATGAAAGCGCGGGCATAAACGCCCGGTACCGAATGGCCCTGAAAGAAAATCAGATCGCCGTCGTGTTCGGCCGATGGTGCGTGCCAAAAATGCGAGAAACCCACGTCATAGAGCGCAGCCGCCGAGGCGAACGAGGCAATATGACCCCCTACATTGGTGTGCTTGTTGGCGCGCACGACCATCGCCATGGCATTCCACCGTATATACGAATGGATTTTGATCTCCATGTCGGGATTGCCCGGGTACTTCGGCTGCTGTGCCGTCGGAATGGTATTGATGTATTCCGTGTTGGCGGAGTAGGGAATGTCGATCCCTTTGCCGCGGGCCTGCTTGATAAGAGTTTCAATCAGGTAATGCGCCCGGTCGTCACCTTCGTTGCTGATGACGCCGTTTAGGGCGTCCTGCCACTCTTGGGTTTCCTGGGGGTCCGGATCGTTGGTGTGTCCCGGAACGAGATTCTTTTCGTTTGTTGCTGACATGCTGCCTCCTCCTGAAGCGGGCGTCGAATGAATACCCGCAATGCCCCGCGTTGATCACAACCCGACCAGACTATAACGGGATGTGCGCAGGCGGTGTTCCGCGCCGCACAACCTGATATGGCCATGATTCTGTCCGTCATTTGTTTCATGATATGAAACAACTTATTGTTATATGAAAATAGTAAAGGGAGGAAGCAAGTGCGTCAAGCGCCATTCCGAAATATTTCCGGGGGCCATGGCATCATCGATACATGAATGCGACTCTTCAAAATGTTGCCATCGCGTTAAGTCGACACCACTGCGACGAGTCGCGCCTTATTTTTGATGCCGGCAGCGATCCGGCGACGGCAAACGAATGGCGCACTGAATTGCGGCACGCCGGCGTGCCTGTATTGGAATTGAATCGTGCTCCGCTCATCTTTGCCGAGGCATGGTTGCAGGAAGCGGCTGCGTTTTCTGCTGAGTTTTTAACGCCCGTCGTGGTGTTTGGTCTCGATGACCTGCCTGCGGGACAGGAAGTGCTTAATGTCCACGGCAAGGAGTTTGCAGCGGATGAACCCATGGGCCGTCGCATTGATGCCGCCGATTGGTTGCGTAGCCGACAGGTTGCGTTGACGGATGCCGTCGAGCGCTCGTTGCTGAATCAGGAGTTTCGGCGCCAACGGGGGCGATCGGGCTGGATAGGCATAGGTTGGCAGCCGGCTGACGTGCTTGGAGAAGGTAACGGCTTGCAACTGGCCTGGAGCAGCCCATTGCCCTTACGCCGGATCCGCGACTTCGCCGCGCGTTGCCCGGAAATCGTCTTGCTGGGTCCGGATGCCGACGCCATCCTGCGTGAAGTTGCGGCGCAGGGAATATCCGTAGCAGGCTGGCGGTTTGCAGTAAAATAGCGCCCTATGGCAAATCAAACTTCAGCTCAAATTCTCGACGGTGCCGCATTGTCCAAACGTCTGCGCGCCGAATTCAAGGTGCGCGCCGATGAACTGGCGCTGCAGGGAACGCGTCCCGGTCTGGCGGTAATTCTGGTCGGCGACAATCCGGCGTCGCAAGTTTATGTGCGAAACAAAATCAAGGCCTGTCACGAAGCCGGTATGGTTTCTTTTGACTTTCCGTTCTCTACGGATGTCGCGCCGAAGCGCGTGCTCGACAAGATTGCCGAACTGAACAAGGATCCGGCGGTGCACGGTATTCTGGTGCAGCTGCCGTTGCCGCCACAATTCGACGAGGCAGAAGTGCTCGCAGCCATCCGTCCGGAAAAGGATGTCGATGGTTTCCACGCCGCCAATGTCGGCGCGCTGATGCAGGGTGATCCGCGCTTCATTCCCTGCACGCCCTACGGTGTTATGAAATTACTGGCTGAAACCGGTGTCGATCTGAGCGGCAAGGAAGCCGTCATCATCGGTCGATCGAATATCGTCGGTAAACCGATGGCAATGTTATTGCTGCACGCCGGCTGTACGGTGACTGTGTGCCATTCGCGCACTCGGGATTTGGCAGCACATACGCGTCGTGCGGATATTCTGGTGGCGGCGATCGGTAAACCCAAGTTTGTCACCGCCGACATGGTCAAACCGGGCGCGATCGTGATTGATGTGGGTATCAACCGTTTGCCACCCGAAGCCGGCGGTGGCCTGTGTGGTGATGTTGATTTCGAAGCCGTTAAATCGATCGCTGGCGCCATTACGCCGGTACCAGGGGGCGTTGGTCCGATGACCATCGCCATGCTGTTGGCCAATACGCTCACCTCGGCAGAACGTTTCGCGGAAGGAAGCGTGCAATGAGTGCAGGGAAAACAACGCCCTTGATCGGTATCGTCATGGGGTCAGATTCCGATTGGCCGACCATGCAGGCGGCCGCAGTGATGCTCAAGGAGTTCGGCGTGCCTTTTGAAGCGCGGGTCGTGTCGGCACACCGCACACCGGATCTGTTGTTTGAATACGCCGAGGCGGCAGAGAGCCGTGGACTGCAAGCGATCATCGCCGGTGCCGGCGGCGCCGCGCATTTGCCGGGCATGCTGGCCGCCAAGACGACGGTGCCGGTCCTGGGGGTGCCGGTGCAATCGAAAGCGTTGTCGGGTGTCGATTCTTTGCATTCCATTGTGCAGATGCCCAAAGGCATTCCGGTCGCCACTTTTGCGATTGGTGAAGCCGGTGCTGCCAACGCCGCGTTGTTTGCCGTTGCCATGTTGGCCAACCACGATGCGACATTGAACGAGCGTCTGCAACAGTTCCGCCAGCAGCAATCGGCCAAGGTGCTGGCCATGAAACTCCCCGAAGTCTGATGAACAATATGTTTATTCCAGCACCAGCTACGCTGGGCATGCTCGGTGGCGGCCAACTTGGCCGCTATTTCGTTATGGCCGCCCATGAACTGGGTTATCAGGTCTGGGTTCTGGATCCGGACGAAGACAGCCCTGCCGGACGTATCGCCGATCGTCATCTCTGTGCCGCATACGATGAGCCGACTGCGCTGGCTGAATTGGCGGCGGGCTGTTCGGCGGTGACCACCGAATTTGAAAACGTCCCGGCCGAAACTCTGGCGATTCTGGCCGAGCAGGTGTCCGTGCATCCGTCGGCGGCCGCCGTGTCCGTTTGTCAGGATCGCATCGCCGAAAAGACCTTCCTGAAAACACACGGCTTACCGCACGGCCCGTTTGCCGAGATCAACACGCTGGAAGACCTGCAGAGTGCGCCAGCGCATCTGTTCCCCGGCATCCTGAAAGCGGCGCGCCTCGGCTACGACGGTAAGGGGCAGGCGGTGGTCGATGATCGTGCTGCCGCCGAAGCCGCCTGGGTCGAGTTGGGCAGTGTGCGCTGTATCCTCGAAGCGAAACTACCGCTCGACTATGAGATTTCCGTCGTGCTGGCACGTAGCCAGGATGGCACGGTCAAAACATTTCCATCTGCCGAAAATCGGCACCGCAACGGCATTCTGGATGTGAGCGTGGTGCCCGCTTGGGGCTCTGTATGCGTTACGGACAACGCCTGCTCAGTCGCGGAAAAACTCGCCGGCTGTCTCGGCTATGTCGGTACGCTCGGCGTGGAGTTTTTCGTGTCGCGTGGTCAACTCGTCGTCAACGAAATGGCGCCGCGTCCGCATAACAGCGGCCACTATACGATCGATGCCTGCGCAACGAATCAGTTCCAGCAACAGGTGCGCGCCCTGTGCGGTTTGCCGCTGGGCGATGGCCGTGCCCACTCGGCCGCCGTGATGATCAATTTGCTGGGCGACCTGTGGTTTGATGGTTCTCAGCAACGCGAGCCCGATTGGGCTTCGTTACTCGCCATTCCGGGGTTGTGTCTGCATTTGTATGGCAAGCAGTCGCCGCGCTCGGGGCGCAAGATGGGGCACTTCACGGTGATCGGTGAAGATACCGAATCGGTTTACGCACGCGCAATGCACGCCCGCAAGATTCTGGGGCTGCCCGATGCCTGAGATTACCCCGGGTCAATCTCCTGAAGCGATTGAACGGGCGGTTGCTCTGCTGAACGACGGTGGCCTGATCGGGCTTCCCACCGAAACGGTGTATGGCCTCGCGGCCGATGCCGACAACGCCGAAGCCGTTGCAAAAATCTTCACGGCGAAAGGCCGGCCGGCCGACCATCCACTGATCGTGCATCTGGGGGCTGACGATTTACTCCCGCTATACGCCCGGGAAATCCCCGACGCGGCCTGGGCGTTAGCCGAGGCATTCTGGCCGGGCCCACTGACGCTGATTCTGAAGAAGGCGCCGGGCGTGCTGGACCTGGTGACGGGTGGCCAAGAAACGATCGGCCTGCGTATTCCCGGACATCCTGTTGCGCTGGCGTTGTTGCGCGCGTTTGCCGAATCGCGTCGACAGCGAGGGGCGCTAGGTGGGGGTGGTATTGCCGCGCCGTCGGCCAATCGCTTTGGTCGGATCAGCCCGACATCGGCGCAGGATGTCGCAGAAGAACTTGATGATGGCGTCGCGTTGATTCTGGATGGTGGCGATTGTCAGGTCGGAATCGAATCGACCATTGTCGATCTGTCACGGGACACGCCCGTGATTTTGCGACCGGGTGCGATTACGGCAGAGCAGCTTTCGCTGGTACTAGGCCAATCGGTTTTGCCGCAGCAAAAAAACGAGCCCGAGACTTCGACTCCGCGCGTTTCGGGTACGTTGGCATCGCACTATGCACCAGTCACGCCGTTGCGCGTGCTCGATGCCGCTGCGATCGAACAGGCACTGGAGGCCCCGAGCATTGCGGCCATCGTGCGCGACTGTGCCGAAATCGGTGCAGGGGTTAGGCAGCACTCGGCGGTCAGGGTGCTCCCCAATAATCCAGTGGCGTATGCCCAT
Organism: uncultured Dechloromonas sp.; assembly: GCA_964604765.1. GTDB lineage: Bacteria > Pseudomonadota > Gammaproteobacteria > Burkholderiales > Rhodocyclaceae > Fluviibacter. Next base: position 20,480 of record CAZSAE010000009.1, on the reverse strand, counting down.
GCGTTCTATCGTGTATTGCGCAAGCTGGATCAGGGCGGGTATCGTCGGATTCTCGTGCAAGCTTTGCCGCAAGATGCCACGTGGCTCGCCGTGCAGGATCGATTGGGCCGTGCGGCCCATCAACACCTACCTGATAACGGTTAACAGAACTTAGGCCGCCGCCAGTGCTTTAAGTGCCGAGACCTGATCAACCAACGGCTGCGGAATCGTCTCTGGCGTTTTGTGCAGCGTTTGAATCAGTTCAAGGTTTTGTGCGAAATCCGCCGTTTCCGGCCAGCCGGCAATTGGAACGGTGCCGCCCTCTTCGGCCGGAAACAGCGATACGGGTTCGCCCTTTTTGAAACCCATCAGTTCGGGGCGTCGCCGCGGATTGGCAAATGGTTCCCCCTCGGTGCCGCGCATCAAAAGCGCGGTGGCGCCTTGTGCCTGAAGCAGTGCGCTCATGCGCACGAGGTACTCTGGATGGGTGACATTGACGACGCGTATCGAATGCCCCTGACAGGGGTCGAGTAGTTTGCAGAGCGTATGCGCCGAGTTACGAACGCCGAGGCGAGCGCGTAGGCTGAGTAGGCGGTTCAACTCGGGGTTGAGTAGCTCGATATCTGACAGGGCGATGCCTGTGGTCGCCAGCTGTTGATTGATCATCGCCAGCGATGTGGCCGAGGCAATGTCACAGGCGTGAAACAGCGGAAATGGATTAGCCCGGTTATCGAAATCGTGTCGTCCGTGAATCAGCACGGCAAAACCGGCGTCGCGCAGCATGAGCGCGAGCAACGGGAGCAGATTGGGTTGACGTCGCATGCCGTTATAAGACGGTAAAACAATCAGTGGGCGTTGGGTTGGGGCGATCTGCCGGGTTGTTGCCTGCATGGCGCGACAGAAGCCGACAAGCTCATCATCGGACTCGCCTTTGATGCGCAACGATAGCAAAATCGCGCCGAGTTCGAGATCCGGTACGCGTGCGGCGAGCATGTCGGCGAATAGAGCCTCGGCGTGTTCCGAAGATAAGTCGCGCGCACCTTTGGTACCACGTCCGATTTCCTTGATGATCGACGGCAGTGTCTTTGAGTCGGGCATGGAGGACATGGAATAAATCTCTAGGGAATAAGCCAGAAAGCGGCGATCGCAACGACCGTCGGCGGCAGTGCCGAGAGTAGCAGTTTGCTGGCCGCGATGCTGTGCTCAGGAAAGCACGATTTAAGTAAAGAGTAGCCGGCCGGGTTGGGTGCATTAGCGATCACGGTTAATCCGCCGCCGGCCAATGCCCCGGTGACCAGGGCATAACGGAAGGCGTTATCGGTGCCTTCGACCAAGCTGCCCAGATAAGTGATGGCGGCGTTATCGGTAATCGCCGTCAGTGCCGTCGCCGAGAAGAACAGCAACGTCGGGGTCAGCCCGGTCAGCATGTCCTGCAGCCACCATGCCTGCATACCACCAAGGACGACCAGCCCGGCAAGAAAAAAAGCGACGAGCAAGGCTTCGCGCAGCATCAGGCGAGTTTGATACATCGGGTAGGCGGCAGTGTAGCCGAGGAAAAACAGGAAGAGCCCCAGAAAAACGACCGGATAGTGATGGAACAAAACCGCAGTCGTCAAAAAAGCGATATGAATGAATATCACGCTAACGGGAATCGGTTTTTCGTGTGACTTCTGGTCGCTCATTGCAATGTCGAGCGGCAGTTGCCTAAGCCCGCCTTGGCCAATCAGCGTCAGCACCGCCGCGTTGAGCACCACGGCGAGGATGGCGCGCCAACCGATCTGGCTCATCATGAACGCAATGTCCCATTCCCATTTGGCGGCTACCATCAGCACGGGAGGTGCAGCGAAGGGTGTCAGTGCGCCGCCGATCGAAATATTGACGAATAAGGTGGCGATCGTGGCGTATTTGAAAGCGATCGGAAGATCGTGACGCAGAAACTGGTCACGTAACAATAGCGCGGCCACGGTCATGGCAGCAGGTTCGGTAATGAATGAGCCGAGTAGCGGTGTGATCGATAGGACGACGAAAAAGCGCGCCGTGACTGGATGCAAGGGGAGCAGGCGCGCGATACGGTCATTCAATGTGCCAGCCGCTTCAATCAGCGGTCGGCTCGCAGCGATCACCATGAGTACGAACACGAGTAGGGGCTCGGTATAGTTGCGGCTTTCCAGATAATCTATGGCCGTTTTTGAAGAGTCGATGGCCGTCATCGCCAGGATCAAGATGGCGGCCCACAGGCCGAAAACCACCTCCACCTCGCCCAGTAAGTGCAGCAGACCGGCATGTGCCGGATAGCGATGTGCCAGATGCTCGACTTGGCTGGCAAGGAAGGTATGGAGCAGCGCGAGCGCAAAGAGGATGGTCGCAATAACCTCTATCGTATTCACGAATTCCATAGGGGTTTAATTGCGTTCTGGAGAAATTGAAAAACGTTCAAGCCCATTGGCCGCCTGTAGCATGGTCACAAAGCCATTCATATCGACATGATTCTTCGGTCCCGAGGTGGCCGTGAACGAGCAGACCTGATGATTCTTGGTGATGCGTAGACTCAGGGTGTCCTTGCGCACGTTGAAACCAAACGAGGAGGCAAGTGTTTCCAGCTCGGTATTGTCGGGGCGAGTTTGTGTCGTATAGGTGAGTTCGAAATAGTAACGTTTGCGCTTGGGTAACCAGCTTTCCAGGATGATCACGATGCTCATGCTGAACGCACAGAGAAAGGCCAAGGCGATACCGGCCATATAAAAGCCCAGACCAATCAAGATGCCGATCGCAGCTGCCGCCCAGATCGACGCCGCCGTGGATAATCCGCTGACCGAGCGGCCCTCGTGGATAATGACACCCGCACCGAGGAAACCGATACCAGTCACGATCCCCTGAATAACACGCGAAGGCCCATCTGCGGTAATGATGGCAATCTGTTGTCCGCCGAACCAGAGCTCCGGCATGCCGAAGGCGGCGACAATCCCGGTCGAAGCCATACAGACCAGCGAGAAGGTGCGCATCCCGGCGGCCCGCCCGTGAAAAGAACGTTCGTAACCGACGAGCATGCCAAGGAGCATCGAGCCGATCAAGTGCATCAGCAAAAGCACATTACCTTCGAGCGTTGCTTGTGACCAAAAGCGGAGCAGGGTGGGCGTATCCGGTAAAGTCATAGGGAGAGGTGTCCAGTGCCAGATCTTGATATGGCAACGATTATACGGATCTATCGGCTCCGAGACAGAGACGTCAGGAACGGGCTCGAAGAAAGGACTTGGGAATTAGCCCCGCGAGCAATCGGTTTCAACAGATCCGGCGTAGAGTGTGGTTCTAATGCTTAAACAACTTGTTCATTTACCCAGAACCGTCTGGCTGATTGGCCTGATCAGTTTTATCAACGACAGTGCCAGTGAGATGTTGTACCCGCTGATTCCGCTGTACCTGGCCAGTGTGCTGATGGCGGGCCCCAAGGCGCTGGGCTTGATCGAGGGCGTGGCGGATGCCACATCGAGCCTACTCAAGCTCGTCTCGGGTGTGCTGGTGGATAGGACGCGGCGTATTAAGCCCTGGCTATTTTTCGGTTACGGATTGGCCGGTATCAGTCGACCACTGATTGCCTTTGCCGGGAGCTGGGTGGCCGTACTCTTCATCCGTTTTGCTGATCGATTGGGCAAGGGGTTGAGAAGTTCCCCGCGTGACGCCTTGCTGGCGGACGCTGTCAACGAAAAACAGCGCGGTATGGCCTATGGCTTTCACCGGGCCATGGATAATGGCGGCGCGGTGTTGGGGCCGTTACTGGCCTATGGGCTGCTGGCCCTGCAGGTGCCGTTACAGACCATCTTTGTGCTGGCGACGATTCCCGCCGCGCTTTGTCTGATCCTCGTGCTGAATCTACGCGAACCCGAACAGATCCCCCGTGAGTCGACCGCGCCAATGCGTTGGCAATTCGCCGGTTTGCCCGCCGATCTGAAAAAATTTTTGCTGGTGGTGGCGATCTTCAGCCTGGGTAATTCGTCGAATATTTTTCTACTGTTTCGTGCCAGTGAGCTTGGTGTGCCGCAGGCCTATGTGCCGCTGCTCTGGGCGATCGTCTCCCTGATCGCCGCCCTGTTTTCAACGCCGCTGGCCTCGCTCTCGGATCGGGTCGGCCGCTTTCCGTTATTGCTCGGTGGTTATCTCGCTTTTGCCATCGTCTACGCGAGCCTGGGCCTACTCACGGATGGGCTGGTGTCACTCGCCGCCATCTTCGGTTTATATGGGCTCTTTGTCGCATCAACCGAGGGCGTTGAAAAAGCCATGGTGGCGGATATTGCCCCGAGCGATCAGCGAGGCACGGCTTTCGGCTGGTTCAATATGACGGTCGGGGTCTTCTTGTTGCCGTCATCGGTGATTTTTGGTTATCTCTACGAAAACCTGAATTCCGCGATCGCCTTTGCATTTTCGGGAAGTTGCGCCCTGGTGGCGTGTCTGCTGCTGTGGTACTGGTTCAGACCGCGTGGTCGCGGCCTGAACGCGTAATCAGTAGGTTAGGCCTTTTTGACGAAACAGGCCTTGAGCATGATGTTGCCGAAGTCTGACTTGCAATCGAGTTCGTGATCGCCGTCGACGATACGGATGCTCTTGATTTTGGTGCCGACCTTCATCGTGCTGGATGAGCCTTTGAGCTTCAGGTCCTTGATCAGAACGACGCTGTCGCCGTCGTTGAGCACATTGCCATTGGCGTCCTTGACGATGCGTGGGCCATCTTCTTCCATAGCTTCTGTCACCATCGGCCATTCGAAGCCGCAATCGGCGCAGACGTAGTTGCTGCCATCCGGATAGGTGTTCTCAAGGGTGCATTGCGGACAGGCGGGAATCCCGGACATGGCGGTGCTCTTTAATGATCTGAAAGCGCTATTGTAGCGCCCGCTCAAAACGATAGCCGTCCATCGCGATGACCAGATCATCGACACCGGCGAAGAAACGTTCGGCATGGGCGGTGTTACCTGCGGCGCCCAGCGCGACAAAAAAAGGCATGAAGTGGTCGTCCGTGGGATGGGCCTGTGCGGCATCCGAATTGGTTTTGCGAAAATCAATCAGCGTGTTGATGTCATGCGCTTGCAATCGGGCATCGATCCAATCAGCAAAGCGCGTGACGTAGTCGGGTGTCGGTAGGTTGTTATGCATGCAGATCATGTAATCACGCAGGTTATGCGTAATGCTGCCCGTGCCGATGATCAGAAAGCCTTCGTCACTGAGCGGGCGCAGCGCCTCGCCGAGCGCGAAGTGATAGGCGGCACCAGCATGCGCTTTGATCGACAGCGGGATGATCGGTATATCGGCGCGCGGATACATCATGCGCAGCGGTACCCAGGCGCCGTGGTCCAGGCCACGCTGCGGATCAATATGTGCCGCATAGCCCGCCGCATGAAGGCAATCGGCGACACGTTGCGCCAGAGCGGCATCGCTGTGCGCGGGGTATTTGAGTGTGTACAACTCACGCGGAAACCCGGAAAAATCGTAAATGGTTTCCAGCTCCGTGGCGCTGCCCACGGTGGGTTCACGAGTTTCCCAGTGCGGACTAATCACAACGATCGCCTTGGGCCGGTCAATCGTTTGTGCCAGTTCAACCAGCGCGGCGCCGGCTGCGCCCGGGCGGAGGGCGAACGTCGGCGCGCCGTGCGGAACGAACAGAGTGGGGAGACTCATGATCTTTGGCTTTTTTAATTTTGGCTTTTTAATGAAAGATTAGCTTGCCCGGTGCGAACTGCAATGGCGGTTCAAACACTTTAGACGCTTTAGGGCATTGTGTCGCCAATAAGCGATTGCATCTAGGATCATATAGACCGCCATAATGGTTTGCAAATGAGAACCATTCGTAATAAGATACTGCTAACTTGAGCTTTACTAATGGTTCCTCATTGTTCCAGCCTCGAAGGTGTTCAGCATGCAAAAGATCCAACCCTCTTTTCTAACGCCGTTGCGGAGTGTGTTACTCGGCTTGGCGCTGATTGCATCAACCGCCGGCGCCGATACGGTGACGGTCTATTCGGCGCGCAATGAACAACTGATCAAGCCTCTGTTCGATGCCTACACCAAGGAAACGGGAACACAGATACAGGTGCTGACCGACAAGGAAGGTCCGTTGCTGGAACGTTTGAAAGCCGAGGGCGGCAAAACGCCAGCGGATGTGCTGATAACCGTGGATGCCGGCAATCTTTGGCAGGCCAGCCAAATGGGGCTCTTGCAGCCGGTCAAATCATCGATACTGAATGCGAACATTCCGGCAAACCTGCGCGACCCCAAGGGCGAATGGTATGGTTTATCGGTTCGTGCGCGCACGATTGTCTACAACAAGAAATCCGTGAACCCGACGCAATTGTCCACGTATGAGGCGCTGGCCGAACCGCGCTGGAAAGGCAAGCTGTGCCTGCGCACCTCGAAGAAAGTCTACAACCAGTCGCTGGTCGCGACGATGATGGCGACGTTGGGCGAAAAGGAAACCGAACGCGTGGTTCGCGGCTGGGTTGCTAATTTGGCGACGGAGGTCTTCCCCGACGATACCGCGCTCATTAAGGCGGTGGCCGCCGGGCAGTGTGAAGTGGGTATTGTTAACACCTATTATCTGGCACGCATGGTGGAAAAAGAGCCCAATTTGCCGGTTGGATTGTTCTGGGCCAACCAAAAATCACGCGGGGTGCATGTCAACATTTCCGGTGCTGGCGTCGTCAAGCACGCGCCGAACGCCGCCGGTGGACAGAAACTGATCGAATGGTTGTCGGCGGGCAAAGCACAGGAAATTTACACCGACAAAGATTTCGAATATCCGGCGAATCCGCAAATCAAACCGGACTCGATCATTCGACAGTGGGGACAGTTCAAGATGGATCTGATCAACGTATCCAAAGCGGGCGAACTGCAGGGTGCCGCGACGCGTCTCATGGATCGTGCCGGCTATCACTAATGGCGGGGTGTAGTGATGGATGCACCTGACCGTGTCTGATTCAAATCCCGGAAACTTCTGGAACTGGCGTGGCTGGGGCCCTTTGCGGGCTCTGGCCATTGCTGCTTTGACGCTACTCCCTTTATTGGTGGTGCTGGCTTCGTTTTTTGAGCCACAGCCGGAAATCTGGGCACATCTGACTGAATATGTTTTGCCCGGTGTGTTGTGGAACACGGGAATTCTGATTCTGGGGGTCGGCGCCGGTGTACTGTTGCTCGGGGTACCGTTGGCTTGGCTGACCGCCGTCTGTGATTTTCCGGGACGTCGATTCTTCGCCTGGAGTTTGATGCTGCCGTTGGCGATGCCGGCCTATGTATTGGCCTTCGTGCAAGTCGGACTGCTGGATTTCACCGGGCCAGTACAAACGCTGCTGCGCACCTGGTTCGGCTCGTCAGCTTGGTTTCCACCGATTCGCTCCACGGGGGGCGTCGTTCTTGTGCTGACACTGGCGTTCTATCCCTACGTGTATCTCTTGGCGCGCAATGCTTTCATCACGCAGGGGCTGCGGGCGGTCGAAGCCGCTCAGGCCTTGGGTTTTACACGCGGACAGGCCTTCTGGAAAGTGGCGCTGCCGATGGCGCGGCCGTGGATCGCCGGCGGCATGACGCTCGCGCTCATGGAAACCTTGGCGGATTTTGGTAGCGTCTCCATCTTCAGTTTCGATACCTTCACCACGGCGATCTACAAGGCCTGGTTTTCACTGTTCAATCTGCCGGCGGCCAGTCAATTGGCATCGCTGCTGGTGCTGTTCGTACTTGTTCTGGCGGTGATCGATCAGCATCTGCGCCATAATCGCCGCTATGCCGCCAAGAACTTCAGCCCGGCCCGGATTGTCTTGCAAGGCGGCGCCCGTTGGGGCGCCGTCGTATTCTGCGGCGTAGTTCTGGCCATGGCGTTTGTCGTACCTTTCATCCAGCTTCTGATCTGGGCGCGCACGGTCTGGCAAGAGGATTTCGATGCGCGTTATCCGGCATTTCTGCTGCATTCGATTTTGCTGGGCGGCGTGGCGGCAGCGGTGGTCACGGTCCTCGGACTGTTGCTGAGTGCGATTCGCCAGCATCACAAGGATTGGATGACGCAGTTCATCGTGCGGCTGGCGACACTGGGCTACGCCATTCCGGGGACGGTGCTTGCCGTTGGCGTCTTCATCCCAGTGGCCTGGCTCGACAACTATCTGGTCGGTGCGGCGCAATGGGCCGGTTGGGATGTATCGCAGATACTGAAGGGGTCGCTGCTGGTCATGCTGTTGGCGTTGTCGGCGCGTTTTCTTGCCGTGGCCTTCCAACCGGTCGATGCCGCCATGCAACGTATCACGCGCAATCAGGGTAATGCCGCGCGCTCATTGGGTTTGTCGCCGCGTCAGGTGTTGCTGCGCCTACAGCTGCCGATGGTGCGCGGCGGTTTGTTGACTGCGGCGCTGATCGTTTTTGTCGATGTCATGAAAGAAATGCCGATCACGCTGATGACACGCCCCTTCGGTTGGGATACGCTCGCCGTGCGCGTTTTTGAAATGACTTCGGAAGGGATGTGGGATCGCGCGGCACTACCTAGCCTGGCGATTGTGCTGGCGGGGTTGCTGCCGGTGATCCTGTTGGTCAGAAAATCCGAATCGGGTTTGCACTGACCGGGAGCAAGGTTGCGTATGGATGCATTGGTTCTTGATTCGGTTGCACTCGGTTACGGTAAACAGCAGATCGTTCACGATCTGTCTTTTGCCCTAGCACCAGGTGAGATCGGTTGTCTGTTGGGTGGTTCGGGCTGCGGTAAGACCACGGTGTTGCGGGCGATCGCCGGATTCGAGCCGTTGCGTAGCGGTCGTATCGCCTTGAACGGTCATTGGGTGGCCGAGGAGCGCTGGCAACTGGCGCCCGAACGGCGGCAGATTGGTATGGTCTTTCAGGACTACGCGCTCTTCCCGCATCTGAGCGTGGCCGCTAATGTGGGTTTCGGTTTGCGTGAGTGGACGCGTGCCGATAAAGCACACCGCATCGAGGAGATGCTGGCGCTGGTGGGCTTGGCTGACGCAGGACCGCGTTATCCGCATGAGCTGTCCGGCGGCCAACAGCAACGGGTGGCCTTGGCGCGCGCGCTGGCGCCGGGACCGACGCTGCTACTCATGGACGAGCCATTTTCCAACCTCGATGTTGAATTGCGTGAACGCCTGTCGATTGACGTGCACGATATTCTCAAAGCGACGGGGACGACGGGTTTATTGGTGACCCACAATCAACAAGAAGCGTTCGCTATGGCCGATCGCGTCGGCGTGATGCTCAGCGGCACTCTGCAACAGTGGGCGTCGCCCTATGCGCTGTATCACGAGCCGGCGACGCGCCATGTCGCGACCTTTGTCGGTGATGGGGTCTTTCTACCGGCCAGGGTGCATGGTCAGAATTGCATCGACTTCGAGCTGGGCCAGCTGTGTCGAATCCAGCCCGTTGATGTGCCCGATGGCGCCGATGTTGACGTGCTCATCCGACCCGATGATATCCAGCACGACGATGCGAGTCCGATACGGGCCAAAGTTCTGGAACGGGTGTTTCGCGGTGCCGCCTTTCTGTACACCCTGGAGTTGGCTTCGGGCGATCGGGTGCTCTCGTTGGTGCCAAGTCACCATGACCACCAGATCGGTGAGATGATCGGCATCCGTCTTGAAATTGACCATTTGGTCGCATTCCCGAAAGCTTACCTAAACACCGACCTGCCTGAAGATTCACACCATCACACGGAGGGCCACGATGAGCGATGTTCACGATCAACCGATTCAGAACCGGATTGCGTGGCTCACCGAGTTGGCAGAACGGCATGGTGAGGCATTCCGGAGTCCCGAAGCCATGTTGGCGCGCACACGCTACCAGAGCCGTCATCCGACGGCCATCGCTGTGCTCAAATGCATGGACGGGCGGATCAATATCCCCGTCGCCACCGGCACTCCCGTCGGTATCCTGATGCCATTCCGCAATCTGGGCGGCCGCTTTGATCTGGGCTGGCCGCATCTGGGCGAGGTGTTGACGCAATATGTGATGGACCGTGTTCAGGAAGGTCGGCAAGTCCTGTTTCTCGTGACCTACCATTATTCACGTAGCGACCCGCAGCGCGGTTGTGCCGGTTTCGGTTATGACCGGCAGGCGGCGTTTGAACACACGCAGGCGATACATCGGCAGATATCGACCATTTTTGGTGAAAGCCACGGCACGGTCTATCCGTTGATCTGCGGTTTTGAAACCGACGAAGATGCACTCGTACTGCACGGTAGTTCCGGGCAGATGCTGGATATGGCCACGGTCAGTGACGCGGAGCTGACGTCATTGCCGCAGCAGCTGACGCAATTGTTGCCCGATATGCCGGCCCGTTTGCAAGCAGACCTGCTGCCGCTGCTCGAAGGCAACGTGCGCCATGTGATGCAAGCGCGCGCGCAAGCCATGCGCGGCGAGCGTTTACTCGATATTGAACATCGGGAATGGATGATCTGTCTGGGCCGTGGCTTTGACTTTCTGCATACACCGAATCTGGCGTTGATCGTCGGTCCCTACAGTCCGGACCTCTCCGAACCGATCGCCCGGGCGGCGGGCATTATCGAGAGCAATATGGCGGCGGGTCGTATCCCTGACGACGGGTTTCTGCTCTTGTCGTCGGTGCCCTATGAAGCGATCGGCGTCGACCGCGCGCGCGCCGAGCTTAAAGCGTCGTTTCTGTCCGGCTTCGCACAGACGGTGATCCGCGCAACCTACCCGGCGCTTGCCTCGAAAATGATCAGTCGCACCGCTGTGCTCGACTGGCATGCCCGCCGCCTGAGTTGGATGCCATCCTAAGGGTTAATCGGGTAATTCGTCGTAGGAGGCGCGCAGATCGTCGATCATCTGGCGCAAAATCGCCCGAATCTGTTGTTCGCTACAGCCCATCAGTAAGGCATCGTCCAGTGCCTCCTGGGCGAGCGTCCGCAACTCGTCATAGTTCTCGTTGAGAACTTTGATTTTCTCGGTGCAGGAAACAGGCGCGCCGCTGGGCTTGCGCCAGGTGGGTTTGTTCATTCGCGCATTTTATCGTACGCCCGGCGCTGACAGGCAGCGCCTGATCGCCTTAGTTTCGAGAGTTGTGAATATATTTAATGGTATATTGTCGACCGTTGGTTTCTCAAACTTCTGAATTTCTTTGATATGGCACTGAAACAAACACAAAGTACGCCCAGCGTGCGGATGGCATCCGCAGCCAATGCATCGGTTCTCGACCTGGAGTGGATGCGTCATCAGGCAGGTCAGGTCGTCTCCTTGCTTAAGGTCATCGGTAACCCGGATCGTTTGCTCTTGTTGTGTCAAATGCTGCAGGGCGAGTATTCGGTGGGTGAGCTGGAAGAGATGCTGGACATCCATCAACCGACCCTGTCGCAGCAACTGGGTGTGTTGCGTAATGAAGGCCTGGTGGCGACACGACGCGACGGCAAATACATTTATTACAGTGTCGCACATCCGCACGTTCAGGTGATTCTCGAAACGCTGCACCGCTTGTATTGCACGACACCGCCGTCGGCGGCGAGTGCCGGCGCCAAGACTAGCAAGAGAGGCATGATATGACGATCGATTGGCAAGCATTTACCTGGGCGGCAGCGATAGCCGCCCTGATCGGCGGCGGCATGATCGGCGGCGCAGCTGTCTGGCTCGCCTGGTCCAATGGCCGCATTGCCGGTATTAGCGGGATTGTTGGCCATCTGGTTGATCTGTTGGTTCAACGCAAACATGAAGCCTTCGGCTGGCGTCTCGCCTTTTTGGGGGGACTGATTGCAGCGCCGTTGTTGTGGCGCCAGTTTGCCGAGTTGCCGCCGATTCAAGAGCAGGCTGGCGTCGTTGGCTTGGTGGTTGGCGGGATTTTGGTGGGGATCGGCACGCGCTATGCCAACGGCTGTACGAGTGGCCACGGGATTTGTGGCCTGTCCCGGTTTTCGTCACGTTCGCTGGTGGCGGTGATGAGCTTTATGGGCTCGGCAGTGCTAACGGTTTATGTGCTCCGTCATATGCTCGGAGGTGCGCTATGAAGGCGGTGTTGCAGTGGATAACGGCCGGTGTGGCCGGATTATTGCTCGGCAGTGGATTGATTCTGTCGGGCATGGCCAACCCGGCGAAGGTGGTTGGTTTTCTGGATGTGACCGGCGCGTGGGATCCCTCTCTGGGCTTGGTCATGGGCGGCGGTCTGCTGGTTGGCGCCATCGGTTTCGCGTTGCTGCGTCGACACCCAAAAACCTTGTTGGGTGATCCGTTGAATCTTCCGCAAAGCCACGTGATCAACCTGCGGCTGATTGCCGGTTCGATCCTGTTCGGTATCGGTTGGGGCGTGACAGGCATCTGCCCGGGGCCGGGGCTGGTGTTGTTGGGCGCTGGCGTCGATGCCGGGCTCGTTTACGTCCTGTCCTTGCTGGTGGGTATGGCGCTTTACAGCGTTGTTGAACAGCGCCGTCACGCGCGTACGCCATCGGTTTGACGCTCACGAAGTCCTTGGCTAGACTCGCGGGACTTCCAACCCCCCCAACTCCTTGGAGTCATAGCATGAGCAATAATAACGATCCAATCCTGGCACTGATTGATGAACAGGTCAAAGGCCATCCGGTCGTTCTTTATATGAAAGGCACGCCGCAGTTTCCTCAGTGCGGCTTCTCGCAGCGCGCCTGCAAGTTGCTGCGCGAGAGCGGCGTGAGTCAGTTCTACAGCGTCAACGTGCTGGAAAACCCGGAGATCCGCGAAGGCGTGAAGGTCTACGCCAACTGGCCGACCATTCCGCAGCTTTACGTCAACGGCGAATTCATCGGCGGTAGCGACATCATGATGGAAATGTTCCAAGCCGGCGAATTGCAATCGCTGCTCGAGCCCTACAAGACCTAACCGCTAAACAGAGGCAAGGCTGGCCGGGTCGCCTCGCGTAGTGGCGCTGGCCGGCCCGTCGATTTAAACCAGTCGCTTTTTGGTGCGTTCGATGGCCAATTTGACCTGCGCCGGAGCCGTGCCACCAATATGATTGCGGGCAGCCAGGGAGCCGCTAACGGTCAATGCGTTGACGACATCAGACGCGATGAGCGGCGAGAAGGCTTGTAGTTCGGTCAGCGTGAGGTCGGCCAGATCCACACCTTTCTTTTCGGCGGCCTTGACGGCCAAGCCCACGACCTCATGCGCTTCGCGGAAAGGCAAACCCTTGCGGACCAGGTAGTCCGCCAGATCCGTGGCGGTGGCATAGCCTTGTAAGAGCGCATTGGCCATCGGTTCGGGGCGCACGGTGATGCCCGGCACCAGATCGACAAAGATACGCAGCGTATCGGTCAGCGTATCGACGGCATCGAACAACGGCTCCTTGTCTTCCTGGTTATCCTTGTTGTAGGCCAAGGGTTGGCCTTTCATCAAGACCAACAGCGTATTCAGATCGCCAATCACCCGCCCGGTTTTGCCGCGCGCCAGTTCGGGCACATCGGGGTTTTTCTTTTGCGGCATGATCGACGACCCCGTGCAGAAACGGTCGGCCAGCATGACGAAGCCAAACCGTGGCGTCATCCAGAGCACCAACTCTTCTGAGAAGCGCGAGAGGTGAATCATGGCTAAGGCTGCCGCGGCGCAAAACTCAATGGCGAAATCGCGGTCGGAAACGGCATCCAGCGAATTCTCGCAGACGTCCTCAAAACCGAGTTGCTCGGCCACGAAGTGACGGTCGATCGGATAGGTCGTACCGGCCAGCGCAGCGCTGCCCAGAGGCAGGCGGTTGACCCGGCGGCGCAGATCGGTCAAACGTTCGGCGTCTCGGCGCAGCATTTCGACGTAGGCCAGCAGATGGTGGCCGAAGGTAACAGGCTGCGCGACTTGCAGGTGGGTGAAGCCCGGCATCGGCGTCGAGACATGCTGTTCGGCCAGATCGGCCAGCGCCAGTTGCAGACGCTGGAAAAGCCCCAGCAACGCATCGATGCTGTCACGTAGCCACAGACGAATATCGGTGGCCACCTGATCGTTACGCGAGCGACCCGTATGCAGCCGCTTGCCCGCATCGCCAACCAGGCTGGTCAGGCGGTGTTCGATATTCAGGTGCACATCTTCCAGGTCGAGCGACCAGGTAAAGCTGCCGCTTTCGATTTCCTGCACAATCTGCGCCATACCGCGTTCGATGTCGGCCAAGTCCTGGGCGCTGATGATGTTCTGACGGGCCAGCATGCGCGCATGCGCCAGCGAACCGCGGATATCCTGCCGCCACAAGCGCTGATCGAAATCGACCGAGGCGGTATAGCGTTTGACCAGATCGGACATCGGTTCGTCAAAACGGCCAGCCCAAGTATAGGGCGAGGCGGCTTGGGTCTTTTCGTTGCTGGACATGGCGGCGGACGGCAGTGGCTTAAACCCCGCATTATAAGGGATGGCGCGTGCTAGGATTGCATTGGTCGGGGCAAATGAGCTCCTGTCAGCATTTGTTTCGGTTGATCGTTATGTCCAAACCCCTCGTCATTGCTTCTCGAGAATCCCGCCTGGCCATGTGGCAGGCTCAACATGTGCAAAGCCGCTTGCGGGCGCAAAACCCAGGTCGCGATGTGCAGATATTGGGAATGACGACGCGGGGTGACCAGATTCTGGATCGGCCGTTGGCAGATATCGGCGGCAAGGGACTCTTTATTAAGGAGCTGGAAGTTGCGATGGCCGAAGGCCGCGCGGATCTGGCCGTGCACTCCATGAAGGACGTGCCGATGGAAATGCCGGACGGCTTCGTGCTGGCAGCCATCAGCGAACGGGAGGATCCGCGTGACGCCTTTGTCAGCCCGCGTTACGAAAGCCTGAGTGCGTTGCCACAGGGCGCCGTGGTCGGTACTTCCAGCCTGCGTCGCGAGGCGCAGCTGCGGGCGAAGTTTCCGCATCTAAGTATTAAAGCCCTGCGCGGCAATCTCGATACGCGTCTGAAAAAGCTGGACGCGGGTGAGTACGATGCCATCATCCTGGCGGCCGCAGGCCTCATCCGCCTGGGGCTGGCCGACCGGATTCGTACGCGCATTGATCCCGCCGAGATGCTGCCGGCGCCGGGCCAGGGAGCGCTGGGTATTGAAATTTGTGAGGGGCAGCCGGAAAACCAGCGGATCGCCGATGGCTTGGCGCATGCCGAAACCTCGGCCTGCGTGCGCGCCGAACGAGCCTTTTCGCGTCGTTTGGGCGGTAGCTGTCATTTGCCCATCGCAGGCTTTGCGGTCGGGGAAGCAAACCAGCAGTTCTGGTTGCGTGGTCTGGTGGCATCAGTCGATGGCAAACAAGTCGTTGCCGGTGAATGCCGTGGCGACTGGGCGGCCGCAGAGGCGCTTGGTACGGCGCTGGCGGAACGCTTGCTGGCCGAAGGGGCTAATGTGCTGATCGCACAAGTCGCCCCGTCGCCGACCTAAACATGTCGGCACCACTCCCCTTGCGGGGTCGTCGCGTTCTCGTGACGCGGCCCGAAGGACAGGCTGCAGGCCTGATGGAGGGTATCCAGGCGCTCGGTGGTGCAGCGGCGCATATTCCCTTATTGGCCATTGAAGCGACGGCGGCAACACCGGCGTTGACACAGATCGCCGCGCAATTGGCTCATTATCGGGCAGTGATTTTCATCAGCGCCAATGCCGTGCGCATCGCTTGGCCGACGCTGATACGACTCCAGGCAGCCGGGTGGCCGTCAAACGTGGCCGCGGCTGCCGTGGGACCGGGTACGGCGCGCGAATTAAAGTCTCTAGGCGTGTCGCAAGTCGTGGTGCCCGAGAGTCGCTTCGATTCCGAAGGCCTGCTGGCGGAAGCTTTCTTCGCAGAGCAGGCTTGCCGGGAGCAGTCGTTTGCGCTGATTCGTGGCGAAGGCGGTAGGGATTTCCTGGCGCCTAGCTTGCGCGCACGTGGTGCGCGGGTCGATGAGGCCGCCGTCTACCGACGCAGTTTGCATCCACGGGCATTGTCGCGTCTGGAAGACTGGCTGGCGGGCGGTGATGCCACGGATACGTTATTGATCAGTAGCAGCGAGTCCCTGCAGCGCGTCATGGCTGCGGCAACGCCCATGCTGGCGGCAAGGCTGCATTCATTGTGTTTAGTGGTACCGCATCCGCGTATTGCCGAAGCGGCGCGCGAGCTCGGTTTCGCGCGTGTTGCGGTGAGCGACGGCGGTGATGCAGGCTTGCTGGCCCATTTGCAATCGTATAATCAAACTCAGCTTTCCTGAAATGAACGGAGATCCCATGAGCGACGTACCGATGCCGGATCATCAAACTCCCACGCCCGAACCGCAATCCACAAAGATTCGTCCGTCCAACAAGCGTCGGATGATCGGTGGCCGCTGGCTCTGGATAGGTCTGCTCCTGCTGTTCATCGGGGTGGGGGTGCAGCAACTTTTTGCTGTGCGCTTCTGGGAAACACTGGACAATGAAGCGGGGCAAATTGCGACGGTTGATGGCCGTCTGACGGCGCTGGAAGCGGCTATGGCCGACCAAGCACGGCTGCGGCAAGACGTGCAGCAGATGCAACAAGCCTTGCGCGATGAGCGCGCATTGCTGGGCTTGGATCGAATCGAACAGCAACTCGATGCCGGCTGGCAAATCTGGGTGGGCACGGGCGACCTCAAAACGCTGGTGGTCGCACTGCAGAACGCGCAGCGTGCGTTGATCAATGAGCCCGGCGCCGCCGCCCAGGCACTTCGTCTTGCCGTGAGCCGCGACCTGGTGGCGTTGAAGTCACAACCGATCGTCGATTTGCGCGCGGCCGTCGAAAGCATTGATAGCGTGATTGCGAGCATCGACAAACTGCCGCTCATTCAGGATGGTCGCGTGCCGACTCCTACCGCTCATGATCGTGATGCAGCGGCCGTCGAGATCAATGCACCGACGCTGCTGGAACGCGGGCGTCAGATCGCGCTTGCCATCGCACAGGATGTTTGGCAGGCAATCCGTGGGTTGATCCGAGTCCAGCGGTTGGATCGTGCCGAAGCCGGACTGATCGCCCCTGAGCAAAAAGTCTTCCTGCAGCAGGGGTTACGCTTGTTGCTGCTGGATGCTCGACATGCGTTGATCATGCGCAACACGGCCGTCTACCAGCAGACTCTGATGCAGGCCCGTGTCTGGATCAGCAAATACGCCGATAGCACGGATGCTTTGGTCAAGAATGACCTTGCCGCCCTTGAACGTCTGGCTACGCTGAATATCGACCCCGCTGCCATCGGCTTGGAAGAGACGCGTCAGGCGCTGTCGACGGCGCGTGCGACGCTCATGGGTGAGCCGACCGCCAGCGAACCGGCTCAGCCATCCGGCGCAGCTGCAACGGGATCAGTTACACCACCGGTTGAGCCGGCCAAGGCGCAAGAGCCGGCCAAGGGAGCCGCACAATGAGAAAGTGGCTGCTCTGGGGGCTGGCGCTCGGCACGCTGGCGGTGGTGATCGCCGACCTCCTGGCGCGTAACGATGGTTATGCGCTGGTCGTTTTGTCGGATTGGCGCGTCGAGATGTCGCTGAACTTCCTGATTCTTGCGATCATCGCCACCTTGATTGCTGGTGCCGTGTTGCTCAAACTGATACAGGGCACCTTGCATCTGCCGGCTCGACTGGCACGGTTTCGTGCCTTGCGTCGTCAGCGTAAAGGCGAACAGACGTTTCTTTCATCGTTGCGTTTGTTGCTAGAGGGACATTACGAGGCCGCGATCAAGGCGGCGGAACGCGCCCGCAAGCTGGGTTTTGCTGCGGGCTACGCCGATCTGCTGGCGGCGCGTGCCGCACAGGGGTTGGATGATGCCGATCGTGCGGCGCTCTGGCTGGGTCGTGTCGAGGCTGATGATGCATCGCTGGTCGCCGCTCGATTGCAACAAGAGGCGGAGATGCTCGTTGCGCGTCGTCAATATGAACCTGCCCTGCAAGTGCTTGAACTGGCGCATCGCCAGACGCGTCCGCCCAAAAGTACGGCGGCGTTGCGTACAGAAATGCGCGCATTACTGGGTACCGAGCGTTGGGAGGATGTGCTGTTACAGGTGCGTGATTTGCGGCCGCGTGACGGGCTGTCGCAAGGATTCCTGGCGAGCTGTCGTCGTCAGGCGCATCTGGGCAACTTGCGACACTATCGCAGTGATTCTCAACGCTTCAGCATGTATCTGGTGCAGATTCCGCACAAGGAATGTGATGCGGATCTAGTGGATGCCGCCGATGCCATGTTGAGCCGCATGACTGCTGACGAGTGGACGGCCAAGGCGCGCGAGTTTATCGATACGCACAAAGCGGCCCTTTAGAACAACCCGTTTTCTGGCTATATCGCGCGGCAGTCCACAGCACAAATCCGGCTCTCATCGACTACGAAAAGCGTCGGAAATCGAGCCGGATTTATGCCATAGACTTGCCATGAGCGTTGTTGGGTTGTAAGCGGAAAACCGCAAACGGTTCCGGTCAGTGTGTGGGGTAAGTTTGGCTCGATTTCGAGCGCTTGCGCTATGAGAGCCAGGCTTGCCCCACACACTGACGGCGAGCAGATGAGGCTTGCTTGGTTAGTCCAACCAATCCCGATGCGGCAAGAAATCCGTGTAAAGCGCCGCTTCCGGAGTGCCGGGCTCAGGTTGCCAGTCATAGCGCCACTTCACGATCGGCGGCATCGACATCAGAATCGATTCGGTACGGCCACCCGACTGTAGGCCAAACAACGTGCCACGGTCGTAGACAAGATTGAACTCGACGTAGCGTCCACGGCGATAGGCCTGAAAATCCCGTTCGCGTTCGCCCCACGCAATGTCACGTCTACGCTGCAGGATCGGGGTGTAGGCATCGACAAAAGCGTCGCCCACCGATTGGGTCAGCGCAAAGCTCGCGTCGAAGCCGGCGTCGTTAAGATCGTCGTAGAAAATGCCGCCAACGCCACGTGCTTCGTTGCGGTGCTTCAGGAAGAAGTAACGGTCACACCAGTCCTTGAAACGCGGGTAAACATCGGCGCCATACGGCGCGAGCGCATCACGACACGTCTCATGAAAATGCACGACATCTTCACGAAAACCGTAATAGGGCGTCAGATCCATGCCGCCGCCGAACCAGAATACCGGTGCGAGATCCGGTTGATCCTTGGGCGGATGCGCGACGAAATAGCGCACGTTCATGTGTGCCGTCGGGCAGTATGGGTTGCGCGGGTGCATGACCAACGACACACCCATGGCTTCGTAGGGGCGGCCGGCCAGTTCGGCGCGGTGCGCCGACGCCGAGGGCGGTAGCTGTTCACCCATGACATGCGAGAAGTTCACGCCACCCCGCTCGATCAGATTGCCTTCTTCGATCAGGCAGGAAACGCCACCACCGCCGGCCGGACGTGTCCAACTATCCCGGCGGAAGGGTTGCCCATCAACTGCCGACAGTGTGTCAACGATGCGCTGTTGCAGATTACGCAAATAGGTTTCAACGATCTGCGAACGTTGGGCGCCGGATGAGTCGGGCATGGCGGAATCGGGCGAGGCGTTAAAGGAAACTGTTAAAGAGCCGTTAACGGTGGCATTAACGGTTGATGGCGCGGTAGCCGATGTCTTTGCGGTACTGCATGCCATCGAAGCGAATCGTCTGGGCGACCTCGTAGGCGCGCTTTTGCGCCTGAGCGACGTTTTCGCCCAAGGCGGTGACGCAGAGGACGCGGCCGCCGCTGGTGACCACCTTGCTGTTTTCTTCCGCAGTGCCAGCGTGGAACACATGGGCGTCTGCGCCGGCTGAGTTGCCAGTCGGCAGACCATCAATGACATCGCCTTTTCTGGGCGTATCGGGATAGTTCTGGGCGGCCAGCACGATACCGAGTGCGACGCGACGATCCCATTCCGTCTCAGCTTTGTCGAGCGTGCCGGCGATCGCGTGTTCGAACATTTTTACGGCGTCCGACTTCAGCCGCATCATGATCGGCTGCGTTTCCGGGTCACCCATGCGGGCATTGAATTCCAGTGTTTTGACCGAACCATCCTTGCCGATCATGAGACCGGCGTAGAGGAAACCAGTGAACGGGATGCCGTCCGCTGCCATGCCTTGTACGGTCGGCAGAATAATTTCACGCATCACTTTGGCGTGTACTTCCGGCGTCACCACGGGGGCCGGTGAATAGGCGCCCATACCACCGGTGTTCGGACCAGTATCACCGTCGCCGATGCGTTTGTGGTCCTGACTGGTGGCCATAGGCAGCACGTGTTTGCCATCGACCAAGACAATGAAGCTGGCTTCCTCGCCATCCAGAAAATCTTCGATCACCACGCGGGCGCCAGCACTACCGAGTTTGTTACCCGAGAGCATGTCGTCAATGGCGGCATGGGCTTCATCCAGCGACATTGCGACAACAACGCCTTTACCGGCGGCCAGGCCATCGGCTTTGATAACGATGGGTGCGCCCTGACGATTCACGTAATCATGCGCGGCAGCGGCATCGCTAAAGGTTTCGAAACCGGCCGTCGGAATGTTGTGGCGTGCCATGAAGCGCTTGGCGAAATCCTTCGAGCTTTCCAGCTGGGCGGCCGCTTTGGTCGGGCCAAAGATCTTCAGGCCACGCTCGCGAAACACATCGACGATGCCCGCAGCAAGCGGCGCCTCCGGACCGAC
>CAZSAE010000008.1:20665-30890 GCA_964604765.1 uncultured Dechloromonas sp. | reverse complement strand
TCGAACCCGGCATCAAGCCGGCAGCACTGAACACCCAAAGCGGCCACATCGCCGTACTCGCCACGGCTGCGACCGCACGCAGCCAGCGGTTGGCGCAACTCATCGCGCGCCATGCGCCGCATCGTACCGTACACGTCATTCCCTGCCACGGCTGGGCGACCGAGGTCGAAGCGCTTAACCTGAGCGCGCCGTCGATTATTCAGGAAATTAACGATCAACTTTTGCCGCTTATCCACCAAGGCGTGGATCAGGTCGTGCTCGGTTGCACGCACTACGACTTCCTGGTGCCAACGCTGAACCGCCTCATCGGTGACAAAGCACAACTCGTGGGGGTTTCTGGCGCAGTCGCACGCCAAGCCTGCAAGGTAGCGCATGCCGAAATGCTTACCGGCAGCGGCAGCATCCGGTTGATGTCCACCATGAATCCGGTACGCCTGACCGAAGCAACCAAAGTCCTTGGCTTGGGCCACCTGATCGATCGCATGACGGTTGCACCACAACATCTGGACACCGATTAAGACTTGCCGCTGCCTACCCTGAGCAAGCCATATCAGCTGCAAAACATATCAGGTCAGCCGGTTACGGAACATCCATGCCGCAATCGGCAGTGTCACTGCGGCGATCATCAGTAACGCCAGCATTTCCGGATAGAGACGGCCCACGCCGGCGGCCTCCAGATAAATCTGGTGCGTCACGCTGATCGCGTAGCGCAGCGGGTTCACGTAGGTCAGATATTGCGCTACCGCAGGCATGTTCATGATGGGCGTCGTCAGCCCTGAAAGCAGCATGAACGGCATCACCACGACAGTCGTTCCGATCATGGCCTGTTGCATATTTCTGGCCATGGAGGAGATAAACAGCCCGATGCCGACGGACGCTGCCAGAAACAGGCTCAGGCTGAGCAACAGTACAACATAGGATCCGGCAAACGGAATCCGGAACCAGAGTTGGGCCACCAGAAAGATCGAGGTGGCCTGGACAAGCCCCACCAGCATCGAAGGGAGCGCCTTGCCGATCATGATTTCGTAGGGCCGGAAGGGGGTGACCAATAATTGCTCAAAGGTACCGGCCTCCCGCTCCCGCGCCACCGACATCGCCGTCAGAATCATCGTCGTCATCATCGTGATCGAGCCGATCAGCGATGGGATCATGCTCCAGCGCGTGATGAGATTGGGGTTGTGCCAGGCACGGGTAATGACATGGACGCCCGGCGCCGCCGCGTAACCGTTCTCGCTCCGCCATTTTCTGGAAAAATCGTTGGCGATGACGCTTAGATACCCCTGGGCAGTCCCCGCCGTGTTGGTATTCCGGCCATCGGCGATGACCTGGACGTTCGCGGTTTTTCCCGCCATCAGCTGACGCTCGAAATTTCGGTCGATGACCACCGCCAAAGCGGCACGTTTATCCGTAATCTGCGGCAAAATTTCAGCGGCATTATTCAATGTGGCGACACGCTCAAAGACGCCATTGCGCTCAATCGCGGCAACCAGCGCCCGTGACGCGCCACTATGATCGCGGTCCAGCACGACATAAGGAACGTGGTTGAGATCGAAACTCGCGGCATAGCCGAAAATAAGGCATTGCAGGATCGGCGGCACAAACACAGTCACACGACTTCTGGAATCCTTCAGGATGGCCAGCAGTTCCTTGCGAAGCAGCGCAACGATACGATAAAGCGATTCGATCATGCCAGTCTCAGCCAATCCGCTTGCGTGTAAATTTGATGGCGACACTCATGAGGATCGCGGCCATCATTGCCAGCACCACCATGTCGGGCAGAATGACCGTCCACACATCCCCCGCCAGAAAGAGCGTCTGCAGAGAACTGACGAAGTATCGCGCCGGAAAAATATGGGTGATGATCTGCAGGGCCATGGGCATACTGCGGATATCGTAAATGAATCCCGACAGCATGGTCGCCGGCAGGAAGGTCACCAGAAAGGTAATCTGATTGGCCAGAAACTGGCTCTTGGTGACCGAGGAAATGACCAGGCCAATACCGAGGGCAACCAGCAGATAAAGCGATGACAGCAGAATCAGCAACCACAGGGAGCCGCGTAGCGGCACACCGAACAACAGCTGGCTGCCCAGCACTGAAAGCGCCAGCCCGAGCATTCCCATAATGAAATAGGGAATCGTCTTGCTCAGCAGAATCTCGCCTGGCCGCACTGGCGTTGCAAACAGCGCTTCGAAGGTGCCCCGCTCCCATTCGCGCGCCATCACCAGCGAGGTGAGCGACGCGCCGATCAGGGTCATCACCAGAACGATCACGCCCGGCACCAGAAACCACTGGCTCTGGTTGGCATCATTGAACCACAGGCGGTTCTCGATATTGACATTGGGAATTTCCGGCAGCGGACTGCCATCCCGGGCGTCGCGTGCCTGCCAGGTACGAATGGCACCATTGACGTAGGCGGCAGCGATACGACCGGTATTGGCATCGCTTCCGTTGACCGCAACGAGCAGAGAAGCATTCCCCTGAGCGATGTCCCGCGAGAAATGGGGTGGGAACCTTAGAATGGCCTGAACCTTGTTTTTCGCCATCAGATCTTCGGCCTCGGCCATGGTGCTGGCCGGATGAACAATAAAGTAAGGAGATAGCCGTAATGCCGAGACAGCGCTAGTGGTGTCTTCCGAGCTGTGCTCGACGACAACAGCCACCGGCAAATTCTTGATGTCGAATGAAAGCGCGTAGCCAAACAGGATCAACATCAACAGCGGCAGGATCACGCCAATCGCCATGGCGCTCGGATCGCGCAAAATCTGCCAGAATTCTTTGCGACATAGGGCGATGACGCGGCGGATGCCGGGCCGATGGGCACGGATCCATGTACCGATCATTGCGCCACCTTGCCCGACCTGTCACGCGAGGCCTCGACGATCGCAATGAACGCATCTTCCATCGTCGGCGCCGGGCCTTGTTCACTATGGCGTTGCGCTTGTGCACGAATCTCGCCCGGGGTACCTTCGGCGAGCGCGGCGCCGCCGTCCATAATGAGGATGCGATCGCAGTATTCGGCTTCCTCCATGAAATGGGTGGTCACGATCACCGTGACGCCCTGCTCTGACAAGGTGCTGATCCGACCCCAGAACTCGCGCCTGGCGAGCGGATCGGCACCGCTGGTGGCCTCGTCAAGGAACAGGATTTCCGGCTCATGGAGTAGTGCAGCCGCCATCGCCAACCGTTGTTTGTAGCCGCCGGGTAATTGGCCGCTGGGCAAGCCCGACAGCTTACCGAGCTCGAACTGTTCTTTCGCCCATGCGATGCGCTCATGCTTTTGGTTGCCACGCAGACCGTAGGCGCTGGCAAAGAAATCCAGATTTTCATCGACGGATAAATCGCCATAGAGCGAGAATTTCTGGGCAACGTAACCCAGTTTTGTCCGTGCCTCGGCCCTTGAGGTTCTCAGGTCCGCGCCGGCGACACGTAAGCGCCCTCCGGTCGCCGGGATCAACCCACAGAGCATACGGAAAGTCGTGCTTTTGCCGGCGCCGTTAGGCCCCAGCAGCCCATAGATTTCGCCGCGCCGGACCTCAAAGGACACGTGATCGACGGCGGTAAAGTCGCCGAAGGTACGGTACAGATCATGTACCTCGACCGAGACGGCGCTTACGGCATGAATAGTTTCGTCATGCGCTTGGTCTCTCGGTCGCTGCTCCTGCGTCGTGGCAGTCGATCGAATATCGCCGATCGCCCCACGGAAGAGCTTCATGAACCCATCCTCGAAGCGCGGCGCCGTCGGCTCAAAGACCAACGGTGCAGAATCGACATCGTACGTCGGTGACTCGGCCGCCCGGGTCACAATTCGCACGTTGCCGGCTTCCGGCACCGCATCAACGATAGCGTGTTGCCTGAAGAGCCGGGCTTGCAGCGATCGGGCTGTGACGCCTGCGGGCGTTCGCGCCATGAACACACAACCCTCGGCCCGGGCTGTAATTGCCTGGGGCGGACCCTCAGCCAGCACTTTGCCCGCATGGAACACCACCGTGTGATCGCAGAAGCCGGCTTCGTCGAGATAGGACGTGCTGACGATGACCGTCAACCCCGTATCGCGAATCAACTGACCAAGAATCTCCCACAGCTCCTTGCGCGAAAGCGGATCCACTCCTGCGGTCGGTTCATCCAGGAGCAAGAGATCGGGCGAGCGGACCAGGGTACAAGCCAACCCCAGCTTCTGCTTCATGCCACCGGACAAGTTGCCCGCCAGGCGATCCGTGAAATGGGTCAGGGCCGTCATGTGCAGCAGCCGCGGATAAATTTCGGCGCGGGCTTCAATACTGATGCCGTGCAGATCGGCATAGAGGTCGAGGTTCTGCTGCACCGTCAGGTCTTCATAGAGGCCGAACTTCTGCGGCATATAACCGATCTGATCCTGCACGGACTGCGGGTCAGCCGCGACGTCAATGCCCAATACACGCAGCGAACCTTCATCGGGCGGCACCAGGCCGGCGATCATGCGCAGCAAGGTGGTCTTGCCACCGCCATCCGGGCCCACCAGCGCCGTCAGGGTATTGCGTTGCACCGTGAATGAGACCGCGTCCAGTGCTTTAACCGCTTCACCGGTCGCCCGTTGAAAGCTTTTGTGTACGCCCCGGATCTCCACCGGATACGCCGTACCCTGCGCCGTCATTAGCTGCCCGGCGCCGGCGCCGTCCTTCCCTGACCGGGGGGTATGTGCACAGTGGCCGGCATCCCCAAGCGCAGGATGTTGTCGACGTCCTTCACATAAATCCGGATCTCATAAACGAGATTGGTACGCAGGTCTTCGGTCTGTACGGTTTTGGGGGTGAATTCGGCGACTGGCGAGATGAAACCCACCCAACCTTGCTGCACTTGGTCGGGCATACTGTCGACCCGGATTTCGGCTTTATCCCCGTTCCTGACCAGACCGAGCTTCGTTTCCTGAATATAGGCACGCACCCATTTGATGCCAATGGTCGCCAGGGAAAATACCGGCTTGGCCGGGGAAGCCATCTCACCCGGTTCCATCAACCGCGACTGCACCACGGCATCGAATGGGGCATGCAGCTCGGCGTCCGCCACTTGCTGCCGCAGCAGCGCCAGTTGCGATTCATAGCTGCGCAGCTGCGCCTGGGCCTGCGCAATATCTTCCGCACGCGGGCCAATGACAGCCAGTTGGTAAGCGTTTTGCGTTACTTCGACCCTGGCCTGCGCTATCTCGGCAGCGGCTTTGGCTTGGTCAACATCTTCCCGGCTGACCGAGTCTAGTGGCAGCAGGGTCTTGCGTCGTTGATACTGAATCGCGGCTTTGACGGATTCAGCCTTGGCCGATTCCAGATTCGCTTTGGCTTGGGCGATCTCTTCCTTCCTGGTGCCATTGAGCAGTCGGTCAACAACAGCCTTTTGCGACTCCATGGCGGCTTCGGCTTGCGCCAGTTGTGGCAGGAGGCGGCTGGTATCCAGTCGGGCCAGCACCTGGCCTTTTTTGACGAGTGCACCTTCTTCGACCAGCACTTCTGCGATCCGCTCATTGCCATTGAAGGAGACCGAGGCCTGGCGGAAATCAATATTGCCGTAAAGGGTCACCCCTTCATCGCTGCCGGACTGATAAGCGTACCAGCCAAGACCAACCACCAACAGAAGAATCAACGCGGCGAATGGACGACGGTATTCAGGCTTAATGCGCGCTACCAGCGGCTGGATCTTTGGCGCGATGGCTTTAACGAAAGGCCTGGTTTTCGACTCAACAACCGCTGCCAGCTGTTTGACTTTCTGATCAAGCGCAGCCATGAGGCGACGAAGTTTCGTAAGCATGGGCTTACTGTGTCAGCCAAGGTTATAAAAGTCAAATCCGACGATCCGGGTTTAATGTCTATTCTTGGGCCGTTGAACGTGCTCGCTCCAGCGCCCTTAAAGCAAAACGGCCTGTATCGCTACAGGCCGTTCCGTTTGCAACGACGAACTTTTACCCGCCAGCAACCAACTTCTTGATGTTTTCAATGGTTGTCGGATCGTCGATAGTGGTCAGATCGCCCGGATCGCGGCCTTCGGCCAGCGCCTGCAGAGAACGACGCAGCATCTTGCCCGAACGGGTCTTCGGCAACGCGGTGACGAAATAGACACGGCCCGGACGGGCAATAGCGCCGAGGATGCCGTCGACGGTGGACATCACTTCTTTCTCGAGCGCCTGCACCTTCTCGGCACTGTCGACGACGCTGGCGTCCTTCACCACGGCGAAGGCAATCGGCACCTGACCCTTAAGCTTGTCTTCGACACCGACCACGGCCACTTCGGCGATAGCCTTGTGGTTCTGGACGGCTTCTTCGATTTCGCGGGTACCCAGGCGGTGGCCGGCAACGTTGATCACGTCGTCGGTACGACCCAGAATAGTAAAGTAACCGTTTTCGTCTTTGATCGCCCAGTCGTACGACGAGTAGACCAGCGGATCCTTGAACAGACTGAAGTAGGTGCTGACGAAACGCTCGTCCTGACCCCAGACCGTGGACAGACAGCCCGGCGGCAGTGGCGGCACGACAGCGGCGATGCCCTTCTCGTTCGGTCCGCACTCGGTGCCGTCTTCGCGGAAGATGCGCAGGTCATAACCATAGACCGGGAACGACGGCGAACCGTATTTGATCGGGGTCTTTTCGACGCCCGGCACGGCCGAGATCATCGGCCAGCCGGTTTCGGTCTGCCAGTAGTTATCGATGACCGGCTTGTTCAGCTCGGACATGAACCATTCGTGCGTCGGCTCGTCGAGCGGCTCGCCGGCCATGTAGATATGCTTGAGGCTCGAAAGATCGTGCTTCTTCATGTAAGCCGGATCCTGCTTCTTCAGCACACGGGCCGCCGTCGGCGCTGAGAACATGACGTTGACTTTGTATTTCTCGACGATCTGCCACCAGATGGCCGGATCCGGACGTAGCGGCGTTCCTTCGTACACCACGGTGGCCATACCGCCGATCAGCGGACCGTAGACGATATACGAGTGACCAACGACCCAGCCGATATCGGAGGTCGAGAAGAAGGTTTCCCCTTCGCCGCCCTGGTAGATGTGTTTCATCGAAGCAGCCAGCGCGACGAGGTAACCACCGGTGTCACGCTGCACGCCCTTTGGCTTACCCGTGGTACCCGAGGTGTACAGAATGTACGACGGATGCGACGACTCGACCCAAACGCAAGGCACTTGGGCATCCATGTGCTGGGCACGCAGCTCGGCGTAATCCACATCACGACCGGCAACACGCGGGAAGCCTTTATCCAGACCGCGATCGACGATCACAACTTTGGCCGGCGGGAATTCGGCCAGGCTCAGCGCTTCGTCGACGAGGTGCTTGTACGGCACTGGCTTACCGTTCCGCATACCGGCATCGGCCGTGACCATGACCTTGGGTTTGGCATCGTCGATACGGGTGGCCAGCGAACCGGCAGCGAAGCCACCGAACACCACCGAGTGAATAGCGCCGATACGCACGGTTGCCAGCATGGCGAACAGTGCTTCCGGAATCATCGGCATGTAGATCAGAACACGGTCGCCTTCTTTGACACCCTGACTTTGCAGAATCGCCGCCATACGCTCAATTTCGCGCTGGAACTCGGCCCAGGTGTAGATCTTTTCTTCGTCGGTTTCAGTCGAAACAAAGATCAGCGCCCTGTCGTTCGGACGCTTGGCGGCATGGCGGTCGACCGCGTTGTAACAGAGATTGGTCTTGCCATTCACGAACCACTTGACGAAGGGCGGGCGAGAAAAATCACAGACCTGCGTAAATGGTTCTTTCCATTCAACCAGCTTGGCCTGCTCGGCCCAGAACTCGTCACGGTTCTCGATCGAACGCTTGTGGAAATCCTGATACTTGCCCATAGTGACGCGCCTCCTCTGGCATGCTTGTCAAAGTACCGCCGAGGCGATACCCGGTTTATTATGAAAACTTCACCGAAGCCATACGGTGTCTGGCCCGTGGCATCGGCTTTCGATGTAATCAGATCAGACGCCATAATTACGCCCTTAGTCTTACACGAAGCTGACCAATCTTTCCGGACGCTCAATTACCGCCATGACTGAAACTACTTTCCAAAGCCACCAAGCCGGCAGCCGCATTGCCGCTACCGCCAAACTCGGTCAGCAGATCTGGCTGGATACGTTGTCCCGGGCGCTCATTGAAAGCGGCACGCTGGCCGACTGGATCCGTACGCATGCTGTGGCCGGGCTGACCTCAAACCCGGCGATCTTTCAACAGGCGCTGAGCAAGGACCCTGCTTACGCGCCGGCCATCGCCTCGGCACAGGCCTTCGAAACCGATCCGGAGGTCCGCTTCGAAACTGTGGTTCTGCCCGATATCCTGGCGGCCTGCGATCTGTTTCGCCCGCTGTGGGACGCCACCGACGGCGACCAGGGCTATGTCAGTTTCGAAGTGTCGCCGCGCCTGGCGCATGACGCGCAAGGGACCGTCGACGCTGCCGTACGATTGTGGCAGGCCATTGACCGCCCGAACGTCATGATCAAGATTCCGGCCACACCAGCCGGCTGCCAAGCGATAACCGAGGTCATCGGCCGCGGCATCAACGTCAACGTCACGCTAATTTTCTCGCACGAACAGCTGCATGCGGTGCAGGCCGCACATCAGGCCGGTCTAAGGCGCTGGATCGCGCATTGTCAGCAAATAGGCGCTCCTGAGCGCATCGGTGATGTAGCATCGGTGGCCAGCTTCTTCGTCAGCCGCACCGACAACACCGTCGATCCCAAACTTCCGCCGGAACTCCAGGGTAAAACCGCCATCGCACTCTGCAAGGTGGCGTACGAACAATGGCAACACGACCTGACGAGTGACATGGCCGATCTAATCGCGCTGGGCGCCAAACCACAGTGGCTACTCTGGGCGTCGACTTCGGTCAAAAATCCGGCGTACCGCGATACGCTGTATGTGGACGAGCTGATTGGCCCGCAGACCGTGAACACGGTGCCGGACGCTACGCTGGCTGCCTTCCGCGACCATGGCAACGTCGCCCTGACGCTGGATCAGGATGTCGCTGCAGCACACACGCAACTGGCTGCCGTTAGCGCGCTGGGCATTGATCTGGAACAAGTCGGCCACGCCTTGCAGGTGGCGGGCCTCACCCAATTTGAAACGGCCTACGCCGACCTGCTCAAACTGGTTTAACCGGCCTGGATTTCAGACAGCGGACGGAGGCCATGGCGCAAGCGCGCGCGATCACAGGCCTGATCAGCGACGCCCAGCGCCGCCCAGGGGTTGAACTCATGGCACGGCGACGGTCGGTCTTCGTAAATGCGACAACGCACATGGCAACCGATCTCGCCTTCCAGAGCAGTGCAACGCGGCGAGGCATCGTCGGTGCCCTTCATGCGCATCAATTTGGGCGTCAGCGGCAGTGCCATCTCAACCGGCACGCCGGCAGCGCCTGTGGCCCGGGCCAGTTCGGATGGATGAAAATCGACGCGGTAACTTGCACAGCAGGCGCCACAGCTTTCGCAGATCGAGCGGGTTGATTCGGTCATGTCAGACAACGCCGTAGCGACAACCACCCCGCGCCTGGTGCTCGACACCAACGTGGTGATGGATCTGTTCCATTTCCGGGCGCCGCCGCTCGCACCGTTGATGACGGCGATAGAATCCGGCGAGGTCGTTTGTCTGGCCAACGACCGAACGCTGGCCGAACTGGCGCGCGTGACGGGCTATAAGCAATTCCGCCTCGATGACGCCGGGCGGCAACGTATCTTCGACGCCTACCGGGCACAGGTAACGCTCATCGCCGAATCCGTTGACCCAGCCTTGCCGTTGTTGCCAAAGTGCCGTGACCCCGATGATCAGATGTTTCTGGAACTGGCGCTGGCCGGCCATGCCAACATGCTGATCAGTCGCGACAACCAGGTGCTCAAGCTGGCCAGGGCGCGCCAGCGCCCCTGCCCCTTTGCCATTCTGCCGCCCGAATACGCCCTGCAAGGGCTTTGCGCCGCGGCTCCTGCAGTTCAGCATCAGGCCTGACGACGACGGAACACCCATCGCGTTGCCGTCGACGCCGCAGGCGTGTATTCGTAACCCTCGGCATCGAATGTCTGCAGGTCTTCCGGCTTTTTCCAACCGCCTTCGGCCGCCGCACGGACGAACAGCCCGCGCGCCCGCTTGGCGTAAAAGCTGATGATCTTGAACTTGCCGTCCTTCCAATCCTCGAACACCGTATCGATGATCGTGACGCCGGATTTTTCCAGAGCCTTGCGGTCCACCGATTTGAAGTATTCGTCCGAGG
>CAZSAE010000008.1:10717-20565 GCA_964604765.1 uncultured Dechloromonas sp. | reverse complement strand
ACGCCGGATTTTTCCAGAGCCTTGCGGTCCACCGATTTGAAGTATTCGTCCGAGGCGGTATTAATCAACGGCTGACCGGCAGCCTTAAGGTCATCCAGCACGGCCGCCGTGTTGGTTTCGCGCCACCAGGCGTACAAATCCTTACCGGCCGGATTGGCTAGTTTCGTCCCCATTTCCAGTCGGTAAGGGCGCATCAGATCCAGGGGGCGCAACACGCCATAGAGGCCCGACAGCACCCGCACGTGATCCTGTACATAAGCCAACTGTTTCTTGTTCAGGCTGGCGGCGTCCAGTCCTTCGTAGACGTCACCATTAAAGGCCAAGATCGCCTGTTTGGCCTCCGGCTGGGTATGTTTGGGGGACCAGTCGGCGTAGCGCGTCACATTAAGCACGGCCAGCTTGTCGCTGAGCGACATCAATTCGGCAATCTGAGCCGGCGACTTCTGGCGCAGGATCTCGATCAGCGACTCGGCTTGCGCGATGAAGCGTGGTTCGGTGTGTGGCACATCCTGGGCCACGGGGTCGAAATCCAGCGATTTGGCGGGCGATAGCAGAAACAACATAGGCGACCTGCACGTAATAAGCGGAAAAAAAGACGGATTAAGAGCGCACTATGTTACCAACGGAGCGCCTCTTCGGGGGAGACGGAACCGCCTCGAGCCATCCAAGTCGGCTTGGATTGGCTTGGATCGGCTTGAATTGGCATTGGCTAGGCCCTGGCTTGGTAAAATGCCAGAATGAAGCGCCCACCCTATGGATCCCGCCCTCGCCTATCGCGCGAGATGGCTCAACTCAGCTGGCTCGCCACTGGTCTGGCCCAGGCCGGCAGCCGTGTCGAACGTTCTTACTGGCATCAACGCCTGCAGGCGCTCGTCGAGCAACTGCTGGCGGACGAAGACGATGAGTCCCTCAATACCGTGCTCAACCGGCTCAGCGAGAGCGAACCCGTCGGTCACGATGCCCTGATGGACACCATCGAGTCCGTCGTCGAATCAACGACGGCGATCATCGACGGCCAGGCGCATGAGGTGCTGTTGATCGCCTGCCCATTTCTGACCTGGTCGCGCTACGCGATCCCAACACCTATGCTGTCGGCCAAAGACCAAGCGGTG
The DNA here is from genome assembly GCA_964604765.1 of uncultured Dechloromonas sp. GTDB lineage: Bacteria > Pseudomonadota > Gammaproteobacteria > Burkholderiales > Rhodocyclaceae > Fluviibacter. Next base: position 19,453 of record CAZSAE010000008.1, on the reverse strand, counting down.
CTGGCCGAGCTACTCAAGAATACGGTACTGACGCGACATGCCCGGCTCAATCTATTAGGTATGCTGGTCGGGCCTGATCAGATTCCGCGCGAATTCACTGAGCTGGCCCAGCTGACGCGCAATCTGAGCGACGCCCTGGCGCAAGATAAAAACGCACCACTGCACGAACAGGCGCGCGAAGAAACCAACCGTTTCCTGTCAGATACCCGTTATCTCATCGCCGCCGTGGCCGTTCCCAAGGGTGAGGCATTTTTCCGTTGGCAGGAGCCCCGCGCCGGCAGCGGCAGCGCCCAAACGACCGACCGCGCCGATATCGAACGTCTGTGGGCCAATACCTGTCAGCCCATGCTCGAACCGCTGCTCGCCGGCTGCCGGCTGTCGGCATTGCTGCCCGATGCCTTTCATGCCGCCTGCGCGGCGGCGGACCGGGCGTCACGCCCCTATTCGATCCAGGCCTGCATCAACTTCCTGAGTGAAGTCGTCAAACTGCCGCCCGAAAAACAGCGCGCCGTCATCGGCCCGTTCCATGCCCAGCGCCTGGAGGAATACCGGATTGCGCTAGGGCCTCGTAATGATGACGCGCTGTATCACGGCGTGGTCTGGCCGATGCTGGGCGCCGAGGACGAACAAACCGACATGGTGGCCGAAATCGAACAGGTACTGCGCGCCGCGGGCGTGACCGACATCGTGACGCATGAGCATCGCTTCCCCATGGAGTTCTGCGAAGACTGCGGCGGCCCGATGTACGCCAACGCCGATGGCGAACTGGCGCATCTGGAAATGCCGGAATCGGCAGAAACCCAGCCCAGCACGCTGCACTAAGATGAACAACAACGATTGGCTGCAACGCAGCCTGAATGCGGTCTGGCATCCGTGCACCCAGATGAAGCAGCACCCGGCGCTGCCCCTGGTGCCGATCGCACGCGCCGAAGGCGTCTGGCTCGAAGACTTCGAAGGCCGGCGTTACCTTGATGGCATCAGTTCATGGTGGGTGAATCTGTTCGGGCACGGCAACCCGCGTATCAACGCCGCCATCGTCGATCAGCTGAGCCGGCTTGAACACGTCATGCTGGCCGGCTTTACGCATGCCCCGGCTATCGAATTGGCCGAACGCCTGTCGGCCAAAACCGGCGGCGCCCTGGGCCATGCCTTCTTTGCGTCAGACGGTGCCAGCGCGACTGAAATCGCGCTCAAGATGTCGTTTCACGCCTGGCAGAACGCCGGTCATCCCGAGAAACGCGAATTCGTTTGTCTCGCGGGCAGCTATCACGGCGAAACGCTCGGCGCCCTGTCGGTGACGGATATCCCGCTGTTCCGCGACGCCTACGCGCCGTTGATCCGTAACGAGCACGTTCACCTGGCGCCGTCGCCGGATGCGCGACAGGCCGAGCCTGGCGAAACGGCTGTGGATGTCGCCAACCGGGCTGCCGACGCCCTCGAAAAACTATTCATCGAACGCCAAGGCCAAATCGCCGCGATTATTGTCGAACCGCTCGTCCAGTGTGCGACGGGTATGGCCATGCATGATCCGCAGTATCTGAAACGCGTCCGCGCCTTATGCGACGCGCATCAGGTGCATCTGATCTGCGACGAGATCGCCGTCGGTTTTGGTCGCACCGGTAGTTTCTTTGCCCATGAACACGCGGGTATCCGTCCTGATCTGCTCTGTCTATCCAAGGGCATTACCGGCGGCTATCTGCCCTTGTCCGTCGTGCTCAGTACGGAACCGATTTATCAGGCTTTCTGGCACGACGATGCACGGCGCGGTTTTCTGCATTCGCATTCCTATACCGGTAACCCACTGGCCTGTCGGGCGGCGCTGGCCACGCTGGACATCTTTGACGCCGACGATGTGTTGAACGCCAATCTGGTGCTCAGCGCACACATCACGCAGGCCTTGCAGCCCATTGCACAACATCCTCGCGTTAAACATTTCCGCAATCGCGGCATGATTTGGGCGGCCGATGTCGATACCGACCTACCGGATTTCAATCGTCGCTTTTTTGCCAACGCGCTACGGCGTGGATTGCTCATGCGACCGATTGGCAACACGCTGTATCTGATGCCGCCTTATGTACTTAGCGGCAAAGATGCCTTCTGGATGGCCGAGCAAGCCCTGAACGCTCTAAACGACACTTTAGAGACGCCGCCCACACCATGAACCCGCGCGATCTCGACAGCGAACTAGCCAAGATTGAAGCCGCGCACCAGAAGCGTGTGCGGCGCACACCGGAAAACCCTTGCGGCCCGGAGATGGTCCTCAACGGCCGTCCGCTGGTGGCTTTCGCCAGTAACGATTATCTGGGGCTAGCCAACGATAGCGCACTGAAACAGAGCGCCATTGATGCCATCAAACAGTGGGGCGTTGGCGCCGGCGCCTCGCAACTCGTCAGTGGCCGGCTCGGCATCTTCGCGTTGCTGGAGCAACGCCTGGCTGAATTCGCTCAACGCGATGCGGCGCTTTTCTTTCCCTCCGGGTTTCAGGCAAACCTCGGTGTGTTGACGGCGTTGGCCGACCGGCATGATGTCATCTTCGCCGACCGCGTCAACCACGCATCGTTGATTGACGGCGCATTGCTATCACGTGCGGCACATGTGCGTTACCAGCATGCCAACGTGGATGATCTGAAGCGCAAACTGGCAGACACACCGCTCGCCAAGGGCGCCACGCGTTTGATTGTGACCGACAGTGTGTTCAGTATGGACGGCGACGAAGCGCCTCTATCAGCGCTCATGCAGCTGGCCGAACAGTACGATGCGTGGCTCATCGTCGATGACGCGCACGGTCTGGGCGTACTCGGCCCGCAAGGTCGCGGCAGCATCGCTGATGCGGGCTTGCCGGCACATCCGAATCTGGTGATGATCGGCACTCTAGGCAAAGCGGCTGGCGTTTCCGGTGCCTTTGTTGCGGCTGAAAAAAACGTTATCGAATGGCTGATTCAACGCGCCCGCAGTTACATCTACACGACCGGCCCAAGCCCCATGATCGCCGGTGCGCTATTGGCATCCATCGAACGCATCCTGCATGGCGATAACCTGCGCGACCAATTGCACATCCATATCGCCCAGTTACGCGAAGGCATCGCGCGTCTGAATCTGCCCTTCGAACTACTGCCCTCGCGCACCGCGATTCAGGCACTGGTGATCGGCGATAACGCGCTGACGTTGCAAATTGCCAACCGACTTTTGGACCAAGGCTACTGGGTACCGGCCATCCGTCCGCCCACAGTCCCAGCCGGATCAGCACGTCTACGTGTCTCGTTATCGGCGGCGCATACGCCCACCCAGATCGATGGGCTATTACAAGCCCTCGGCAAGGCTGTCTGAAGATGCCTGCGACGCCGATCGTTTTGCTGCACGGTTGGGGGTTCACGCCAGCCATCTGGCACCCGCTGATCGAAGCCCTTGTTGCACACGGCATAGCGCGCAGCCGTATCCAAACTCCGTCATTACCGCTGCACGCGGGTCTTTCTTTCGTACAGATCTTGGCAGCGCTGGCGGCGCTATTGCCGACACGAGCGCATGTCGTCGGTTGGTCGCTTGGTGGCGAATTGGCTCTGGCCCTGGCACAACGCAGCCCCAGTCGTGTCGCATCGCTCACACTGATCAGCAGCACGCCGTGCTTCATGAATCGCGATGACTGGGTTGCGGGGCAGCCGGCATCGCTACTCGACGATTTCGATCAACGTCTTGCAGCTGACCCGGCGGCCCTGCTCAAACGCTTCGCCACGCTGATCCGTCACGGTGACGCAAAAGCCAGCCGCGACCGTTCGCTTGCCGAATATCTCGCGCAAGCCTACGAAACTGATCCGGCACGTTTGGCCGCAGGCCTACAACTTCTACGCCAGGTCGATCTGCGCACAGACTCCGCCGCCATGAGCGTGCCCCTGATGCTGGTTCACGGCACACGCGATGCGGTAACGCCACTGCCCGCGGCCCAATGGCTACAGCAACAGACCCGAGCAACCCTACTCCGGGTCGAGGGCGTCAGTCATGCGCTACCGCTGACGCACCCGACACGGTTAGCGGCAGATCTGTCGGTCTTCATCGAGCAACACACATGAACTCGCATCCGGTCCGTCAAAGTTTCAATCGGGCAGCCGCCTCCTATGAGGCCAGCGCCCGCCTGCAACAACAGGTGGCCGATCAGCTGATTCAGGAAATCCATACGTCGCACCCCAATGGCTTGCACGGTTGCGTCCTAGATGCCGGCTGCGGTACCGGTTATTGTCTGAACCAACTGCACCGGATCGGCCCAGATGCCCTTTTACTGGGCGTCGATTTCGCCGAAGCCATGCTGCAGCAAAATGCACGCGTCAGCCATGCACTGACCATTAATGGCGATCTGCAACAACTGCCTCTGGCCAATGCTATGGTGGATCTTTATGTGTCGAGCCTGGCGTGGCAGTGGTGTGATACCGAGCAGGCGCTGCGTGAAGCGATCCGCATCCTTAAGCCCGGTGGTGGACTCTGGCTGACGACGCTGGTCGACGGCACCTTCCACGAGATGAGCAAAGCGTTTCGCCATGCCGGACTATCGCCGGCGGCCCACATGCTCCACATGCCACCGGAGGCCGATGTGTGTGCGCGCTTTGAACAACAGCCTGAGCTTAAAGTGGCAGCCATCCGCCAACAAGCGATCACGACGTGGCACCCGGATTTCACCGAGTTGCGTCGATCCATTCGCGGGGTCGGCGCCAACCGTTTACCGACGAGTTTGCAGACAACAGCGCACGAAGCCATCGATCGCGCAATGCGCGCACGCCTCATCGAGGCCTATGAATCGCTGAGAACGCCCCGTGGCCTGCCGCTCACGTACCATGTCCTCACCATCCACGCGCAACGGATCTGAATCACCTTGCCCGTTATGACCCAGGCATATTTCATCACCGGCACAGATACCGAAATCGGCAAGACGCATGCGACCTGTGCTCTGCTCACGCATGCCGCGCAAGCGGGGCAACGGGTCATCGGGCTAAAACCTGTTGCAGCAGGCACCGATGCCGATGGTGAAAACGACGATGTGCGGCGACTGATGGCGGCCAGTAACGTCGCGCTGGAAACCCGCACGGTGAACCCGTGGCTGTTCGACGAACCGGTCTCACCGCATATTGCCGCGCGCCATGCCGGTAGCGAAATCACCTTGCCACCCATCATTGCCAGCTTCCAGACCGCATGCGACAACGCCGACCTCGTTCTGGTCGAGGGCGTCGGTGGTATCTACGCGCCGTTGTCCGACACGCTCATGCAGCCCGATTTGATCCGCGCACTGGATATCCAGGTCATTCTGGTCGTCGGGCTGCGGCTCGGCTGCCTGAACCATGCACTACTCACCGCTGCCGCACTGGCTCAGGAAGGCTGCCGACTGGCCGGTTGGGTGGGCAATCTCGTCGACCCGAACTTTCAGGCACAGGATGACAACATCGCGACGCTGCGCCTGCGACTCAACGTGCCTTGCCTGGGCATCCTGCCTTTCGACCCCAGCGCCACATCAGCCTCATTGGCTTCGGCCGTCATCCTCCCGTAAGATGCTGCTCCATGAAGATTCTGTTTGATCTGCTGCCCATCGTTCTGTTCTTCGCCGCCTTCAAGTTGGCGGATATTTATGTGGCCACCGCTATCGCCATCGTCGCGACCGCCGCCCTGATCGGCTGGACCTGGCTCAAAACGCACAAGGTCGATCCCATGCAATGGGTCAGTCTCGGTCTCATTGTCGTCTTTGGTGGCGCGACCATCTGGCTGCGTGACGAAACTTTTATCAAGTGGAAGCCAACCATTCTCTACTGGCTGTTTGCCGTGGTGTTTTTCGTGTCGAACCAGTTCATGAAAAAGAATCTGGTGCAAGCCATGATGGGCCAGCAGATCGATCTGCCTGTGGCTCTGTGGCAACGCCTCAATCTGGCCTGGATCATTTTCTTCAGCGCCATGGGTGCGCTCAACCTGTACGTGGCTTATCAATTCGACACGGATACTTGGGTCAGCTTCAAGCTTTTTGGCGGCATGGGCCTCATGCTGCTGTTCGTGCTGGCACAAGGGGTTTATATGTCCAGACATCTCCCCAAAGAAGGAAATTAAGATGCTTTATCTGATCGTTGGCGAAGATACGCCGAATTCGCTGGAAAAACGTCTGGCGGTCCGCCCCGAACATCTGGCACGTCTGCAGGCACTGCAGGCCGAAGGTCGTCTGGTGTTGGCTGGCCCCTTCCCGGCTGTCGATTCGCCGGATCCCGGCCCGGCCGGTTTTACCGGTAGCGCTATCGTCGCCGAGTTCGCCAGCCTCGAAGACGCCAAGGCCTGGGCTGCTGCCGACCCTTATGCCGCCGCCGGCGTCTACAGCAACGTCAACGTGCGCCCGTTCAAGAAGGTGCTGCCGGCCTAAATCAGCAAAAAGACTAGCCAAGACTCGCAGCACCCTTTATGCTGTTCTTTCAGCGCCCGTCGCATGGATCGGGCGCGCAATGACTACGGAATAAAACATGACTTTCAAAGCTCTGCGCTCCGCTACCCTGATTACCTCGCTCGTCTCGGCCGCCGTCTTGTCGGCCACCCCGGCACTGGCTGCGGGTAATGCCGTCGCCACCGTCAACGGTAGTGCGATCCCGCAATCGATCGCCAATCTGTTTATTCAGAACGAAATCGCGCAGGGTCAGAAAGACACCCCCGAACTGCGTAACGCGATCCGTGAAAACCTGATCATGCGCGAATTGATCATTCAAGACGCCAAGAAAGCGGGCTTGGACAAAAACCCGACGATTCAGGCACAAATGAAACTGGCTGAACAGTCCGTGCTGATCCGCGCCTTCGAAGAAACGTTTGCCGCCAAGAACCCGGTGACCGACGCAGAATTGCGCGAAGCCTACAAACAGGTTTCGGCCAACGCACCGAAAGAAGAAGTCAAAATGCGCCTGATGGGCTTCGACAGCGAAGCTAAAGCCAAGGCCGCCATCGGCAAGCTGGACAGCGGTGAATCATTCGCCAGCCTCGCCGCACAATCGGATGACCAGGGCTTGAAGGCAAACGGTGGTGACTTGGGCTGGGGCAACCCGAATGCGCTCCCCAAACCGCTGGCCGACATGGCCAACAAACTGGGCAAGGGCAAATTCAGCAACGCACCAATTCAGGTCAACAACGGCTGGTTCGTGCTGCAGGTCGAAGACCGCCGCGCGACCGAACCCATGGCGCCGTTTGAGCAGGTCAAAGGTCAGCTGACGCAGGCCATTCAGGCCGAACGCTTCCAGCAGTATCTGGGCAAGCAACGCGCGACCGCCAAGATTCAGTAATCGGCAGCGAGCGCCATTAAAAACGGGAGGCCGCGGCCTCCCGTTTTTCGTTCTACCAGCTGCGAGCAGTGGATCAGCCCAACGACTTACGTGCGTTGCGGAACATGCGCAGCCACGGGCCATCTTCGCCCCAGACCTCGCCAAATTTGCCGGGATACCACGACATCTGTAGCGTGCGGAAAGTGCGTTCCGGATGCGGCATCATGACCGTGAAGCGGCCATCCGGCGTGGTGACACCGGCGACGCCCTGCGGCGAACCGTTCGGGTTGAACGGATAGCGTTCGGTCGCGTTGCCCTGGCTATCGATATAGCGCAAGGCGATGGCAACCTTGCCCAGATCGCCTGCATCGGCAAACTGTGCACGCCCCTCGCCATGCGACACGATGACCGGCAATTTGCTGCCATGCATGCCCGCCATGAAAATCGACGGGGAGTTCGGCACTTCGGCCATGACCAGACGCGCTTCAAATTGTTCGCTGAGGTTACGAACAAAACGCGGCCAATGGTCGGCGCCCGGAATAAGATCCTGCAGCGTGCTCATCATCTGGCAACCGTTACAGACGCCGAGCGCGAAGGTATCGGCGCGATTGAAGAAGGTGGCGAACTCGTCGCGCAGTCGCTCGTTGAAGCGGATGGTGCGCGCCCAGCCCTGACCAGCGCCGAGCACATCGCCGTAGGAGAAACCACCGCAGGCGGCCAGACCGGCAAAGTCTTGTAGGTCGACCCGTCCGGTGAGCAGATCGCTCATGTGCACATCGACCGCCGTAAATCCGGCGCGGTCAAAGGCCGCCGCCATTTCGACCTGACCGTTCACCCCCTGCTCACGCAAGATGGCGACGCGTGGCCGCGCACCGCTGGCGATAAACGGCGCAACGATGTTCTCGGCCGGGTCGAACGACAGCGCCGCGAACAGGCCACGATCATTCGTATCAAGAATGCGGTCATATTCGGCTTGCGCGCAGGCCGGGTTGTCACGCAATGACTGGATCCGGAACGAGGTCTCCGACCAGGCGCGTTGCAGTTCGACGCGAGGCTCGGCCAGTACCGTCTTGCCCAGATGCGAGACACGGATCTCGTCGGTCTGATTTGGGTAACCCACCACTTCGGAATAACGCGACAGCCCATGGCTCCGCAGACGGGTCATGACCGCTTCGCGATCCGAGCGACGAACCTGGATCAATGCGCCGAGTTCTTCGCTGAACAGCACGCGCAGCAGGCGTTCGTTACGCCGGCCTTGCAGAATGCCCGGCTTCTTGTCGTAATCGACGTCCTGATCCATCGGGTCAACACAGAGGATGTCGGCGTTCAGCGTCACACCGCAATGCGAGGCGAAGGCCATTTCGGCGGCAGCCGCAAACAGCCCACCGTCCGAGCGATCATGATAGGCCAGCAGCAAGCCGTCTTCGTTGAGCGACTGGATCGCCGCATAGAAGGCCTTGAGTTGCTGCGGATCATC
>CAZSAE010000008.1:0-10617 GCA_964604765.1 uncultured Dechloromonas sp. | reverse complement strand
GCTTCGCCGACCGCCATACGGCCAGACGCCGGCGCATCAAGCACGGCAACCGGTGTGCGCTCGCCCATGGCGAAAGCTTCTCCGAGGCGGGTATTGAGTCCCATCGCGGTGACGGCCACGTCGGCCACCGGCACCTGCCATGGGCCAACCATCTGGTCACGCGCCGTCAGACCACCGACGCTGCGGTCACCAATCGTAATGAGAAAGGATTTATCGGCAACGGTCGGCAGACGCATCACACGATACGCCGCATCCTTGAGTTCGATGGCATCGATATCAAGCGCGACGCTCTGTTCGGCTTCGTGCTGGACATCACGCGTCATGCGCGGCGGCTTGCCGAGCAGCGCCTGCATCGACATATCAACGGCATGGTTGTTGAACAGACTATCGCTGACGATCAGCTGTTCTTCACCGGTGGCCGTACCGACCACGGCGAACGGACAGCGCTCGCGCTCACACAAAGCCGCGAAGCGTTCCAGATCCTTTGGCGCGATGGCCAGCACATAACGCTCCTGCGCTTCGTTGCACCAGAGTTCGGCGGGGCTCATACCCGGGTCTTCGCTCTGGATCGCGCGCAGTTCGAAGCGGGCACCAACACCCCCCGAATGCGCCAGTTCGGGCATCGCGTTCGACAGGCCACCGGCACCGACATCGTGCACCGAGAGAATCGGGTTGTTCGAGCCCATCTGCCAGCAACGATCGATGACTTCCTGGGCGCGACGTTCGATCTCGGGGTTGCCGCGTTGCACCGAGGCGAAATCCAGATCGGCCTGGTTGCTGCCCGAGGCCATCGACGAGGCGGCGCCGCCCCCCAGGCCAATGAGCATGCCCGGGCCACCCAGCTGCACGAACAGCGTGCCCGGCTCGAAGCTTTCCTGTTTGAAGGACTGAGCAGCCTGGATCGACCCGACACCGCCGGCGATCATGATCGGCTTGTGATAGCCACGAACGATATCGCCAACCGGTTGTTCGTAGGTCCGGAAATAACCCGCCAGATTCGGCCGGCCGAATTCGTTGTTGAATGCAGCGGCGCCGATCGGGCCTTCGATCATGATGTCGAGCGCGCTGGCGATGCGATCCGGCTTGCTGGCCGGGCGTTCCCAAGGCTGCTTGGCATCGGGCAGATTCAGGTTCGACACGGTGAAACCACAGAGACCGGCTTTCGGCTTTGAGCCTTTGCCCGTGGCCCCTTCATCGCGAATCTCGCCGCCCGAACCAGTGGCCGCGCCCGGGAACGGCGAGATCGCCGTCGGGTGGTTGTGCGTTTCCACCTTAGCCAGATAGTGCGTCAGCTCATTGCTGAAAGCATAGGTGCCGTCGGCACGCGGATAGAAACGCTCGACTTCGGCACCTTCCATGATCGCGGCGTTATCCGAATAGGCCACAATGGTGCCCTGCGGCGTTTTGTTGTGCGTATCGCGGATCATGCCGAACAGTGTCTTGGCTTCGGTCACGCCATCGATGATCCAGTCGGCGTTAAAGATCTTGTGACGGCAGTGCTCGGAGTTGGCTTGCGCAAACATCATCAGCTCCACGTCGGTCGGGTTGCGGCCGGCTTCGCTGAAGATGTTCAGGAGATATTCGACTTCGTCGTCGGACAGTGCCAGACCCATGTCGCGGTTGGCGGCTTCCAGCGCTGGTCGGCCACCCAAGAGGATATCCACGGTGGCTAACGGGCGTGGCGCAACGTGATCAAACAGCGCATGCGTCGCAGCAACGTTCTCGAGGACGACCTCGATCATGCGGTCATGCAATAACGCCGCCAACGCAGCACGTTCATTGGCCGACGGTGTTTTTTTACCCGCCGTCAGAACAAAGCGGGTCACACGCTCGACGCGCACCACATTGCCCAGGCCGCAATGACGCAGGATGTCGGTGGCCTTCGACGACCACGGCGAAATCGTGCCCAGACGCGGCGCCACGATAAACGCGCCAGCTACATCGTCAGCCGGTCCAGTCGCTTCGAGGACCGCATGGAGTCGCTCAGTCTCGGCCGCATCCAACGGCGCCGACAACGCGACCAGATAAAGATACTCACTTTCGATGCCGCTAATAGCCGACCATGCAGTCTGCAGTCGGTCCAGGAGGCGTTGGGTACGAAATTCGGACAGCGCGGCAGTACCACGCAAAGCAATCACAGACGACATGAGCAGAACCCGGAAGGCCGGCCAACACGCACCGGCAATATGACAGTCAATAAACCGTGAATTATACGCGCCGCCGGCCGACGATGCGACCCTCGCACTCTTCTATTGTCCCGAATATATTCAATAAGTTAGCCAATAGCAGCGAGCGGCGGACGAGCAACACGCGCTCATGGCAGACACGCTGCAAATTAACGCTGTTACGAGATTTAGGACTCGGTTCACAAAACTGTTTGCCCCATCCGCGCCGCCATGGCCTAGAATTTTGAAAAGCAAGCGCTGCTAAAAGGACTGCAATGAAATTTACGGTTGACGCCTTCCGTCACTGGCCGCACAAGAACATCACGCTGCTCGGCATGTCCGGCGTCGGTAAGACCTATCTGTCGTCGCTGTTGCGTAATCACGACTGGTTTCATTATTCGGCAGACTACCGCATCGGTAAACGTTATCTGGACGAACCGATTCTCGATCTGATCAAGCAACAAGCGATGCAAGTTCCATTCCTGCGCGACCTGTTGCGCCGCGACTGGATTGACATCAAAAACAAGATCCAGATCGACGACCCGGGCCCAGTGCTTGCGTTCATAGGTTGCCTCGGCGACCCCGCACGCGGCGGCATCGCGCCGCAGGAGTTTGCTCGACGCCAGGAAATCTACCGTCTCGGTGAAGTCGCCGCCATGTACGATGTGCCGGCTTTCGTAAAAAAAGCCCAGGAAATTTATGGCTATGCCCATTTCGTGAATGATGTCGGCGGGAGCCTGTGCGAACTTGATGAACCCGGCGTGATCGATCTGCTGGTTGAGCATTCGCTGATCCTCTACATTCAGGTCACGACAGCCGACGAAGAAGCCGAATTGATCCGTCGTGCCCAGAGCGACCCCAAGCCTCTGTATTTCCGCCCGAGCTTCCTTGCCGAATACCTTCCGAAATACCTTGCCGAACACGGCTATAACGACATTACCGAAGCCGAGCCGGACGACTTTACGCGCTGGATCTTTCCACACCTGTTCCACTCGCGCGTGCCACGTTACGAGGCCATCGCCCGCCCGCACGGCTACACCGTCAATTCAGCCGAAGTGGCCATGGTTCGCGATGAAAAAGACTTCTTGAGCCTCATCGAAACGGCCATCGCCCGCCAAGAGAAAGCGCGCTGAGGCCGGTCGCGAATGAAACCGCTACACAAGCGATACACGCGGGTTAATCCGCTTTAACTTCCCAGGGCTCTCCGATAAAATAAGTGTTTTCAGCCAGTTGGCGTCCCAGACTGCCGTCCAGGACGCCAACGCATGACTCCATGCCTCCATACACCCGACCAGCCGCAACCCGCTCTGCCGACCCCAGCGCTCTGCTGTTCTCGGTAGCCGGAATACGTGCGGTCGAGGCGGCAGCATTGGCGACAGCCCCAGATCCGGGACTCATGCAGCGTGCCGGCGCTGCCGCTGCAGAGTGGGTATGTGAGCTGACCGGCGATCGGCCCGACCCAATTCTGATTCTGGTAGGACCAGGTAACAACGGCGGTGACGCACTGGTCTGTGCCACGGCACTCATGCGACTTGGCTATACCTGCTGTTGCGTGGGATTGCCCGCCAACAGCACAACACCGGCTGATGCCCAGGCCGCCCACGCCGCGTTCACAGCCGCCGGTGGATCGCTTTATGCCGAGATCCCCAGCGATACTGATTTCCGTTTCAGCTTGATCATTGATGGTCTATTCGGCATCGGCCTGAACCAAGCTCTCGCCGCCCCTTACGCCGACTGGGTCGAGACGGCGAATAACCTGAGCCTGCTCGACAACATCCCGTTGCTAGCGATCGACATTCCATCTGGTCTGCATGGTGACACCGGCGTCGCTCAGCCCGGATGTATTACAGCCACTCATACACTGACTTTTATTGCCAACAAACCGGGCTTGTTAACCGGCGACGGCCCGGATCATTGTGGCGTGGTTGAAATCTGCGATTTGGACATTGGCGATATCGCACCGCCACTTATGGATCTCGCCGCACCTGCCGATATTGGTGGTGTCAACGACCCGGGACTCTGGGCGGACGATCTGCCACAGCGCGCACTGAACGCCCACAAGGGCCATGCCGGTAGCGCTGGCTTGCTGGGTGGCGCCCCATCGATGGCCGGGGCACTGTTACTGGCAGCCCGGAGCGCGTTGCATGTGGGAGCCGGCCGTGTCTATGCTGCCGCACTGGGCAGCTCGCATTTCGCTGCGCCCACCGTTGACCCCTTACAGCCGGAAATCATGTTTCGCGATCCCGCCAGCTTGCGTGAGGCGCCACTCACTGCGCTTGCCGTCGGACCGGGCCTTGGACGTTCGGATGTGTCTCGTGCCGTACTCACCAGCGCCCTGGATTTTGCCGGCCCGCTGGTCCTTGATGCCGATGCGCTGACGCTCCTGCCCGCCTTCACCGACTCCGTGGCGCAACGCACCGAACCTACGTTGCTCACACCGCACCCCGGCGAAGCTGCCGTACTGCTCGCTAGCGATGTCGATCAGATCGAGGCGGATCGAATCACTGCAGCAAAACAGATTGCCGCTCGTTACAACGCTACGGTAGTGCTCAAAGGCTGCGGTAGCGTTATCGCGACCGCAGAAGGCCATTGGTGGATCAACACCACAGGCAATCCGGGCATGGCCACTGCCGGGATGGGGGATGTACTGACAGGCATCGTCACCGGCCTTCTGGCTCAAGGCATGGCCCCCACCCAGGCACTGTGTGCTGCGGTCTGGTTGCACGGCGCCGCTGCCGATGTTTGTGTGGAATCGGATGCGGGCCCTTACGGTCTTACCGCGAGCGAGGTCATTCTGGCCGCTCGCTCACTTCTGAACACTTTGATCTAACATCCTATGCGCACACGCTTGGACTTTGACTTCGATCTAGACGCCGAAATTGCGCGCAATGTCGAGGCGGCACTCTCTGAGGACATCGGCGCCGGTGACCTGACTGCCGAGCTGGTACCGTCCTCTAACCATAGCATCGCTACCGTCATCGTGCGCGAACCGGCAGTCTTATGCGGCATCGACTGGTTTAATCGTTGCTTTGCCGAGATTGACCCAAGGATCAAGATCACCTGGCATGTCAGCGAAGGCACGCATGTCGGACCGAACACCTTGCTTTGCGAACTGCAAGGCCCGTCACGTGCACTGCTTTCGGGCGAACGTGCGGCACTGAATTTTTTGCAGCTGCTATCGGGCGTCGCCACCCGTACCGCCACCTTCGTGGCCACGGTTGAGGGAACCCGGGCACAAATCGTCGATACCCGCAAAACAATTCCTGGCCTGCGTTTCGCACAAAAATACGCGGTCCGCGTCGGCGGTGGCGGCAACCATCGCCTGGCGTTGTGGGATGCCATCCTGATCAAAGAAAATCATGTCATGGCGTCTGGCGGCATTACGCCTGCAGTGAAAGCCGCTCAGGCCGTGGCACAACAACACGCCGATCGTTGCCGTTTTGTTCAGGTCGAAGTCGAATCGATTGCCGAGCTGGATGAAGCCTTGGCCGCTGGTGCGGACTTCCTGCTGTTAGACAACTTCGATCTTGCCATGATGCGCGAAGGCGTTACCCATCGCGACGCCTGGACCGCCAAGACCGGGGTTCAAGCCAAACTCGAAGCTTCGGGGGGGGTGAGCCTAGACACGGTACGTGCCATCGCCGAAACCGGGGTGGATCGTATATCCATCGGCGGCCTGACCAAGGACGTGCGCGCCATCGATCTGTCGATGCGCTTCAAAGATATATCTACCTGATACGGGATTCATTCATGACACAAAAAACCCTCCTCAATGCCGCACACCGACAATTGAACGCCCGACTGGTTGATTTTGGCGGCTGGGACATGCCCGTCAACTATGGCTCACAGATCGAAGAACATCATGCCGTTCGCAACGATTGCGGCATGTTTGATGTCTCGCATATGTGTCCTCTCGACGTGACCGGTCCGGATGCACGTTCATTTCTATTGCGTTTGCTGGCCAACGATGTCACCAAACTGTCGGCGCCCGGCAAAGCACTCTACAGCGCGATGTTGACGCCGCAAGGCACCATCATCGACGATCTGATCGTTTATTTTCAGACGCCGGATCATTACCGGCTGGTGATCAATGCCGGCACGGCGGTTAAGGATCTGGACTGGATGCGTGCCCGTGTCGCCGAATGGGGCATGCACGTAACGCTCACCCCGCTGCGTGACGACCTCAATCCGCAAGGCGCGCTGGGCATGATCGCGGTGCAAGGTCCCAATGCCCGTCAGAAAGTATGGCAGGTATTTCCGCAGCTGAAGGCAGCGACTGAGTCGCTGGGCGTTTTTTACGGTCAAGCCGTCGGCAGCTGGTTCGTGGGCCGCACCGGTTATACCGGTGAAGATGGTTTTGAACTGATGATTCCCGCCGCAGAAACCGAAGCCGCCTGGAATGCGCTGCTGACCGCGGGCGTTCAGCCCTGCGGATTGGGCGCACGTGACACCTTGCGGCTTGAAGCCGGTATGAACCTCTACGGCAACGATATGGATGAAACCGTGTCGCCGCTCGACGCCGGGCTTGCCTGGACGGTCGCCATGAAAGATGCCCGAGACTTTGTCGGTCGCGCGGCGTTGGAACAACAGGGACAACGGCAGCAATTTCTCGGCCTCATGTTGCTCGACAAAGGCGTATTGCGGGGGCATCAGAAAGTCATCACGGCCCAAGGCGATGGCGAAATCACCTCCGGCACGTTCTCCCCGACTCTCGACAAATCCATCGCACTCGCGCGACTGCCCATGGGGGTCGCCATCGGCGATCAGGTCGAGGTGGATATCCGCGGTAAACGTCTCAAAGCCTGTGTCACCAAACCCGTTTTCGCCCGCAACGGCAAAGCAGTTGCTTAACCGATCATTGATCGCATTCATTGAAATTTCCCCAGGAGAAACCCATGTCCAAAGCACCCAACGAACTGAAATATGCCGAATCGCATGAATGGCTGCGCCTTGAAGCCGACGGCACCGTTACTGTCGGCATTACCGATCATGCTCAGGAAGCGTTGGGCGATCTGGTCTTTGTCGAGTTGCCACAGGTCGGTAGCGAGGTTGATGCCGGTCAACAAGTCGCCGTTGTCGAATCCGTCAAAGCCGCCGCCGACGTCTATGCGCCAATTGGCGGAAAAATTCTGGCCGTCAACGACGCTGTAGTCGACGCACCGGAAAGTGTGAATCAGGATGCCTACAGCGCTTGGCTCTTCAAGATGGCGCCGAGCGATCTTGCCGAATGTGACGTCCTGCTCAGCGCAGACGCTTATCTCGCTGTCGCTGACGCCTGATTTTCCCTGCCCGGATATTTGCTATGACCTACCGTGATCCGCTGAGTGCTCTCGAACAAACCGACGAATTCATTGCGCGCCATATTGGTCCCAATGACCAGGAAGCCGCCGCTATGCTCAAGGTCATCGGCGCATCAAGTCTTGAAGCCCTGATCGACCAGACGATTCCTGCGGCGATACGACTACCGGCCGACTTGCCCCTGCCCGCGCCACGTCGCGAGCATGAGGCCTTAGCCGCATTGCGTGAGATCGCGGATCAAAATGTGGTCAATCAGTCCTTCATCGGTATGGGTTACTACGGAACGCTGACGCCCACCGTCATTTTGCGCAACGTCATGGAAAATCCGGGCTGGTACACGGCCTATACGCCTTACCAGGCAGAGATCGCCCAGGGGCGTCTTGAGGCGCTGATGAATTACCAGCAAATGGTTCTGGATCTCACCGGCATGGAAATTGCCAACGCCTCGCTGCTCGATGAAGCCACGGCAGCAGCAGAAGCGATGGCGATGGCGCGGCGTGTCTCCAAATCAGCGTCAAACCGGTTTCTGGTGGATGCCGCCTGCTGGCCGCAAACGATTGATGTCGTTAAGACACGCGCCGCGTATTTTGGTTTCGAACTGGTCATCGCGGATCCGACGACACAGCAGAACGAAGCCTTCTTCGGTGCGCTACTGCAGAACCCCGATGAGCGTGGCAACGTGCGCGATCTCAGCGAGTTGATTGCGAAGCTGCACGCGGGTGGCGCGACCGTCGCCGTTGCCTGCGACCTGATGGCTCAGGTTCTGATTAAATCACCGGGCGCCATGGGCGCCGATATTGCGTTGGGGTCTAGCCAGCGTTTTGGCGTGCCGATGGGCTTTGGCGGGCCACATGCTGCCTTCTTTGCCACGCGCGAAGCTTATGTGCGTTCGATGCCGGGTCGCATCATCGGTCTATCCAAAGATGCGCGCGGTAAAACGGCCTATCGCATGGCGTTACAAACGCGCGAACAGCATATCCGCCGCGAAAAGGCCAACTCCAACATCTGCACCTCACAGGTGCTGCTTGCCAATATGGCGGGTCTTTATGCGGTCTATCACGGCCCACAAGGTTTGCAGACCATCGCCGAACGGATCCACCGATTGACGGCCATTCTGGCCAAAGGTCTGCAAGACGCTGGTGTCACGCTGTGCACGCCCCATTTTTTCGATACGCTGCAGATTGATCTGGGTGATCGGGCAAATACAGTCTACGAGGCCGCGCTGCGCGCGGGTTACAACCTGCGCCGAGTCTCGGCGACTTGCCTGGGGATTGCCTGCGACGAAACGACCACGCGCGACCATATCAGCCAACTGCTGCAGCTGATCACGAACAGCTCACCTGCGATTGACCGGCTCGACGCAGCGATTTGCGCGGGCGATGTTTATCTGCCGGGCGCATTGCGCCGAACCGATGCCATTCTGACCCACCCCGTCTTTAACGCGCATCACACCGAACACGAAATGTTGCGTTACCTGAAGTCGTTGCAGAACCGCGATCTGGCGCTGGATCATTCCATGATCTCGCTGGGCTCGTGCACGATGAAACTGAACGCCACCAGCGAAATGATCCCCGTCACCTGGCCGGCATTTGCCAACATGCATCCGTTTGCACCGCGTGATCAGGCAACCGGTTATCTGGCCATGATCGATGGCCTTGCCGCCTGGCTACAAACCATCACGGGCTTCGACGCGGTCTGCATGCAACCCAACTCGGGCGCGCAGGGTGAATACGCCGGACTGGTCACCATCGCTCGCTATCATCAGAGCCGTGGTGATGCACATCGCAACATCTGCCTGATTCCCAAATCGGCGCACGGCACCAACCCGGCGACGGCGCAAATGGCTGGCATGCAAGTTGTGGTCGTCGATTGTGACGAGAATGGCAACGTCGATATCGCCAATCTAAAAGCCAAGGCCGAGCAACATGCAGACAATCTGGCCTGCTTGATGCTCACCTACCCATCAACGCACGGTGTTTTTGAAGAGGCCGTGCGCGAGATCTGCGATATCGTGCATGCGCATGGCGGCCAGGTTTATATGGATGGCGCCAACCTGAACGCCCAAGTCGGTCTCACCTCGCCC
This sequence comes from uncultured Dechloromonas sp., assembly GCA_964604765.1. GTDB lineage: Bacteria > Pseudomonadota > Gammaproteobacteria > Burkholderiales > Rhodocyclaceae > Fluviibacter. Next base: position 1,071 of record CAZSAE010000008.1, on the reverse strand, counting down.
GGTTTCATCGGCGCCGATGTCAGCCATATGAACCTGCACAAAACCTTCGCCATCCCGCACGGTGGCGGCGGCCCTGGCATGGGACCTATTGGCCTGAAGGCACATCTGGCGCCCTTTATGGCGGATCACGTAGTACAGGCAACTGGCAACGAAGGCCGCAGCCATGCTGGTCTGGGCGCCGTCTCGGCGGCACCCTTTGGTTCCGCTTCGATCCTGCCGATTTCCTGGATGTACGTCGCCATGCTGGGCGGCGCCGGCCTCAAAAAAGCCACGCAAGCGGCGATTCTCAACGCCAACTATGTGGCCGACCGCCTGCAGGCGCACTACCCCGTGCTCTATCGCGGTAAAAATGGTCGTGTGGCGCACGAGTGCATTCTCGACATCCGCCCGATCAAAGCCGCCACCGGCGTCGCTGAAATCGACATCGCCAAACGCCTAATGGATTATGGATTTCATGCGCCGACGGTCAGCTTCCCGGTCGCCGGCACGATTATGGTGGAACCCACCGAATCCGAATCGAAAGCCGAGTTGGATCGCTTTATCGAGGCGATGATCAGTATTCGCGACGAGATTCGCCAGATCGAATCCGGCGCGCTCCCGGCCGACAACAATCCGCTCAAGCTGGCGCCACACACGCAAGCGGACGTGATGGCTAGCGCGTGGGATCGCCCCTACACGCGCGAACAGGCCGCGTATCCGCTCGACTGGATTCGCAACAACAAGTTCTGGCCTAGCGTCAATCGTATTGACGATGTCTACGGCGATCGCAACCTGAACTGTGCCTGTCCGCCGATGGAAAGCTATAGCGCCTGATTAAACGGTGACGTGCTGCTGGATAAAGGCCTTCACCACGTTCACGTCCGGATCAATCACCTCAACGCGTTGCGGCAGATCTTCCAGATGCTCCAGCCCCTTCGGCGGCTGCGGCATCTGCCCAATCGCTTGCTGAATCGTTTCGGCAAACTTGGCCGGTTGTGCCGTTTCCAGCACCAGCAAAGCCACCTGTTCCGGTAGCTGCTTGATCTGCTGCTGCGCCACCTTCACGCCATCGGCGGTATGGGTGTCGATGAG
>CAZSAE010000007.1:0-32114 GCA_964604765.1 uncultured Dechloromonas sp. | reverse complement strand
GACAAGATGCCGCAGTTGCTCAAACACCTCATTACCCTTGACCGCGCGGTCAAGGAAGCCCGTATGTTCGACCTCGTTTGATTGTTCTCTATACACATAAAGAAAGGCCTAACCGATATGAGCGCCATTGTTGACATCATCGCCCGCGAAATCCTGGATTCGCGTGGCAATCCGACCGTTGAAGCCGATGTGCTGCTGGAATCCGGCGTCATGGGACGCGCCGCAGTGCCGTCGGGCGCCTCGACCGGTACACGAGAAGCTATCGAGCTACGCGATGGTGATACCAGCCGTTACCTCGGTAAGGGGGTGATGCGCGCGGTGGAGCACGTCAACACCGAAATCAGCGAAGCGCTGATTGGCCTGGACGCACAGGAACAGGCGTTCATCGACAAGACGCTGATTGATCTCGACGGTACCGACAACAAGGCTCGTCTGGGCGCCAACGCCCTGCTGGCCGTGTCGATGGCCGTGGCCAAAGCGGCTGCTGAAGAGTCGGGCCTGCCGTTGTACCGTTATTTCGGTGGCGCCGGTCAGATGTCGCTGCCGGTACCGATGATGAATATCATCAACGGTGGCGAGCACGCTAACAACAGCCTGGATATTCAGGAATTCATGATCATGCCGGTGGGCGTAAGCTCGTTCCGCGAAGCCCTGCGCTGTGGCGCCGAAGTGTTCCATGCGCTGAAGAAGCTGCTCGACAAGGCCGGTCACTCGACTGCCGTCGGTGACGAAGGTGGCTTTGCCCCGAACCTGGGTAGTCATGCCGAAGCGCTGGAGATCATCATGCAGGCCATCCAGAATGCCGGCTATGTGCCGGGCAAAGATGTGCTGCTGGCGCTGGATTGTGCCGCTTCGGAGTTCTACAAAGATGGCAAGTACCATCTGTCGGGCGAAGGCCTGCAACTGACCTCGGCCCAGTTCGTCGATTACCTGGCGACACTGGTCGACAAGTTCCCGATTGTGTCGATTGAAGACGGCATGTCGGAAGCGGATTGGGACGGCTGGAAGCTGTTGACGGATCGGCTGGGCAAGAAGGTGCAGATCGTTGGCGACGATATTTTCGTGACCAACACCCGCATCTTTAAAGAAGGGATCCAGAAGGGTATCGCCAATTCGATTCTGATCAAGATCAACCAGATCGGTACGCTGAGCGAGACGTTCGCCGCCATCGAGATGGCCAAGCGCGCAGGTTATACAGCGGTGATTTCGCATCGCTCGGGCGAAACTGAAGATTCGACGATTGCCGACATCGCCGTCGGCCTCAACGCCGGTCAGATCAAGACGGGTTCGCTGTCCCGTTCGGACCGTATCGCCAAGTACAACCAGCTGCTGCGCATCGAAGAAGATCTGGGCGATACGGCAACGTATCCCGGCCGTGACGCTTTCTACAACCTGCGTTAATTGGCCGGATGCGTCCTTCAACCGCCATCCTGCTGGGTCTGGCAGTGGTCATTCAGTACCCTCTTTGGCTGGGTAAGGGTGGTTGGCTGAAGGTATGGGACAGCGATCGGCAGTTGCGTGAACAACGTGAGACGAACCGCCAGCTGGAACTGCGCAACGCCGGGCTGGAAGCCGAAACCCGTAACCTCAAATCCGGCCTGGAAGCCGTGGAAGAGCGCGCCCGCTACGAACTGGGTATGATCAAGGCGGACGAAGTGTTCTACCAGTTGCCGAAACGTTCGGCGGCGCCCCCGAAGGAAGCAAAGGAATCACCATGAGCGAACTTATCCATCGCAACACCGTCGTTACCCTGGATTACAGCGTCACCGACTCCGATGGGCAGGTGGTGGATGACGGGCGCAATCCGATCCGTTACCTGCATGGCGGTTATGGTGACATCTTTGATCGCATTGAAGAAACCCTCGAAGGCAAGCGCATCGGCGATTCCGTCACAATTAAACTGCAGCCTGACGAAGCCTACGGCGATTACGACCCGGAGATGGTGCAAATTGAACCGGCTTCACGTTTTCCCAAGGAAATCCAGGTCGGCATGCAATTCGAAGGCGCGCCCGAAGGTGCCGACGAAGACGATATTGTGATTTATCGGGTGACCGATATTGCCGACGGCAAGGTCGTGTTGGATGGCAACCATCCGCTGGCGGGTATGTCGCTGGTGTTTACCTGCACCGTGCGTGATGTGCGCCCAGCAACGGCTGATGAGCTGGAAGAAGAATCGGTAGCCGATGAGGATGAGGGCGAAGGCTCAAGCCCCGTCGTGATTCACTGATCGAAGTTCGCAAGCCCTTTTAGAATCTTGTTGGTACTGGCCCTATTGGATGGTGCCCAGTGACGGCTCGGCTGCAGGCTCCGGATCATGTTCCAGCGGCGGCCACGGGAAGGATTCAAAGCGGAATTCCGTGCGGGTAACGGGATTGCTATCGGTCTGGCTGTTTTTCTCGACGCGCACCTGAACCCAACCCTGTTGTAAGGCCCCATAGGTGCCAACGCGCGTGAAGTTCTGATAAGGCAGGTTGTTGGCGTTCAACAGCGGGTGGTCGATACGATGGACACCGCTGCCGCCATGCACGAGCAGGATTTGCCCCGGGAAAGTCTCGGTTTCCGATTTGAGCAGATCCAGCAGCGGTAGGTAGCCCTTGGCGACTGAAGATTTATCGAGATTGCCGAACTCAGGATCGCCATGCATGACGATGACAATCATGCTGATGTAATCCGCTCGTGCCGTCTGAAAAGCCTCGTTCAGCCATTCAAGGCTGGCGGTGTTGCGGTTCTGGTATTCGGTACTGGCTTCGGCTTTCTGGCCCCAATGATTGTTGTCGCCAGTGACGTTGAGCGTCACAAACAAAGTTGGGCCAATCCGCCAGCGCATAAGTTCGGGATATTGTGCTTGCCGGGTTAACGGCAGGCTCGGATCGCCCAGGCTGCGATCGCTCTGATAGAAGGTTTTACGCAACAGGTTCAGGCGCTCCTCGGGAGAAAACTTGGCACAAAGCACCCAGTCGGCATCGCCCGGAACATAGATGGTCGGCAGCGGCGCTTTGGCGAAGATCGGGTAGGCGGCGAGGAGATTGTTGTCCTGGCAACCTTGTTCGACCGGTTTGATGCCACCGGTAAAAATCGCCAAGGCCTCGTTTTTTTTGGCCATATCGTCGAGCATGCCTTTGAGGTAGCCCTGGTGTTCCGGTGTCATGTAGACGTCGCCGAAAAGCGCGAAACTCAGATTGGCGGCTTGGGCGGTGCTCATCAGGGCGACGCCCAACAGGCAGACGGCGAGCCTGGTGTGAATTTTGGTGATGTGGTGTGCCATGGGGTCAGCTCCGGGCTTGGGCCTTGAGTTGATACAGCAGATCCAACGCTTGGCGCGGCGTCAGACTATCCGGGTCAACGTTCGTTAGCGCGTCGATGAGTGGGTGCGGTGAGGTGGGTTCGGGCTCTGGCGCCGTCGGTTCTGGAGCGTCAAAGAAATCGTTCTGCGCCTGCTCACCCTCGCTCAACTGATGGCGCACGGATTGCGCTTCGAGTTCAAGTAGCGTCCGACGGGCATCGCGCACCACGGTCGCGGGAATGCCGGCCAGCGAGGCAACTTCAATGCCGTAACTCTGGTTGGCCGGCCCTGCCTCAACGCGGTGCATGAAAACGATGCGATCGTGATGTTCGACGGCGTCGAGATGAACGTTTTCCAGGGCCTTGAACTTTTCGCTGAGTCGGGTCAGTTCAAAATAATGGGTGGCGAACAACGTCAATGACTTGTTCTGGCGGAGCATTTGCTTGAGCACGGCCGAAGCCAGCGCCAGGCCGTCAAAGGTTGAGGTGCCGCGACCGATTTCATCCATGAGCACCAGACTGCGTTCGTCGGCCTGGTTGAGGATGGCGGCCGTTTCGGTCATTTCGACCATAAAGGTCGAACGGCCGGAGGCCAGGTCGTCCGAGGCGCCGATCCGCGTGAAGAGCGCGTTGATGCGACCGATGCGGGCCGAGGTGGCGGGGACATATGAACCGATTCGCGCGAGCAGGACGATGAGTGCGGTCTGCCGCATATAGGTCGATTTACCGCCCATGTTGGGGCCGGTAATCAGCAGGCACTGTCGATCCGGATGTAGACGTGTATCGTTATCGACGAAGGTTTTGCCGTCTTTGTGCAGCGCCTGCTCGACGACCGGATGACGGCCAGCGCAAATATCGACTTCCGGGATCGGGCTAAATTCAGGACGGCACCAACTGCGCGTCAATGCGGTGTGCGCGAAGCTGCAGACCAGATCGAGTTCGGCGATATCGCTGGCAATGGCTTTAAGCGCGACAACATCGCTCTGCAGTTGTTGCAGGAGTTCGTCGTAGAGCAGCTTTTCACGGCTCAGGGCGCGATCCTGCGCCGACAACGCTTTATCTTCAAAGGTTTTAAGCTCGGGGGTGATGTAACGCTCGGCATTTTTCAGTGTCTGCCGCCGGCGGTAGTGTTCAGGAACTTTGCCAGACTGCGCTTGCGATACTTCGATATAGAAGCCGTGCACGCGGTTGTACTCAACCTTGAGCGTGGGGATGCCGGTCGCTTCGCGCTCACGGGCTTCGAGCTCCAGCAGAAAGTCGCCACAATGCGTCTGAATGTTTCTGAGTTCGTCGAGATTGGCATCAAAGCCATCGGCGATGACATTACCGTCGCGAATGTGGACGGCGGGTTCCGGACGAATCGCCCGGGTGAGCAGGTCAGCCATGCGCGCAGCGACCGAGAGATCGGTCAGGCGACTCGCCAGTGCGGCAAGCGCGGCGCTGTCGATGGCGTTCTGGAGCAACTGAGTGATCAGCGCCGCCATTGTCGGCCACAGATGCAGCGTATCGCGCAGGCTGGCGAGTTCACGTGGTCGCACCGACAACAGCCCGATGCGGCCGCCAATGCGTTCGATGTCACAGAAGCCGTTAAGCAGCGACCGTAGTTCGTTCAGCAAATCCTGGCGACTGAGTAGGGTGTCGATGATGCGATGCCGACACTCGGGCAGGCGGTCATCGGCCGACGGATGGTGCAAGGCATGACGCAGTGCACGCGACCCCATGGCGGTACGCGTATCGTCCAGCATGCTGAGCAGCGTGGTCGATTCGGCGCCAGGTTGGCTACTTACGCGCAACGATTCGGTCAATTCCAGATTGCGTCGCGTGATGCCGTCCATGCGCAGGTACTGGTTCGGCCGCTCGACCTGCACGCTGCTGATGCCGAGCATGTCGGCTTTGCGAAACTGTGTGGCTTGGATGTAATCGAGCAGGGCGCTACTGGCCGCGAGTGCTGGTTGGTCCTCATGGGGATCGATGCCGAAGGCGGTGAGCGTGCTCACCTTGAGCGCGTCACAGAGTGTGCGCGCACCGCTCTCGGCGTCGAAGAGCCAATCGGCACGCCGGGCTGCCTTGTAATAACTTTCGGCCCATGTCGCACTCTCGGGAATCAGAATTTCCGATGGATCGATACGGCCGAGCAGGGTACTGAGTTGCGCGACGGAAACCTCGGTCAGCGTCAGACGGCCGGCGGCCAGCGCCACCCAGGCGGCGCCCACCCGAGCGCCGCTCGGAAAGAGGGCCATGAGATGGCTCTCGCGTCGCTCATCCATGAGTGTCGCGTCGCTAACAGTGCCGGGCGTCACAATGCGTGTCATGGCGCGCTCGACCGGGCCTTTCGAGGTGGCCGGATCGCCGATCTGTTCGCAGATGGCGACGGATTCACCGGCTTTGACGAGACGGGCGATGTATTGATCGGCGGCGTGAAACGGCACACCGGCCATGCGAATCGGTTCACCGTTGGATTGGCCGCGGCTGGTCAGGGTGATGTCGAGCAAACGCGCGGCTTTGACCGCGTCGTCAAAGAACAGCTCATAAAAGTCGCCCATCCGATAAAAGAGCAGGGTATCGGGCACCGTCGCTTTTAAAGCAAGGTACTGCCGCATCATCGGCGTATGCGTCTGGGCGGTGTCGGCGCTGGCGGCAGGTTTCTTGCTCATGTCGGCATCGACACCACGAAATTCGCTCAGGCGGCAGGCGACTTCAGATGCTTCTGAACGATCTGCAGCAGCGGGGCATGCACTTTCGGCGCGCCGGCGACGAGGTCACCGGTGTTCAAGTAGTCGCTGTTGCCATCCAGATCGGTGACGAAACCGCCGGCCTCCAGAATCATCAACGTACCGGCGGCGATGTCCCATGGCGAGAGGCCGAATTCCCAGAAACCATCTAGACGACCGGCCGCGACATAAGCTAGATCGAGCGAAGCGGCGCCAGGGCGACGCATGCCGGCGGTCTTTTCGGTCAGTTCACGGAAAACGCCCATGTAGGCATCAACGCGGTCGAAGGCGCGATAGGGGAAGCCGGTACCGATCAGGGTGTCGGTCAAGCGGTCGCTACGGCTAACGCGAATCCGACGATCGTTCAGGAATGCGCCACGGCCCTTGCTGGCGGTAAAGAGTTCGTTACGGGTCGGGTCGTAAATGACGCCGTGGGCAATTTGGCCTTCCTGCGCCAACGCGATCGAAATCGCATATTGCGGAAAACCATGAATGAAATTGGTGGTGCCGTCGAGCGGATCAATGATCCATTCGAATTCGGATTTGCCCGGGGTCTTGCCGGTTTCTTCGGCTAGAATGCCGTGGCTCGGATAGGCTTCGAGCAGGATTTCCTTGATGGCATCCTCGGCGGCGCGATCGATCTGCGTGACATAGTCGCTCTGGCCTTTGCGGGCCACTTGCAGATTGTCGAGTTCGAGCGCAGCTCGGTTGATGATTTGGCCAGCACGACGTGCGGCCTTAACGGCAACATTCAGAAAGGGATGCATATCAGGGACACAGAGCAAAGGGCAGAACCACACTGGTTCGCCGTAAAGCGCGTATTGTACCTGCTGACCGTCTGCCGGTCGATATTGCCGTGAGGGAAAACCAGTTTAGATGAGTCCGGAAATTTCGCTTCAATCCACCGCTGGTCGCGCATTTTTGAATGCACAGCGCATCGTACTCTGTCGTACGTCGCATCCGGGCAATATCGGCGCGGTAGCGCGCGCCATGAAAACCATGGGTCTCAGCGAAGGGTTCCAACTCGTCCTGGTCAATCCGCTTTGCGCGATCGACGAGGTGGCCATCCGTCGCGCCTCGGGGGCGGCCGATTTGCTGGCGTCGTGTCGGGTCGTCGAGACGCTACCGGAGGCCTTAAACGATTGCCTCGGTGTGTTCGGTTTGACGGTGCGCGCCAGGGAATTGGGTCCGCAACCCATGGCGCCGCGCGCCGCGGTGTCGGCCGCATGGGAGTACTGGCAAGCTGCATCGTTTGCGCCGTCAGCTTTTGTTTTCGGCAATGAGACCAACGGACTCACGAACGAAGAGTTGCAGTTCTGTCGCGCCGAGGTGAGTATTCCGACAAACGCTGCGTATGGGTCGTTGAATCTGGCGGCAGCGGTGCAGATCATGACCTATCTGCTGCGCGAACAGTCAGGCATGGCGGTGGAAGTAAATTCGGATACCACGCGCTACGCCTCGGCACTGGCGTCGTCGGATGCCGTGGAAGGTTTTTACGCGCAACTGGAAAAGGCGCTGATCACCGTCGGATTTCATGACCCGGAGCGACCGCGCCGGCTAATGCCCAAGATCCGGCGGATCTTTGAACGTACGCGCCTGGAGGTGGATGAGGTCAATATCCTGCGTGGCATCGTTGGTGCGTTGAGCGACGGCAACAAGCCTGGGAAGGTTGATTAAAAAACTCAGGATTAGTACAATCCAAATGTAGTTAAGCCGTCAATTTATTTGCCAAAACCGCCACAAATCATCAAGTTAGCCGCCAATGTTTAAGTCCATTCGTGAAGACATCCGATCGATTTTTGATCGTGATCCGGCCGCCCGTTCCACGTTGGAAATTGTGACGTGCTATCCGGGCGTGCACGCGATGCTGTTTCACCGTCTGGCGCATCGCTTGTGGCAGTGGCATTTTTACTGGCTGGCGCGTTTCATTTCGCACATTTCGCGTTTCCTGACCGGGATCGAAATTCACCCGGGGGCCACGATTGGCCGTCGTTTCTTTATTGATCATGGCATGGGGGTAGTCATTGGCGAAACGGCCGTCATCCATGACGATGTCACGCTGTATCACGGTGTGACATTGGGCGGCACGAGTTGGAACAAAGGGCGCCGCCACCCGACCCTGCAGTCGGGCGTCGTCATCGGCGCTGGCGCCAAAGTCCTGGGGCCCATCACCATCGGTGCGGGCGCCCGCGTCGGAAGTGACGCCGTGGTGGTCAAGGATGTACCGGCCGGCGCGACTGCAGTCGGCAACCCAGCGCGCATTATCGAAAACGACAAGCCTGAAACGTTAGTGCAGCCCGGGCCTGGTAAAACCGGTTTCGCAGCCTATGCGATCAACCGCGACGCCAGTGACCCGTATGCCAAGGCACTACATGCCTTGCTCGAACATGCAGCGGAAACAGACCAGCGGCTCGAGCAGTTGCTCAAGAAGCTGGAAGCCTCCGGGATGCCGGTGGCCGAGGCCAAAGAAGTGGCGGATAAGTTCGATCCGAAATACCTGAGCAAAATAGTTGACTAATAGGTTGGGCACCCTTATAGTTGATAAAAATACTTGGATATAGGGGCGGGTCGGAAAACCCGCAAATAACGCTCTATCCAGCCTCAGTAGGAGCCTGACATGAGATTGACGACCAAAGGCCGCTTTGCGGTGACCGCCATGATTGATCTGGGTCTTAATGGCGGTGAAAAGCCGGTGACCCTGTCCGCGATCAGCGAACGACAAAGTATTTCGCTATCCTATTTGGAACAGCTCTTCGCCAAATTACGCCGCCACGGCATCGTGGAAAGCGTGCGCGGCCCGGGCGGCGGTTATTGTCTGGCGCGCAATGCAACCGAGATTACCGTGGCGGACGTGATTATCGCCGTCGATGAACCGCTCGACGCGACGCAGTGTGGTGGCCGCGAAAACTGCAAATCCGATCATCGCTGCATGACACACGATCTTTGGTCGACACTGAATCGCAAGATGCTGGATTATCTGGCGTCGGTGAATCTGGCCGAGTTGGTCGATAAACAGCGGCAACGCGTTGCGGCGAATCAGAATCAGGCCGCTGCCGGTAAGGCGGTGGCTTTCAACGTTGCCCAGGCCGCTTAATCGTTCATCATTCCGTGCCGACGTCGTTGCCATGAGTACCTCGCTCTATCTTGACCACAACGCGACCACGCCCGTCGATCCCGTCGTGGGTGAGGCGATGTTGCCGTTCTTGACGGCGCAGTTCGCCAATCCCTCGGCGACCTATGAAAGCGGTCGTTTGGCGCGGCGCGCGATTGAGCGCGCGCGAGAACAGGTGGCGTCGGCAGTCGATGCCGACCCTTCCGAAGTCATTTTTACGGCGAGCGGTAGCGAGGCAAACAATCTGCTCATCCAGGGCGTGGCCCGCGCAGCGCGCCACGAAATGAGGCAACCTGTTCATTTGGCATGCACCTCAATCGAGCATCCGTGCGTACTGGCACCGATGCAGGCGCTGCAGCAGGAAGGCTTTGGGTTTATCGAACTGCCGGTTGATCAAACTGGTGTGCTAGCCCCCCATGCATTGACGGGTTTAACCATGCAGACGCGTTTGGTGTCAGTGATGACGGCGAATAACGAAACCGGTGTCGTACAACCGGTGGCTGCGCTAGCTGCGGCAAATCGCGCATCCAACGACGCATGGTTCCACAGCGATGCGGTACAGGCTTTCGGTAAACACCCGCTCAGTTTTCGTCAATTGAATGACGTAGGCTTGTCGGCGCTCACGATCTCGGGCCACAAAATTTGCGGCCCGAAGGGCGCGGCGGCGCTGATTCGTGATCGCGCAATGCCCTTGCAGCCGCTGATTTATGGGGGTGGGCAGGAGGGTGGTTTACGTTCCGGCACGGAGAATGTGGCCGCCATCGTCGGTTTTGGGGTGGCTTGTGAGCGTGCTGCTGCGGCCCTCGGTGCGCGTACCCAGCAGGCGCTTGAATCTCGGACATGGCTAGAAACGGCACTGCGTCAGCGTGGTGCGATCATATTCGGCGATACAGTCGAGCGGCTACCCAATACGACTTATGCCGCGTTTCCCGGCATTGATGGCGAAACGCTGGTGTCCTTGCTGGATCGTCATCATGTGGCGATTTCGAGCGGCGCCGCTTGCGGTTCGGGCAAGGCCGGCGCTTCGGCCGTATTGCAGGCCATGGGTGTTGATCCGGTGCTAGCCAAAGGCGCCATCCGCATCAGCTTGGGCATGATGTCTCATGCCGCAAGTGACAAAGAATCCGTTGAACGCTTCATGGCGCAACTGGATAAGGTTTTGAGTCAGCTACAGCGCTTTGCCGCTGTGGCCTGACGTTTTAACTCTGGAGTCTGACATGAAGTTCCCTGTGTATTTGGATTACTCGGCAACTACCCCCATCGATCCGCGTGTGGTCGAGGCGATGCTGCCTTATCTGACTGAAAAATTCGGCAATCCTGCCTCGCGTTCGCACCAGTACGGTTGGGATGCGGAAGCGGCCGTCGAAAATGCGCGCGCTGAAGTGGCCGCACTGGTTCACGCCGACCCGAAAGAAATCGTCTGGACCTCTGGTGCGACCGAGGCCAACAACCTGGCGATCAAGGGTGCTGCTCACTTCTATCAGAACAAGGGCAAGCACTTGATCACCGTCAAGACGGAGCATAAGGCTGTCCTTGATACGATGCGCGAGCTGGAGCGTCAGGGTTTCGAAGTCACTTATCTGGACGTGCTGCCGAACGGCCTGGTCGATTTGGCCGCGCTTGAAGCCGCATTGCGCCCGGATACGATTCTGGTATCGATCATGGCCGTCAATAACGAGATCGGCGTGATCCAACCCATCGCCGAGATCGGTGAATTGCTGCGCGGCAAGGGCATTCTGTTCCATGTGGACGCCGCGCAGGCGACCGGCAAGATCGATATCGATCTGTCGCAACTAAAAGTTGATCTGATGAGTTTTTCGGCGCACAAAACCTATGGTCCGAAGGGCATCGGCGCGCTGTATGTGCGTCGTAAGCCGCGCGTGCGTCTCGAAGCGCAGATGCATGGGGGCGGCCATGAGCGCGGTATGCGTTCGGGTACGCTGCCGACCTTCCTCATCGTCGGGATGGGCGAAGCCTTCCGCCTGGCACGTCTGGAAATGAAAGAAGAAAATATCCGCATCCGTGCCTTGCGCGATCGTCTGCTCAAGGGCTTGTCGGATCTGCCGGAGATTTACGTCAATGGTGATCTTGAGCAGCGCGTTCCGCATAACCTGAACATCAGCTTTGCTTACGTCGAAGGTGAGTCGCTGATCATGGCCGTGAAGGATATCGCGGTGTCCTCAGGCTCGGCCTGTACGTCGGCATCGTTAGAACCGTCGTACGTGTTGCGTGCACTGGGGCTGAACGACGAGCTGGCGCATTCGTCGATACGGTTTTCGATCGGCCGTTTTACGACCGAAGAAGAAGTCGATTTCACGGTTGATCTGCTGCACAAACAGATCGGGCGCCTGCGAGAGCTGTCTCCCTTGTGGGAAATGGTTCAGGAAGGTATCGATCTCAACACGGTTCAATGGGCGGCCCACTAAACGCCCCGATAACAGAGAAAAAGGAGTCAGAAAATGGCATACAGCGTTAAAGTGATCGATCACTATGAGAACCCCCGTAACGTTGGTTCGTTCGGCAAGGAAGAAGAGGGCGTGGGTACCGGCATGGTCGGTGCACCGGCCTGCGGCGACGTCATGAAACTGCAGATCAAGGTCAACAAGGAAGGTGTCATCGAAGACGCCAAGTTCAAGACCTACGGCTGCGGTTCGGCGATTGCGTCGAGTTCGCTGGTGACTGAATGGGTCAAGGGTAAGAGCGTGGACGAAGCGCTGGAGATCAAAAACACCGCCATCGCTGAAGAACTGGCGCTGCCGCCGGTGAAAATTCACTGCTCGATTCTGGCCGAAGACGCCATCAAGGCGGCCGTAGCCGATTACAAGAAGAAGCAGGGTTCCTGACCGCCTGATTGGAGAACGCATCATGAGTATCACGATGACGGAAGCAGCCGCCAAACATGTTGGCAAGGCGTTGACGCAACGAGGTAAAGGCATCGGCCTGCGTCTCGGTGTGCGTACCGCTGGCTGTTCGGGTATGGCCTATAAGCTGGAATACGTCGATGAATTGAACCCGGATGATGTGGTCTTCGAGTCGAGCGGCGTCAAGATCGTGATCGATCCGAAAAGCCTGGCCTATCTGGATGGTACCGAGCTGGACTTCACCCGCGAAGGCCTGAATGAGGGTTTCAAGTTCAACAACCCGAACGTCAAGGACGAATGCGGTTGCGGTGAATCCTTCCATGTCTGATCGGCTTGTGACGGCCGATCGACTTAACGCGGATTTTTTCACGTTACTTGATCTGCCGAAAAGCTTCGCTGTTGATCAAGCCACGTTGGATGATCGGTTTCGCCAGCTGCAACGGGAAGTTCATCCGGACCGCTTCGCAGCCGCCGACGATGCGGCACGCCGCGCATCCATGATGCTGGCCACGCAGATCAACGAGGCTTATCAAACGCTACGTTCGCCACTCAAGCGCGCGATCTACCTGCTCAAGTTAGCCGACGTCGATGTGGGTAGCGAATCGAACACCGCCATGTCGCCCGAGTTTCTGATGAGCCAGATGGTTTGGCGGGAGCAAGTGGATGACGCCCGTGCCGATGGCGACGTTGAGGCACTCGCCCATATTCAGACGACGATTGCCGATGAGATTGACGCTGCATACCAGGCATTGGCGATCGCGCTTGACGAGTCAAAGACGCTGTCCGATGCCGTAGAACTTGTCCGTCGCCTCATGTTTCTGGAAAAATTACACGAAGGCATCGATGATGCAATCTTCGATCTGGAAAATCACTAATTTGGCTTGTGACGACTGACCTAACTAGTTGTTTTAAGTTTTTTACCCGAGTTAAACATCATGGCTTTGCTGCAAATCGCCGAACCCGGAGAAAGTCCGCTACCCCATCAAACCCGGTATGCCATCGGGATCGATCTTGGCACGACGAACTCGCTGGTTGCCAGCGTACGTTCGGGGATGGCGCATGTCATGAACGACGCCGAAGGTCGTGCGCTGGTGCCATCCGTCGTGCGCTACATGGAATCGGGAACGGTACAGGTCGGATATGACGCATTAAAAGCGATCGCCAAGGATCCCAAGAATACGATCGCTTCGGCGAAGCGGCTGATGGGGCGAGGCTATCGTGACATCGAACATCGCGAAAACTTGCCACTGGATCTGGTCGATGTGCCGGGCATGGTGAGCGTCAAGACCCGTCAGGGCGTCAAGACGCCGGTTGAAGTCTCGGCGGAGATTCTGCGGGTATTGAATGAGCGTGCCCAACAAACGCTCAAACAAGAGATCGTCGGCGCCGTGATCACCGTGCCGGCTTATTTTGACGACGCGCAGCGCCAGGCGACCAAGGATGCGGCACGGCTGGCCGGGCTGAATGTGCTGCGTTTACTCAACGAGCCTACGGCAGCAGCCGTGGCTTATGGCCTCGATAATTCCGCCGAAGGCGTCTACGCCGTTTACGATCTGGGCGGTGGCACCTTTGACATTTCCATCCTGCGACTGACGCGTGGCGTGTTCGAAGTCCTGGCCACGGGGGGCGATTCGGCATTGGGTGGCGATGATTTCGACCGACGGATTTACTGTTGGGTGCTGGATCAGGCCAAGCTGAAGTCGCCGCCGACGGTTGAAGATACGGCGCTGCTCTTGTTGCGTGCCCGGGAAGCCAAGGAATACCTGTCGACGCATCCGGAAGCGCCCATTACGGCCCGGCTGACATCTGGCGAGATCGTCGATCTGACGCTGGATATGGCGACCTTTGCCGAGATCAGTCAGACCTTGGTTTCGAAGACGCTCCAACCCGTCAAGAAAGCGCTGCGCGATGCAGGCCTGCGCGCTGAAGATGTGCAAGGTGTGGTCATGGTGGGCGGCGCGACACGTATTCCGTTAATCCAGCGCGCCGTCGGCGACTTTTTTAAACAGGAACCGCTGAACAATCTGGACCCGGATAAAGTGGTGGCGCTGGGCGCTGCCATTCAGGCCAACTTGCTGGCAGGCAATCGGGCACCGGGTGAAGACTGGCTACTGCTCGATGTAATACCACTGTCGCTAGGTTTGGAAACGATGGGGGGGCTGGTCGAGAAGGTGATTCCGCGCAATTCCACGTTACCGGTCGCGCGCGCCCAGGAATTCACTACTTACCGCGACGGTCAGACGGCCATGATGATCCATGTGTTGCAAGGCGAACGTGAGCTTGTCGACGATTGCCGCTCGTTGGCGCGTTTTGAATTGCGCGGTATTCCGCCGATGGTGGCCGGTGCAGCGCGTATCCGTGTGACTTTCCAGGTCGATGCGGATGGCCTGCTGTCCGTCACGGCGCGAGAACAGACGACAGGTGTGGAAGCGCATGTCGAAGTGAAGCCTTCGTATGGTTTGTCCGACGATCAGATCACCGGCATGCTCAAGGCTTCAGTCGATAACGCGCGTGACGATGCCCAGACGCGTGCACTGAAAGAAACCCAGGTTGATGCGCAACGCCTGATTGAGGCCGTGCGTTCGGCCTTGCAGGAGGATCGTCATTTGCTGAATGCAGAAGAGGCCCAGTTGATTGAATCGGGTATCGTCAAACTGGAGACGGCAAATCTATCCGGAAACCGCCGGCAGATTACGATTGCCATGGACGATCTGGATGCCGATTGCAAGGAGTTTGCCGGGCGTCGCATGAACCAGGCGGTTAACCGCGCACTGTCGGGGAGATCGATCGAGTCGATCGAAGCGACGATCGAACAGCTGCACCCATCGAACAAGCTGTAAAGGAATCCCAATGACCCAACTGACCGTTTTACCGCACCCCGAGTATTGCCCAGAGGGCGCCGTTCTGGAAGCACCGACGGGTGTGTCGATTTGTGAAACCTTGCTCGAAAACGGCATCGAGATCGAGCATGCATGTGAATGCTCCTGTGCCTGCACGACCTGTCATGTCATCGTCCGCGAGGGCTATCAATCGCTCAATGAACCTGACGAACTCGAAGAGGATCTGCTCGACAAGGCTTGGGGCCTAGAACCGGAATCGCGCCTGTCGTGCCAGGCCATCGTGGCCGAAGCACCGCTGGTGATTGAAATTCCCAAGTATTCGATCAATATGACGAGGGAAGGGAAGCGCTAATCATGGGACTTAAATGGACTGACACGCTGGACATTGCCGAGGCGTTGATCGAAGCACACCCGGATCAGGACCCAATGAAAATCAACTTTGTCGATCTCATGAACTGGGTAACCGCATTGCCCGAATTCGACGATGATCCGAAACACTGCGGTGAGCGTATCCTAGAAGCGATCCAGCAAACCTGGATTGACGAACGTTGATCACCCTCTGACGAAGGCCGACATGCAAAACCCCATTCATTCGATAAACAACCTGTTCAAACAGCTCGGTTTACCCAGCGAAACGGCGGAAATTGATGCGTTTATCGAACAGCATCGGCCCTTGCCGGATCACTGTCTGTTGCAAGAAGCTTCTTTCTGGACCGCTTCGCAGGCGACATTTCTGGCGGAAGAAATCGAGGACGATGCCGACTGGGCGGAAGTCGTTGACGAACTGAATGCCCGACTGCGCGAAGCGCGCTGAGCCTTTTCAAACCGCCACCTAGTTTGGCGGATATCGGGGTGGGTAGAGGCTTAGAATCCCGTCAAGACCGCTGTAGTTAATCGCATGGGTCGCCTTGTTCTGAGTCGCCGGCTTGGCGTGATAAGCCACTGAGGTGCCGGCGGCCGCCATCATGAGCAGGTCGTTAGCGCCGTCGCCGACCGCCATGACCTGATCCTGCGTGAGTCCGAATTCTTCGGCCAAGGCCCTTAACGTATCGGCCTTGGCTTGCGCATCGACGATATTGCCAACGACCCGGCCCGTGAGTTTGCCGCTGACGATTTCCAGTTCGTTCGAAGTCGCGAAGTCCAACCCCAGTTCGATGCGTAATCGCTCGGTGAAATAAGTGAAGCCGCCCGACAGCAGCGCCGTGTGAATATTGGCGTTCTGAAGTGCTTCCAGCAATTCGCGCGCGCCCGGATTCAGCTGTAGACGTTCGGAAAATACCCGCGACAGTACTCGGGCGTCGAGCCCGGCTAGGACGCCGACCCGCTTTTGCAGGCTTTCACGGTAATCCATCTCGCCGCGCATGGCGGCTTCGGTGATTTCCGACACCTCGGCCTTGCGCCCGGCAAAATCAGCCAACTCGTCGATGCACTCGATATTGATCAGTGTCGAGTCCATATCGAAGACCACCAGCTTAAAGTCATTCAGCGTGCGGCCTGCGGGGATAAGCGCCCAATCGAGTCGCTCGTTGGCGAGGCCGTGGCGAATCGCTTCCGAAATATCAGCCGTCTGGATGGCACCCACATCCGTAAAACGGATCGCCTGCACGCCCTGTGCTTTGGCGACCGTGGGCTTGAGCTGCGCCTGAATCGACTCGATCAGAAAGGTGGGCACCGGCCCGCCGTAGACGACCAGATCGTTCATCGATCAACCTTGACGGGTTTCGCGTGTGGCGAGGATCGGACGCAGGCGCTTGGCCGCGTCACGGATCATCTCTTCGGTGGTCGGCCAGTTGACGCAGGCATCGGTCACCGAGCAGCCGTAGGTCATTTTGCTGCGGTCGGCAAGAATCGGCTGATTACCAGCAACGAGATTCGACTCGATCATGAGACCCGTGATGTTCTTATTGCCGGCAACGATCTGGCTGATCACATCGGCCATGACCAGTGGCTGCAAATCGGGGTTCTTGTTGCTGTTGGCGTGCGAGCAGTCGACGATGACATTGGGCAGCAGCTTGGCCTTGGTCATGGCATTTTCGGCCAGCGTGACCGAAACGGTGTCGTAATTCGGACGGCCGTCACCGCCGCGCAACACGATATGGCCGTAAGGGTTGCCTTTGGTACGCACGATGGCGACGCGGCCGTCGCTGTTAATCCCCAGAAAACTGTGTGGGCGGCTGGCCGAGAGAATCGCGTTGATGGCAATCGTAAGATCGCCGTTGGTGCCGTTCTTGAAACCGACCGGCGTCGACAGGCCCGAAGACATTTCACGGTGGGTTTGTGATTCGGTCGTACGGGCGCCAATGGCGTTCCAGGCAATGAGGTCGCCCAGGTATTGCGGCGAAATCGGATCCAGTGCTTCAGTACCGGCCGGCAGGCCCAGTTCGTTGACGGCAAGCAGAAACTCGCGGGCCTTGGCCATGCCGGCATCAACGCGGAATGAATCATCCATGTCTGGATCGTTGATGTAACCCTTCCAGCCGACCGTCGTCCGCGGTTTTTCGAAGTACACGCGCATGACGATCATGAGCGCATCGGCGACTTCGTCGGCCAGCGCCTTGAGTCGACGCGCGTAGTCCAGACCGGCTTCGGGATCATGAATCGAGCAGGGACCAACGACGACGAAGGGGCGCGGATCCTTGTGTTCGAGAATCTCCATCAGTTGGGCGCGGCCATGCGAAACCGTTTTGGCAGCCTTGGCACTGAGCGGGAGTTGCGCCTGAATCGCATCCGGCGTCGGCATCGGGTCGAAGGCCGCGATGTGCAGGTTGCTGATGGGTTGATGGGCGCTCTGAGTCATGATCGAATCCGTTCGGGTTGGATGGTTTGTCCGTTTAGTTGTTTCTGGCGTGCTTGGTCAGTTCGGCGGGCGATTTCTCTAGCAAGGCACATAACTCGCGGAAGGCTTGTATGCGCTGAGAAAGCGTCGGCATGTGTCGCGAAACAATAATTCTATCCTGCCCGGCGAGTTTCATGTCTCGGCGATTCTGGATCAACCAGAGCAAGGTCATCGGATCGGCCGGTGTCTGAGGGCCGAACTGGACCAGAATCTGATCCTGATTGATGTCGACCTTGGTCATGCCCCAACGCACGGCCTGCAACCGGATCTGGTGCGTCGCCAGTAGCGATTCGGCTTGCGGCGGTAGCGCGCCGAAGCGATCAATAAGCTCTTCCTGCAGCAGCGTGAGCTCATCGGCGTTGTCGCTGTTCGACAGGCGTTTGTAGAGGTTCAGACGTTCGTGTACGTCGGGGCAGTAAGCGTCCGGCAATAGGGCGGGCACGTGCAGATTGATTTCGGTGCCGATACCGAGCGGCTGTTCCAGATCCGGCGTTTCGCCCGCCTTCATGGCCTTGACGGCACGGTTGAGCATTTCGGTGAAGAGTGCAAAGCCAACCTCCTGAATCTCACCGGATTGCGAATCTCCGAGCACCTCGCCGGCGCCACGGATCTCCAGATCGTGCATAGCGAGATAGAAACCGGAACCCAGCTCTTCCATCATCTGGATAGCTTCCAGGCGTTGTTTGGCGGCTTTGGTCAGCCCCTTCATGTCCTGCACCATCAGATAGGCATAGGCCTGATGGTGCGACCGGCCGACCCGGCCACGCAGTTGGTGCAACTGGGCCAGACCAAACTTGTCGGCGCGGTTGATCAGGATGGTATTGGCGTGCGGATTGTCGATGCCGGTTTCAATGATGGTGGTGCAGAGCAGAACGTTGGCGCGCTGTTGCGTGAAATCGCGCATCACGGTTTCCAACTCGCGTTCGTTCATCTGGCCGTGACCAATGACGATGCGGGCTTCAGGCACCAGTTTCACCAGACGTTCGCGCATATTCTCGATGGTATCGACTTCGTTATGCAGGAAGTAAACCTGGCCGCCGCGATGGAGTTCGCGCAGGATGGCTTCGCGGATGACGCCGTCGGAGAGCGTATGGACAAAGGTCTTGATGGCCAGCCGCTTCTGCGGCGCGGTGGCGATAACGGAGAAGTCCCGCAAGCCTTCGAGCGACATGGCCAACGTGCGAGGGATCGGCGTCGCGGTGAGCGTCAGGACATCGACTTCGGCCCGCAGTGCCTTGAGTTGTTCCTTCTGTTTGACGCCGAAACGGTGCTCTTCATCGATGATAAGCAAGCCTAGACGCGCGAATTTGACATCGCTCTGGATCAGACGATGCGTGCCGATGACGATGTCGGCGCGGCCCTCGGCCATATCGTCGAGGGCGATCTGGCTCTCCTTGGCGGTCCGGAAACGGGAGAGTTCGACGACCTTGACCGGCCAGTCGGCGAAACGGTTGCGGAAGTTCTCGGCGTGCTGTTCGCAGAGCAGGGTGGTCGGGCAGAGCACGGCGACCTGCTTGCCGCCGGCCACGGCAGCAAATGCCGCCCGTAAGGCCACTTCTGTCTTACCAAAGCCGACATCGCCACAGACCAGTCGGTCCATCGGATGGCCGGAACGCATATCGGAGAGCACGGCGTCAATCGCCACCGACTGATCGACGGTTTCCTCAAAACCGAAACCATCGGCAAAACGTTCGTAATCGGTTTCCGTCCATTCGAAGGCATGTCCCTGCCGAGCGGCACGGGTGGCGTAGAGCGCCAGCAATTCGGCCGCCGTGTCGCGCGCTTGCAGTGCGGCTTTACGTTTGGCCTTTTCCCACTGTCCACTCCCCAGGGTGTGGATCGGCGCGTGATCCGGGTCGCCGCCCGAATAGCGGCTGATCAGGTGCATCTGTGAAACGGGGACGTAGAGCTTGGCGTCGTTGGCGAATTCCAGCACCATGAATTCGGTATCGCCGTCACCAAGATCAAGGTGGGTGAGGCCCTGATAGCGCGCGACGCCATGGCTTTCATGGACCACCGGATCTCCAATGCGGAGTTCGGTCAGGTCGCGCAGCCAGTTATCGACGCCCGTTTTCTTGCGCGCCTGTTTTTTGCGCCGTGGCGTGCCAGCAAACAGTTCGGCTTCCGTGACGAACGCGAGGTCCGGTAGACAAAAACCGACGTGCAGTGCACCAGTAATGAGCAGGAGTCGGTCATCGCTGGCCAACGCTTCGCCCAGTGTATCGGCCACGCGCACGGCCAAAGCGCCGTCCTGCAGCAAGTTCAGAATGCTTTCGCGACGCCCGGGGGTTTCCGCGATGACAATGGTTTTGCCGGCATGCTGGTTCAGAAAGTCGCGGAAGGCGCTGAGCGGATCGTCACTACGACGATCCAGGCTAACGGCGGGCAGCGATGTGATGACGGCGTCATCGGACGAGGGTTCGCCAAGCAGCAGGCGCGGTGTCTGACGGAACTCGGCGAAGAAACTTTCTTCGCTAAGAAATAGTTCTTCCGGTGGCATCAACGGACGTGCTTTGTCCCCTTGATGCAGGGTGTAACGGGAGCGGACTTCCTGCCAGAAATGCTGCACGGCTGGGCTGAGGTCGGTTGTGAAAAGCACGATCGGCGCATCATCAGCGTTGGCAGCGGTGCCGTGCAGGTAATCCATGACCGTAGCGGTTTCGCCCTCTTCAAAGAATAGCGGCAGGTAGTATTCAATGCCAGCTGGAAGCGTGCCCTGCGAGACGTCGCGGTAGATACCGGTTTTGGCCGGATCCCCCTCGAAGACTTCGCGGAAGCGCTGGCGGAACAGCGTGCGGCTGCGGTCATCAGTCGGAAATTCGCGCGCTGGTAACAATTGGACTTCCGGCACCGGAAACAGCGTGCGCTGCGTGTCGACGTCGAAGGTCTTGATGCTTTCGATCTCCCGGTCGAACAGATCCAGGCGAAAAGGCAGGGCGCTGCCCATCGGAAACAGATCGATCAGGCCGCCGCGGATGGAAAATTCACCCGGTGAGATGACGTTGTTAACGGCCTGGTAGCCCGCCAGCCCCAATTGAGCGCGTAGCCTTGCTTCGTCGAGCGTCTGTTTTTGCTGGAAGCTGAACGAATGCGCCGCCAGAAAAGCCGGTGGCGGCAGGCGGAAGAGAGCCGTTTGTACGGCCACCAGCAGAATGTCACAGTCGTGTCGTTGCAGTGCGGAGAGGGTGGCCAACCGTTCCGAGATCAGGTCGTGATGCGGCGAGAATGGGTCGTAGGGTAGGGTTTCCCAGTCTGGTAACTGGCGGATGCGCGATTCAGGGAGCAGCCACTGGAGTTCGTCAAACAGACGCTGACGCTCAAGCGCATCGGCCGTAAAGACTACCCATAGCCGGACCGGTTGGCGTTGCGCCAGTTCGGCAATCAGCAGACTCTGTGCACCAGCGGGGATCCCCGGAATGACATGGCGTTGCCCGACATCCGGCAAACGGGCGGGTAAGACGCCGGCAGGGAGGTTGGGTAGCGGGTGCGGTCCGGATGAATGCATACGTTGGTGTCAGGTGCCCGTCAGATCGGTAGGCAAGCCCGAGATTATAGGTCGGCAACGGGCATGGCCGGTAGTGGCTGATAGAATTGACCCATGTCGAGACGATTTTCTGCCGTGATTCCCGCCGCCGGAACGGGTAGCCGTTTTGGTACCGAAACGCCCAAACAATATCTGCCTTTGAATGGCCAGCCATTGATTCATCACGCCCTGCAAGCGTTGCTGGCCGAGTCGCGCATCGAACAGATCGTAGTTGTGCTGGCCCCTGGCGATACGCGCTGGTCCGATCGTTGCCTGCCGGTCGAAGGCGGCCAACGGATTCATGTCGTGCATGCGGGTGGTGCGACGCGTGCCGATAGCGTTATCAATGGAATCAATTGGTTAAAAGAAAGCCTTAATGTAGATGATGATGACTGGTTGCTGGTTCACGATGCGGCCAGACCCTGCTTGGATCCGGTTCAGCTGAAATCCTTAATCGACACTTTGGCTGAAGATCCGGTCGGTGGCCTGTTGGCAATTCCCGTCGCCGATACGCTGAAGCGTGCCGATGACTCCGGACGCATCGAAGCGACCGTGGATCGCCGCGGCCTATGGCAGGCGCAGACACCCCAGATGTTCCGGGTTGGCCAACTGCAGCAGGCCTTATCCGGTGGCGACCGTGTGGCGATGACCGACGAAGCGTCGGCCATTGAGCGACTGGGCTTAAAGCCACGCCTGGTGCCTGGAAGTTTGACCAACCTCAAGGTCACCTATCCCGAAGATTTACCACTGGCCGAGATGATTCTCGCCGCGAACTCAAGGACAAGGAGCAAGGCATGATACGTATCGGACAAGGCTATGACATACATTCGCTGGTAGCGGGGCGCAAGCTGATCATTGGCGGCGTCGAGATTCCGCACACCCATGGTCTGGACGGTCATTCGGATGCCGATGTGTTGCTTCATGCCATTACCGACGCCCTGTTTGGTGGCGCCGCCTTGCGCGACATCGGCGTTCACTTCCCCGATACGGATCCCGACTACGCCGGCGCGGATTCGCGAGTACTGTTGCGCGAAGCCATGAAGCGGGTCGAAGCGGCGGGGTACGGCGTACTCAACATCGATGCCACGGTCATTGCCCAGAGCCCCAAGCTGTCAGCGCATGTGCCGGCCATGATCGCCAATATCGCCGCCGATCTGGGTTTACCGGAAAAGGATGTCAACGTAAAGGCCAAGACCAACGAGCATCTGGATGCGGTGGGCCGCAAGGAAGCGATCATTGCACAGGCCGTCGTGCTTCTCGGCGAGCTCGCCGACGAAGACGATCATGACCACGATCATTGACGTCGGGCCATGGTCTAAAACGATGATCAAGCTGCTTAGCCTGGAAACCGCCACCGATCGCGGGGGATTCTGCCTGTGGTCGGGCCAGTTGGTTGCGGGTCAACTTAGCGCGGCTGCCGTGGAATCGGTGACGTGCCCCAGCGGCCAACCGCATGCTGAAACCTTATTGCCCTTACTCAGAGGTGCGCTGGCGGAATTGGGTTGGCATCTGAATGATCTAGATGCCATCGTCTACGATGCGGGGCCCGGCATGTTTACAGGTTTACGCGTTGCTGCGGCACTGGCGCAAGGGCTGGCGGTGGCCTGCGACAAGCCGCTAGTCGCCGTCTCTTCACTGGAGGCGCTGGCCGAATCGGCCTATCAGCTGACGGGCGCTAACCATGTGTTGACGTTATTGGATGCGCGCATGAATCAGATCTATGCCGCCGCCTGGCGACGTCAGCCGGACCATACCTGGGAAGCCGATTTTGCGCCCCGTCTGGTGGATCCCCACGAATTGGCAGCACTGCCTATCCAGGCCGGTTGCCAAAGCGTGGCTGGCACGGCTCTGGACGTGTATACGTCTGTGGCGATTTGGTGTAAGGACGCAGGCTTGGTCGATGCACAGATCCGCCACCCAGCCGCTGAAGCCTTGGCGCGCGTCGGTAGCCAGCGTTTTATCCGTGGCGAACGCCTGGATCCTGCCGCAGCGCTACCAATCTATGTGCGCGATCGCGTGGCGTTGACCACGGATGAGCGCATGGCGGGATTATCGTTATAGCCATGTCGTTGATCTTCGACGCCATGTTGCCTGCGGATATCCCCGCCATCGCCGCCATCGAGGCCCGGCAGCATTTGACGCCATGGCAGGCGAGTAGTTTCGAGGACGCCCTACGCTGTAACTGGCACGCGTGCGTACTGCGCGATGACGATCAGAACCCTACGGCGATCGCCGGCTATTTTGTCACAATGAGCGTTGGCGACGATGAGGAACTGCTGACCATCACAGTTGCACCCGACTATATCGGTCAGGGCCATGGTCGTCGGCTGCTCGACCGATGGATGCAGGACAGTCGGGCTCGGGGCGTGCAACGGTTGTTTTTGGAAGTCCGGGAGAGCAATGGATCAGCCAGACGCCTTTATGAATCAGTCGGCTTTACAATAGTCGGCATGCGCAAAAACTACTACACGATTCCTGCGGATTCGCTCAATGAGCAAGTCGCGCGCTCATCAGCTGGTCGTGAAGATGCGGTGTTGATGCAGTTTGCCTTCCAGGAGGCACGGGAATGACCAACGCGTCCGAGATGGATCGGCGTCGACAATTGAGCCAACCCCAATGGTTGGAAGCGATGGGCATTGATCCCTTCTGGATCGAAAACCTGGTAAGTTTCGAACCGACTGTCGGCCAATCCGTTAGCGATTTGTCGGCCGCGCCAGCGAGCAAAAACGGGCGCACCACTACACGACCAAACGCAGCGACGCAGGCGAATGCAGTTTCGAATGCCAATGCGTCGCTGGTCGAATCGGCAAGCGACTGGGATACCCTGGAGGCGACGATTCGAGCCTGTCGATCATGCGGACTGTGCGAGGGACGTAAACAGGCAGTGCCGGGTGTTGGCGACCGCAAGGCCACCTGGTTGCTGGTCGGTGAAGCGCCGGGCACTGAAGAGGATGCCGCCGGCCTACCTTTTGTCGGCAAGGCCGGCAAGTTGCTTGATGCCATGCTGGCGGCGCTAGGACTGAATCGTCAGACCGGGGTTTATATTGCCAATGCCGTCAAATGCCGACCGCCGGAAAATCGTACGCCAGAGAAGGCCGAAATCGATGCCTGCAACCATTACCTGAATCAGCAGATCGAATGGATTCAACCGCAGGTGATCGTCGCGCTTGGCCGACCGGCTGCCTACGCCGTGCTTGGCCGCGAAGGCTCTATCCAAAGTTTGCGGGGTGCCGTGCAGTACCGCACGCAGGGAGAGCGACGCATTCCCGTTGTCGTGACCTATCACCCGGCTTATTTACTGCGCCAGCCCGAAGAAAAGTGGAAGTCCTGGCAAGACCTGCTGCTGGCCGAATCGACCTTGGTTAAAACTTAATAGGGCGTCGTGAGCGCCATCAGTGCATCGGACAGTCGTCCAGATGGGCGACGTCGTCGCGTTGGCGCTGGTTGGCGTCGAAACGACGCTTCACGAGATACATGCTCCCGGCGACAAAGAGCGCGAACAGCGTGATCACCGTATAGATTGAGAAATCAAGCTTCATCATCAGGTAGTACAGCCCGGTCATGACCAGAATCGACAGGTTCTCGTTGAAGTTTTGGACCGCGATCGAGTGACCGGCACCCATCAGGATATGCCCGCGATGTTGGAGCAGGGCGTTCATGGGGACGACGAAGTAGCCCGACATGAAGCCGATGATGATCAGCAGCGGAATGGCGACCGACATCGAGGTCACGAAATTCATGATGAGCACGAAAATACCCATGCCGATGCCGATGGGGATGACGCTCACCGACTTGCGCAGGGTGATGCGTTTGGCCGCCATGATGGCGCCGGCGGCAACGCCGACGGCAACGACGCCCTGCAGCATAGACGATTTGGACAGGTCGAGGTCGAGCGCCACCTCGGACCACTTGATCACGATGAATTGCAGCGTGGCGCCGGCGCCCCAGAACAAGGTGGTGACCGCCAGGGAAATTTGCCCGAGGCGATCGCGCCACAGCAGTTTCAGACAGTGATTGAATTCATGAAACAGGTAAAGCGGGTTCTTGCTGAGCACCTTGTGGTCGACACCGGTGTCGGGCACATACAGGTTGAACAAGGCGGCTAATACGTAAAGCAAACCGATGATGGCGATGGTCATCTCGCCGACGCTATCGATACCCGTTTCGATCAGCGGAAAATCGAAGCTCAGAATCGCCTGCGCGATATCCGGTTTGATCAGAATACCGCCCAGTAAGACGCCCAGAATAATGGCGCCGACGGTCAGCCCCTCGACCCAGCCGTTGGCGACGACCAGCAAACGGTGCGGCAGATATTCCGTCAGGATGCCGTATTTGGCAGGTGAGTAGGCGGCGGCACCCAAGCCGACGACCGCATACGCAATCAACGGGTCCACGGCAAAGAACATCATGGCGCAACCGAGAATCTTGATGCTGTTGCTGATGAACATGACGCGCCATTTGGCCATGGAGTCGGCAAAGGCGCCGACAAAGGCAGCCAGTACGACATAGGAAAGCGTGAAACTGGTTTTTAACAGCGGTTCGAACTCCGGCGGGGCCTGCATCTCCCGGAGGGCGGCAATCGCAGCGATCAACAACGCATTGTCGGCCAGCGCAGAGAAAAATTGCGCGGCCATGATGATGTAAAACCCGAACGGCATGCTTCTCGCCTGTAACAATCAGTCCGCTTTATAGCATGAATACGATGACATCCGATTGTGCGACGCAGCGGCGGGCAGCGCGATCATGACAACGCCGCCTAATTTGTCGCAATCTGACCCGCCTTAGGTGGCTACTGCGGGTAAAATCCCGCATCATGCCCATTAACTCGATCCCCATGCCGGGACGGCCCTTGTTGGCATCCTTTTCGTCGGATGCGCTCAGCCACAACGCCCGGTTGGCTAAAAATCTGCTTCCCCCGGGCGGCCGGATGCTAGGCGTTATCAAAGCCGAGGCCTACGGCCATGGGTTGATCGAATCGGCAAGGGCGCTCCGGGGAGTCGCCGACGGTTTTGCCATCCTCGAACTCCCGGCGGCCAGACGTTTACGCGAGCAGGGGTTCAATGAACCGATTCTGATGCTGGAAGGTTTTTACGACCCAGCCGAGCTCGTCGAATTTTCACGACTGGGTCTGTCGACCGTGATCCATCGTCTGGACCAGATCGAGGTCTTGGCGAACGCCACGTTGGTGACACCGATTTCAGTATTTCTGAAATTGAATACGGGGATGAACCGCCTGGGCGTCGCGCTGGCGGATGCGCGAACCGCTTATAAACGGTTGTGTGCCTTAGCCCAGGTGGCGGAAGTGACCGTGATGACGCACTTCGCCGACGCCGATCATTCGCGGGGTACCGCTTGGCAGCTGCAACGTTTGCACGAAGCCTGGCCGGAAGTCATGGATCATCAGACCTCTTTTGCCAATTCGGCGGCCTTGATAACGGGTCCCGCCGAACGAGCGGCGCTGGGCGACATCGTACGGCCGGGCATCATGCTCTATGGGGCGTCGCCATGGGGCAGCGCCGTTGTCGGCAAGAACGCGAGCGCCCTCGGACTCCGGCCGGTCATGACCTTACGCAGTCAATTGATCGCCATTCAGGATATCCAGCCCGGTGAACGCGTCGGTTATGGCGGCACCTTTACCGCCGATCGGCCGATGCGTATCGGTGTCGTTGCGTGCGGCTATGCGGATGGCTATCCGCGCCATGCGACCAATCAGACGCCCATTCTGGTCGATGACCAGCGCACAACCTTGACCGGACGCGTTTCCATGGACCGTCTCTGCTGCGATGTGAGTGATATCCCGTCGGCGCGCGTCGGCAGCAGCGTCACGCTCTGGGGTGAAGGCCTGTCGGCCGACGACGTGGCCGATAGCGCGGGCACGATTTCGTATGAACTGTTCTGCGCGCTATCGCCGCGCGTGACGCGCGTCTGGCACGAGTGATCTGTATGGCCAAGGTTAAAACCCTCTATACCTGTACCGAGTGCGGTTCCAGCCAGCCCAAATGGCAAGGGCAGTGTCCGGATTGCAATGCGTGGAATACGTTGGTCGAAACCGTCGCCGAAAAACCGGCTGCCTCGGCACATCGCTTTGCCAGTCTGGCGCCAGCCAGTGGGGTGCAATCACTGGGCAAAGTGGAAGCACGCGAAGCACCCCGATTAAGCTCGGGTATCGACGAGTTCGACCGTGTGCTGGGCGGTGGCCTGGTGACGGGCGGCGTCGTGCTGATCGGCGGTGATCCCGGTATCGGCAAGAGCACGTTGCTCCTACAGTGTCTGGCGGCCGTATCCGAACGAGTGCCGGTGCTTTATGTGAGCGGCGAAGAATCGGCCGAACAGATCGCGCTGCGTGCACAACGGCTTGATATCGACGCGCCGGAACTGCCGCTTTATGCCGAGATTAACCTCGAAAAGATTCTGGCGACATTGGAAACGCGGCAACCACGTGTGGCGGTGATTGATTCGATTCAAACTGTCTGGTCGGAAGCGCTGACCTCGGCGCCCGGTTCAGTGGCGCAGGTGCGCGAATGCGCTGCTCAGCTGACCCGTTTTGCCAAACAGCATGGCATCACCTTGTTGTTTGTGGGTCATGTGACCAAAGACGGTACCTTGGCCGGCCCGCGCGTGCTGGAGCATATCGTCGACACGGTCCTGTACTTCGAAGGCGATACCCATTCCAGCTTCCGTCTGGTGCGCGCCTTCAAGAATCGCTTCGGTTCGGTCAACGAACTCGGCGTTTTCGCGATGACCGAGAAGGGCCTCAAGGCGGTATCGAATCCGTCAGCGCTGTTCCTGTCGCGCCATCCCGAACCGGTGCCAGGCTCGTCGATCGTTGTGACTCAGGAAGGCTCGCGGCCGTTGCTCGTCGAAGTGCAAGCGCTGGTTGATCAGGCGTTGGGCAATCCACGACGGCTGACGGTGGGGCTGGAGTCGCAACGCTTGTCGATGCTGCTGGCCGTTCTGCACCGTCATGTGGGCATTCATTGCGCCGACCAGGATGTCTATGTCAATGCGGTGGGTGGCGTCCGCATTAACGAACCGGCAGCCGACTTGGCGGTGATTCTATCGATCCTGTCGTCGTTCCGAAATAAACCGCTCGACCAGAAACTCTGCGTTTTCGGCGAGGTCGGTTTGACCGGCGAACTGCGGCCTTCGCCGCGTGGCCAGGAGCGTCTGAGGGAGGCGGCCAAACTGGGCTTTACGCACGCCTTGATTCCGGCGGCCAACGCCCCAAAATCGCCCATACCCGGTTTGACGGTGATTGCCGTGCGCCGGCTGGATGAAGCCGTCGATCGTGCTTTCACGCTTTGATTTTCAGGAACCCCGATGTCCATTGATTTTTCGGCTGCGCCGAAGCCCCTGACCAGTTATCGCAAGTATTGGGCGCACCGTTTCGGGACGGCGCCGTTTCTGCCCATGTCGCGTGCCGAAATGGACCAGCTGGGTTGGGACGAATGCGACATCATTCTCATCACCGGCGATGCCTATATCGATCATCCGAGTTTCGGCATGGCGTTGGTCGGCCGCCTGCTGGAAGCTCAGGGCTTTCGCGTCGGCATCATTAGCCAGCCGGATTGGCACTCGGCCGAGGATTTTCGCCGGCTAGGCAAACCCAAACTGTTTTACGGCATCACGGCGGGCAACATGGATTCCATGGTCAACCGCTACACCGCTGACCGCAAGATTCGCTCCGACGACGCCTATACGCCGAACGCCGAACCGAACAAACGACCGGACCGCGCCGTCGTGGTCTATAGCCAGCGCGCCCGCGAGGCCTATCCGGATACCACCGTCATCATTGGTTCTATTGAAGCCAGCCTGCGGCGCATCGCGCATTACGATTATTGGTCGGACAAGGTGCGTCGTTCGGTATTGCCGGACAGCAAGGCCGATCTGTTGCTTTTTGGCAGCGCCGAACGGGCGCTCGTAGAAGTGGCGCACCGGTTGGCGCGCGGCGAAACCGCCGCACAGATTCGCGACGTGCGTGGCACGGCCTTCATGACACCGCGCGGCTGGTTGCCGGGTGACGATTGGCAGATCGTTGATTCGACGCAGATTGATCGACCCGGACGTATCGAGCCTCATACGAACCCCTATGCGATGGAGGGCGCCGGCGCCAAGCCTGCGGCCGAAGATGGCGCCCAGCCTGTACAGATCATGCCGCGTAAGGATGCCATTGCCGCGCATCGCAAAACACGCCAACACTCGGCGATTCGCCTGCCGTCGTATGAGCAGGTCAAGGATGACCCGGTGCTCTACGCGCACACCTCGCGCGTTTTCCATCTGGAATCCAACCCCGGTAATGCGCGCCCGTTGATTCAGGGTCACGGCGAACGCGACGTCTGGCTGAATCCGCCGCCGATTCCGTTAACGACCGTCGAGATGGACGCCGTTTTCGATATGCCCTATGCGCGGGCGCCGCACCCGTCATACGGCGATGCGAAAATTCCCGCCTGGGAGATGATTCGCTTCTCGGTGAACATCATGCGCGGCTGTTTCGGTGGCTGCACCTTCTGTTCGATCACCGAGCACGAAGGGCGCATCATCCAGAGCCGTTCCGAGGATTCGATCCTGCGCGAGATCGAAGCCATTCGCGATAAAACGCCGGGGTTTACCGGCATCATTTCCGACCTGGGCGGCCCAACCGCCAACATGTATCGATTGGCCTGCAAAGACCCGAAGATCGAATCTTCATGCCGCAAGCTGTCGTGTGTCTTTCCGGATATCTGCGACAACTTGAATACCGATCACGGCCCATTGGTTCAGCTCTACCGCAAGGCGCGTGCGTTGCCGGGGATCAAGAAGATTCTGATCGGATCGGGCCTGCGTTATGACCTGGCCGTGCGCTCACCGGAGTACATCAAGGAATTGGTCACCCACCATGTCGGTGGTTATCTGAAGATCGCCCCGGAGCACACTGAGTCAGGCCCGCTCTCTAAGATGATGAAGCCGGGCATCGGCGCCTATGAACGTTTCAAGCAGTTGTTCGAGGCGGCATCGCGTGCCGCCGGCAAAGAGCAATACCTGATCCCGTATTTCATCGCGGCGCACCCGGGCACTCGTGATGAGGATATGCTGAATCTGGCGCTCTGGCTCAAACGCAATAATTTCCGTCTGGATCAGGTGCAAACCTTCTTGCCGACGCCGATGGCGCTGGCCACCACGATGTACCACACGCGCAAGAATCCACTTCGCGGCCTGAAGGGTGGGGGGGAGGATGTCGACGTGATCCGCGAAGGACGCCGTCGTCGCCTGCACAAAGCTTTTCTACGTTATCACGATCCGGCCAACTGGCCGCTGCTCCGTGAAGCACTCAATGCGATGGGACGCTCTGATCTAATCGGCAACGGTAAGAAGCAGTTAATCCCCGCCTGGCAGCCCAAGGGGTTTGAAGGCGGTCGTGGTCATGCCGAGCCGCGAACTGCGCGTGACCATGTTCATGCGCCGACGCGTCAGTCAGTATCGCCAGCGCGCAACAAAGGGGTGAAGACAGCAGGAGCTGCTCCGGGGCGGCCTCTCGGCGGCAAAGCTAAGAGCGCACCCGCAGCAAGGCGGCGCACCACGACCAAACGCTAGTTCAACATGGAGGTGCAAGCCGGACAGCGCTTGGCATCGACGGGGATCTGCGTACAGCACTCCGGGCAGGCCTTGGTCTTGGGGGCGGCTTCTTCTTTGGGAATCAACCGGTCCGCCGCTTTGTTATAGCCCTTGACCACCCAATACACGGCGAAGGCGATAATGAAAAAGCCCACCATGGCATTCGCGAATAGCCCGTAGTTAAGCGTGACGGCGCCAGCGGCTTTGGCAATGGCTGGCGTGGCATAAGGGCCGGGGGTCGTGCCTTCCTTGAGCACGACAAACAGGCTGGAAAAATCCAGACCACCGAGCAACAGTCCCAATGGCGGCATCAGGACATCGTTGACGAGGCTGGTGACGATGGTGCCAAAAGCCGCGCCGACGACGATACCGACGGCCATATCGACCGCATTGCCACGAATGGCGAATTTGAGAAAATCCTTGAGCATCTGTTTCTCCGTTTCTGGGGATCATAACCAGTAAAATGTAGCGTCATTGCGCCATCGATAGAATCATACAAAGGAAACAACATGGTTGTCCCACGCGTCGATCAGACTTATTACGAACTTCTGGGGGGCGAAGACGGCCTGCGGGCAGTCGTGGACGATTTTTATGATCTGATGTCATTGGACGAGCGTTTTGCCGGAATTCGTGCCATGCACCCGCAGGATCTGAGCACCTCGCGCGACAAACTGTTCTGGTTCCTCTCGGGTTGGCTGGGTGGGCCACCACTGTTCGAAGAGAAGTTCGGGCATCCTCGTCTACGTGCGCGACATCTCCCATTCGCGATTGGTGTCTCGGAGCGGGATCAGTGGATGACCTGCATGACCGAATGCCTGGAAAAATCGCCGATTTCAGAAGCGACACGCCGCGCCCTGATCGACGCCCTATTTAAAACCGCCGACTGGATGCGGAATAAGGACGTTGAACAGAACGTTTAAAAGGTTGGTGCGCTCATTTAGGCTGGAAACCCATTTCCAAGCGCCTGAAATCTATCGGATTCTGCTATAATTTTAGGCTTCTTTTAACCTGTTGCATCGCATCAAAGCCGCGCGGCAGGTTGCCTTCAGTTTTTTCATATTCCGGTTAATACACATGTCCGCACGCCCGATTCGTAACATCGCCATCATCGCCCACGTTGACCACGGTAAAACCACGCTGGTCGATCAGCTCCTTCGCCAATCCGGCACCTTTGCCGCCCACCAGCAGGTGGACGAACGCGTGATGGACTCGAATGACATCGAAAAAGAGCGCGGCATCACGATTTTGTCGAAAAATACCGCTGTCGAATACAACGGTATCCATATCAACATCGTCGACACGCCAGGCCACGCCGACTTCGGCGGTGAAGTCGAACGCGTACTGGGTATGGTCGATGG
>CAZSAE010000006.1:12991-32671 GCA_964604765.1 uncultured Dechloromonas sp. | reverse complement strand
ACACGCGGATTTTCAATCCGCTGCTCTACCAACTGAGCTAACTGGCCGCACACCAGGGCATTGCTACCCCGGTGCGGAAAAACATTAGCGCTTCGAGAACTGCTTGCGGCGACGGGCGCTGTGCAGACCGACCTTCTTACGCTCAACTTCACGCGCATCGCGGGTCACAAAACCGGCCTTCGAGAGTGCTGACTTGAGCTCAGCGTCGTACTGGATCAGCGCGCGGGTGATGCCGTGGCGAACCGCACCGGCTTGACCCGACTCACCGCCGCCAACGACGTTGACGTTGATATCGAAGGTATTGACGTGCTCAACCAGCTCCAGCGGCTGACGCACAACCATACGACCGGTTTCGCGTGAAAAGAAAATATCGACCGGCTTGCCGTTGACAACGATGTTGCCCTTGCCGCGCTTCAGGTAGACACGAGCGACGGCGCTCTTGCGACGACCGGTACCGTAGTATTGTTGTTCTGCCATAAAAACCTCTTAGATTTCCAGCGACTTGGGTTGCTGGGCGGTGTGCGGGTGGGTTGCACCGGCGTAGCACTTGAGCTTCTTGATCATGGCGTAGCCCAGCGGACCCTTCGGCAGCATGCCCTTGACGGCTTTTTCCAGAGCGCGCTCCGGAAAACGCTGCTGCATCTTGCCGAACGTGGTTTCATAGATACCACCCGGGTAACCCGAGTGACGGAAATATTTCTTGTCTTCAGCCTTGTTACCCGTGACACGCAGCTTCTCGACGTTCACGACGACGATGAAGTCACCCGTATCAACGTGCGGGGTGTACTCAGGCTTATGCTTGCCACGCAGGCGGCGTGCGACTTCGCTCGCAACGCGGCCGAGGACTTTGTCCGTGGCGTCAACGACGAACCAGTCGCGCTGGACTTCATGCGGCTTGGCGGAAAAGGTTTTCATCTTTGCACTTCCGTGGCGCCAGGGATGGCGCGGAATTTGGGAAAACGCGCATTCTAGCAACAGATCAAAACGTGCGTCAAGCCTTCTCTGAATTTGTCACCCCGGCGGTTCTGGTCCCAGGGCCAGACAGAAACCACGCAGAATGTTAATCACCGCACGATCCATCACCCCGCCCGCAGGATTCGTCGGCAAAAAAAAGCGCGGATCCACACAAGTGGTTCCGCGCAAATCCACACCAAAGGAGGAGGGTGGAGGAGACAATCGTGCGAGCGCATCCAATTCCTTACACTCGGCTTACAGGATCAATGTATAACCCCAGCAGCAAAAAATCAAGGGAATTTGCTGTATTGCAAAAAATTATTTCCGCCAGCGCCAAAATTCGCGCTCAAAGCCGACGGCATAAGGCATGAGAAATCATCGCACTGCGGCATTTGGCCTTACAACCGTTACAATTGCGAATCGCAATCACTTTCCCTTCTGGAGCTCGAACACCATGGAATGTCGCGTCGTCTGGACTGAACACATGACTTTTGTCGCCGAAACCGGCAGCGGCCACATGGTGACGATGGACGGCCCACCCGACGCCGGCGGTCGTAATTTGGCGCCGCGCCCCATGGAGATGATGCTAGTAGGCGCTGGGGGCTGCACGGCCTTTGACGTGGTCATGATTCTCAAGCGGGGTCGCCACCCCGTGACAGGCTGCGAAGTGCAGCTCAAGGCCGAACGCGCTGACACCGACCCCAAGGTCTTCACCAAGCTGCATCTGCACTTTGTCGTGACCGGCAACGGCCTGAAGCCGGAAGCTGTAGAGCGCGCGGTCACCCTATCTAAGGACAAATACTGCTCGGCGACCGCCATGCTGGGCGCCACTGCCGAAATCACCTGGGATCTGGAGTTGCGCGAGCAAAGCTCCGGCGCAAACTAAGCTTTCAAATCCGGTAAGACAGACTCGTCATCAGTTTCGACGTTTGCTGCATTAAGGTCTTCAGCAGCGGCGGAAACTGCGCAGCCCCCAGCGACTCCGCCGTATGTGCGTGCGAGGTTTCATCAATCGCCATCTGGCGGATGATCGCGGCGCTCTTGACGTCCGCCTCCGGCAGCCGATCCAGATGGCTTTCCAGGTGCGCGGTAACCTGCTTTTCGGTTTCGGCCAGGAAACCCAGGTTCCAGCGATCACCCAGCTTGCCGGCAACCACGCCCATCGTCAGCGAACCTGCGTACCACAGCGGATTCAGCCAGCTCGTGTGGCTACCCAATTCACGCAGACGCTGTTCGGTCCAGGCCAGATGCTCGACTTCTTCGTGCGCCGCTTCTTTGAGCGCATCGCGCACGGCCGGATCGCGCGACGTTAACGCCTGCCCCTGATACAAGGCCTGAGCGCAGACTTCGCCACTGTGGTTGACCCGCATCAGGCCGGCCACATGGCGTCGCTCCGCCTCGGCCAAATCCGCCTCCGGCAACCCCGCGTCCGGATGCGGGCGCACACTAGTCTGCGCCACGAACAACGTGCGCAAGACTTTATCCGCTTCAATAATCAAGCGATCGATATTCATGGCTCATCTCCTGCCGGAAGTCGCGGCCGACCCACGGTTTAGCGATTCTATTGCAGCCCCGGGGCTGGACACGGGCATCCGGTCAACACAAAAATATTCGTCAAACAACACGGCCGGATAGCCATTGTGCATCCGGTGCTGTTGCTTGTGTACAGGAATCCAGCCGGACCCCTGACTTTCAACCCAGGCGCCGTCCGGTTGGCCAAACGCATAAAGACGCCGCTCCCGAGTGTCGCAACGCAAACCTTCGTAATTGACCGTACGGGCGCCGCCCGACGATTCGATGACTACCGTAAAACGCACCACGCCATCCTTGCCGACGCTGATGCTGGCGGGGTCAACAAAAAAACGGTTGGCGTTCGCCACACTCACTTCAAACGGGATGAGCTTGTCGGGGTCGGGCGCGGCCGGTAACTTGGCCTTGAGTTCTTGCCAACTTTCGGTCGGTTCTTCTTCGAAGTCATAGCACTCGTAGTACTTGCTACAGTTTTGCGCTGCGACCGCACCCTCGATCGCCAGCAAAGACAACAGCAATATGACACAGCGGCGCATCATGACGGATCTCCGGAAGAAGCGGCAGCAGCGCGGGCGGTCGGCAGGCGTCGACCGCGTCGACCGATGGCCGGATGGCGCAAACGGTCGGCGTTCAGAAACGGTTCCAACTCGGTCAGCGCCATCTGATAGACATTCCGTTTGAACTCCACCACGGTTTCCAGCGGTACCCAGTATTCGCTCCAACGCCAGGCGTCGAATTCCGGATGCGCCGAAGCCCGCAACTGGACATGATGATCCCCGCCGGTCAGGCGTAATAGATACCAGATCTGTTTCTGACCCTTGTAATTGCCGCGCCACTCACGACGGATCCACTGTTCCGGCACCTCGTAGCGCAGCCACTCGCGGGTTCGCCCCAAAATCTGGACGTGCTCGGCGGCAAGACCTACCTCTTCCTGCAACTCACGATACATGGCTTCTTCGGGAGATTCCCCGCGCTTGATCCCGCCCTGCGGGAACTGCCAGGCGTGTTCTCTGACGCGCTTTCCCCAGAAGACTTCATTACGTGTATTGCAGAGAATGATGCCGACGTTGGGGCGGTAGCCTTCACGGTCTAGCATAAATCACCTGCGTTAATTTGAAATTGCCTTGATTCTGGCACATCCGCCCAACAGACGAAAGCCGGGTTCCGCTAGAATGCCGGTTTTCCGCTCGATTTAGCGTTCGGCCGCACTCTGCGCCGACTCTTTGCCCCTAGGTTCTCGCTATGCGTACTTCCCAGTTTCTGATCACCACCCTCAAGGAAGCCCCGGCCGACGCCGAAGTTATCAGCCAGAAACTGATGCTGCGCGCGGGCCTGATCCGTCGCCTAGCCTCCGGCGTCTACACCTGGACCCCGTTGGGTCTGCGCACCTTGCGCAAGGTCGAGGCCATCGTGCGCGACGAGATGAATCGCGCCGGCGCCCTCGAAATGCTCATGCCGGCCGTGCAACCCTTTGAACTGTGGCAGGAATCAGGGCGCGGCGAACAATACGGCCCGGAACTGCTGCGCTTCAAGGACCGTCACCAACGCGACTTCGTCATCGGCCCCACGCACGAAGAAGTGGTGACCGACTTTGTGCGCAAGGAAATCAAAAGCTACCGCCAGCTACCGATCCATCTGTACCAGATCCAGACCAAATTCCGCGACGAGATCCGCCCGCGCTTCGGCGTCATGCGCGGCCGTGAATTCCTCATGAAGGACGGCTACTCGTTTCACACCAGCTTCGAAGATCTGCAGCGCGAATACCGCGTCATGTACGACACCTACAGCCGCATCTTCACGCGCCTGGGCTTGCGCTTCCGCGCGGTCGCGGCCGATACTGGCTCGATCGGTGGCACCGGCTCGCATGAATTTCACGTGCTGGCCGATTCGGGCGAGGACGATATCGCGTTTTGCCCAGCGTCGGATTTTGCGGCCAACGTCGAGCTGGCCGAAGCGCTGGCGCCGACCACGCAACGCCCGACGGCCAACGCCCCGCTGGTGCGCGTCGGCACCCCGGGTCAGTCTCGGTGCGAGGACGTGGCCAAGGCACTGAACATCCCGCTCTCAGGCCTCGTCAAAACGCTGGCCATCGTCCCGGAACTCCCCGAGGGCGGCCATGGGGGTCTGGTCCTGCTGCTCTTGCGCGGGGATCACGAACTCAATGAAATCAAAGCCAGCAAAATCCAGGGCATCGGCGCCTTCCGCTTCGCCCGCGAAGACGAAGTGAAAGAGGCGTTGGGCTGCATCCCGGGCTTTATCGGTCCGGTCGGCATCAAGCCGGGCATCCGCGTCATCGCCGACCGCTCGGTCGCTGTGATGGCTGACTTTGCCTGTGGCGCCAACGAGGTCGACATGCACCTGACCGGCGCCAATTTCGGTCGCGACCTGGCCGAACCGGAAGTCGCCGACCTGCGCAATGTGGTCGCCGGCGACCCGTCGCCGGACGGCAAAGGTTTGCTCGAGATCGTGCGCGGCATCGAAGTCGGCCACATCTTCCAGCTGCGCACTAAATATGCCGAAGCGCTAAATTGCACGTTCCTCAACGAACAAGGCAAGACCGAGGTCATGGAAATGGGCTGCTACGGCATCGGCGTCACCCGGATCGTCGGTTCGGCCATCGAACAGAATCACGACGACAAGGGCATCGCCTTCCCGGCCGCCATTGCGCCGTTCACCGTGGCCATCGTGCCGATGGGTTATCACAAGTCACCGGCCATCCAGCAGGCTGCCAGCGAGCTTTATGAAGAACTGATCGCCGCCGGTTTCGACGTGCTGCTCGACGACCGCAACGAGCGGCCGGGCGTCATGTTCGCTGATATGGAACTGATCGGTATTCCACAGCGTCTGGTTGTCGGCGAAAAAGGCCTGGCCGCCGGTCAGATCGAAGTGAAAGGCCGTCGCGATAACGAGGCGACGATGATTGATCGTGCCGGCGTAGTCGATTACCTACGTAAATCTTTAGCGCAGTAGGTTTAAAAGGGCAGCTTGCCGCCGAACATCGCTTTGGCACCGCGCATCGCCTTCATCATGCCGCCCTTGCCTTTGAACATGCTGCCGAACTGCTTCATCATTTTCTGCGTCTGTTCGAACTGATTGAGCAAGCGATTGACGTCCTGTACCTGCACGCCGGCGCCCATCGCAATGCGGCGTTTGCGACTGGCTTTGATGAGATCTGGCTTGCTGCGTTCATCCGGCGTCATGCTGTCGATGATGCCCTGAATGCGCTTGGCCATTTTTTCGTCGCTTCCCGCCGGCATATTGGCCGCCGCTTGTGAAAACTGGGCGGGCAATTTATCCATGAGCGCCGACATGCCCCCCATCTGACGCATCTGCGCAATCTGGGCACGGAAATCGTTCAGATCAAAGCCCTTACCGCTTTTGATCTTCTGCGCCATCGCTGCGGCCTGATCCATATCGACCTGCTGCGATGCGGCCTCGACCAGCGACAGAATATCGCCCATGCCAAGGATGCGCGACGCCATGCGATCCGGATAGAAAGGCTCCAGGCCATCCAGCTTTTCGGCCACGCCCACGAATTTGATCGGCTTGCCGGT
This sequence comes from uncultured Dechloromonas sp., assembly GCA_964604765.1. Lineage (GTDB taxonomy): Bacteria > Pseudomonadota > Gammaproteobacteria > Burkholderiales > Rhodocyclaceae > Fluviibacter. The sequence goes on along the minus strand of CAZSAE010000006.1, from coordinate 26,633 downwards.
TACGGCACGCACGGACAGCGCTGCACCGCCACGCGCGTCGCCGTCGAGCTTGGTCAACACGACGCCGGTCAGCGGCAAAGCTTCGTTAAAGGCTTTGGCCGTATTGACGGCATCCTGGCCGAGCATAGCGTCGACGACAAACAGTGTTTCAATCGGATTGAGCTGGGCGTGTAGCGCCTTGATCTCATCCATCATGGCCTGATCAATGGCCAGACGGCCGGCCGTATCGACGATCAACACTTCTTCGTGATGCTTGCGCGCCCAATCGACCGCAGCCGCAGCGATTTCGGCGGGCTTCTGGTCGGGTGTCGACGGGAAGAATTCGGCGCCCACCTGACCCGCCACGTGCTTGAGCTGTTCAATCGCCGCCGGACGATACACGTCGCAGGAAACGACCATCACCTTTTTTTTCTGGTTCTGCTTGAGCCAGCGTGCCAGCTTACCGACGGTGGTCGTTTTACCGGCGCCCTGCAGACCCGCCATGAGGATGATGGCCGGCGGTTGCTGATTCAGTGCCAGCGGCGCCTGCGCTTCGCCCATCAGCTGTTTGAGCTGATCGTGCACCACGCCGACAAAAGCCTGGCCCGGCGTCAGCGAGCCAATAACGGCTTCACCCAATGCCTTTTCTTTGACTTGCGCCACAAAGTCCTTGACGACGGGCAATGCCACGTCGGCTTCGAGCAACGCCATGCGCACTTCGCGCAACGCGTCGCCGATATTGGCTTCCGTCATGCGGGCTTCGCCACGCATCGTTTTTACAACACGGCTCAACCGTTGGGTCAGATTTTCCAGCATGGGCGTTTCCCGGGCACTCGTCTTGAATATTCGTTACGGCCCCGTGTTATAAATGGGGCTATGTCCCCGATTGTATCGCTTCCCTTCCTGTTTCCCGTATCTCTGGAGACCCTGTTGACGCTGATCGCGGCGTTGGCCTATGGCCTACTGAGCTGGCAAGTGCTGCGTCAGGTCGCCGTTCAGTCGGGTTCGCGTCTGGCGCAAGCCACGCTGGCCGGCAAAGTGGCGACCACACCCTCCGCCGGGGTTGCACCGGCCTTGCTGGGTTTTGCTCTGACCACCCATGCCGGCGCCCTGTATTTCGACATGTTCGGTGGCGGCACCGTGCGTTTTTCCTTCGCCCTGTCGATCTCGGTCATTCTTTGGTTAGCCGTTGTGCTGCATGGCTTCGAAAGTCTCGCTCACCGCCAACGGGGACTCCTGGCGCTGATTCTGCCGACAACGACGGCCGGCGTGCTGTTACCGTTAATTTTTCCGGTCGAGCACCCGCTGCTGCGTATCGATTCACTGCTGTTTCGCGTGCACTTCATTCTGGCCATGCTGGCTTATGGCGTTTTCCTGCTCGCCACGTTGCAGGCCTGTTTATTGTGGGTCGCCGAACGCGACCTGCATCATCCGGCACGCCTGATGGCCGAAAGTCGCTTTCCGCCCCTACTGCGCATGGAGAATCTGTTATTCCGCATGCTCAGCATCGCTTTCCTATTGCTGACCGCATCGCTCGCTACCGGTCTGCTCGTTTCCGAACAGTTTTACGGTCAGTGGGTACGCGGCGATCACAAAACGGTATTCGCATTCCTGTCGTGGCTGATTTTCGGTGGACTACTGCTTGGTCGACATCTGCGCGGTTGGCGTGGCCGTAAAGCCACGGGTTGGACCATCGCGGGTTTTATCTCACTGCTGCTTGCCTACGTGGGCAGTCGATTCGTTCTGGAAGTCTTGCTCGAACGTAGCCTATGAGCGCTCTCGCCCGCGCACTGATCGAGAGCGGGCGCATCCCGGCCAGCGAGATCAGCCGTTGCCAGACACGCAGCGCTCAAAAAGGGGCGAGCCTACCCGACGAACTGGTGCAGGCCGGACTCATCGACAGCGGTGAACTCGCCGACTTCATCGCCCGCAGCTTCGGTTTTAGCCTAGTCACTGGCGCCCAGCTGGCGGCAGTGCAGCCCATCGCGGATCTGTTGCCGTCGCTGTATCAGGATCCGCGCTATTTGCCTCTGGCCCAAAATGGTCGGCAATTGTCGCTGGCCATGGCCGACCCGACCGATGACGCGCTCATCAATCTGGTTCGCTTCCAATCCGGTTGGGGAATCGAGCCCCAGGTTGCCGACTGTCGACAACTCGTCGCCGCGATCGATCGTCTGCAGGCATGCGCCGTTCAAAGCACGCCGTCTCAGGATGCCGCCCAGCCGAACTCGACAGACTTGAGCGCTGGCGCGAATGTTGGTGCGACGGTTGGTGCAATTGACGACGCACCGGCGGTGAAGTTTCTGCATCGACTTCTTTCCGAAGCCGTGGCGCGGGAAGCTTCGGACATCCACTTCGAACCCTTCGAAGGCAGCTACCGCATCCGCTTTCGCATCGACGGCCTGCTGCAGGAAGCCGAAACGCCCCCCGCCGACATACGGGACATGCTGGCCTCGCGCCTGAAAGTGCTCTCACGGCTCAATATCGCCGAAAAGCGTTTGCCGCAGGACGGCCAAATGCGGGTCGATACCGATACCGGCAACCCGGTCGACTTTCGTATCAGCACGATGCCAACGCTTTACGGCGAAAAGATCGTATTGCGTATTTTGGATCGGCAGAACGCGCGGCTGCGTGTCGATCAACTCGGCATGAACGACACCCAGCGCGCGCATTTGTTGCAGGCCATCCATCAACCCAGCGGCATGATTCTGGTGACTGGCCCAACGGGCTCGGGCAAAACCGTGTCGCTTTATGCCTGTTTGAACGAACTGAACCAACCCGGGGTCAACATTGCAACCGCCGAAGACCCCGTGGAAATCCCTGTCAGCGGCATCAATCAGGTCAACATCGATGAACGCATCGGGCTCAGTTTTGCCGTGGCGCTCCGCGCGTTCATGCGGCAGGACCCCGACATTCTGATGATCGGCGAGATCCGCGATTTCGAGACCGCCGATGTCGCCGTCAAAGCGGCACAAACAGGCCACCTGCTGCTGTCCACGCTGCATACCCGTTCGGCGCCCGCCAGCCTGGAACGGTTACGTCAGCTCGGCCTGCCAGCTTTTAATGTTGCCGGCAGTGTCCTGCTCATCGTCGCGCAACGTCTGGTCCGCCGTCTGTGTCACTGCAAAACAGCGGACACGACGACCGATGACGCGGTGCTTGGCGCCGCCGGCTTTGACGACGACGCGCTCAACACGCGCCGCACCGGCGGCTGGCAGCTATACCGACCGGTTGGTTGTGCAACATGCGCGCACACCGGCTACAAAGGACGTCTCGGGCTCTTCGAGGTGCTGCCGGTAAGCCAAGCCTTGCAGCAGATTATTCTGAACAACGGCAGCACCTTGGAGATGGCGACACAGGCCAAACGTGAAGGCCTCATTGACTTGCGGCAGGCCGGCCTCGAAAAGGTCATGGCGGGCGAAACCTCGCTCGACGAAGTTCTCGCCGCCACGGATGCCTGGTAAGCCCATGAGCGGTAAGGACGGCACACAGAAAGCATTGCGATTCCAATGGGCCGGCATTGGCGCCAACGGCGTCAGCCTTTCCGGTGAGCTCCTTGCCGCCAGCGAAGTGCGCGCCCGCATCGAACTCCGCCGGCAAGGCATCACACCCACGCGGGTCGATCGCAGCCGACGGCGCGCGACTCGATTACCGGCCAAAACCATCGCTTTTCTGCTTCGGCAACTGGCGACCCTCATCCGGGCAGGCGTGCCGATTCTGGCGGCGTTCGACATCATCGCGCGCAGCCAGGAAAAAGCCGAGGCAACCCGTCTACTACTGCAGATTCGAGCCGATCTGCAAACCGGTGCAGCACTGACCACGGCACTTGGTCGCCACCCCGACAATTTCGACGCGCTCACCTGCACGCTGGTCGCCGCTGGAGAACAGTCCGGCCTACTCGATGTGATGCTAACGCGCATTGCCGATTATCAGGAAAAGATGCTGAGCATTCGCGGCAAATTGCGCGGCGCCCTGACCTATCCGATAGCCATTTTGCTGGTCGCCCTGGTCGTCACCGTTCTGATGCTGGTTCTGGTCGTACCGGCCTTCGAAAACAGTTTCAGTAGTTTCGGTGCGGCCCTGCCGTTGCCCACACGCATCATCATCGACGGCTCTGCTGCGCTTCGCGATTATGGGATCATTGTCCTCATCCTGCTTGCCGCTAGCGGCTTTGGGCTGATGCATCAGTGGCGCCGCAACCCGCGTTGGCAAGCAGCCACGGATCGTTGGCAATTAACGTTGCCCATACTCGGGCCGCTGTTACGCCGCGCCGCGTTGGCGCGCTGGAGCCGCACACTGGCCAGCCTGTATGCAGCAGGCATTCCGCTACTCGATACGTTGATACCCGCCGGAGACGCCACGGACAACCAGCTCTTTCAGCAGGCCAGCCAGACGCTGCGGCAAAAGATCAATCAGGGGAATAGCCTTTCCGTGGCGCTGTCTCGACAGAACGAATTTTCACCGCTGTTGATACAAATGGTGGCAATCGGCGAAGAGTCGGGCACCTTGGACGACATGCTAAGCAAGGTGGCTGACATCTACGACCGGGAAGTGGACGAATCCGTCGCGCTGCTCGGCACCCTCATGGAGCCCTTGTTGATGCTGGTGCTGGGCGGCCTGATCGGCGGTCTGGTCATCGCCATGTACTTGCCGATCTTTGAGCTCGGCTCGGTACTTTGACCCGCCGCGACGGCTTCACCCCCGACCAACCAGTCCGCCGCGCCCCGATCGCCTCCGGTCCGCTATAATCAGGGGTTTGACGAATTGCCAAGGGCCATCACCCGGCTTTTATTTTCTGTGAAACGTTATTTCATTACCGGTCTGCTGATCTGGGCGCCGCTCGGCATCACAATCTGGGTCCTGTCCTTCATTCTGGGCATGATGGACCAGTCGATCATGCTGCTGCCGACCCAATGGCAACCGCGCAATCTGCTGGGTTTCCACCTCCCGGGCCTGGGCGCCCTGCTGACGCTGCTCATCGTTTTCCTGACGGGGTTGCTCACTGCCAACTTCATCGGCCAGCGACTGGTCCGTTGGTGGGAAGCCCTGTTACATCGCATCCCTGTCGTACGTTCGATCTATCAGAGCGTCAAACAAATCTCCGACACCGTCTTCTCGCCTTCCGGGCAGGCTTTCCGTCAGGCCGTGCTGGTGCAATACCCGCGTCCGGATAGTTGGACGATCGGTTTTCTGACCGGCACACCAGGGGGCGAAATCGTTGACCATCTGGGCGATACCATGGTCAGTTTGTATGTGCCGACCACGCCGAACCCAACGTCGGGCTTCTTCCTGATGGTGCCGCGCACCGATGTCATCGAACTCGACATGTCGGTCGAGGATGCGCTCAAGTATCTGATTTCGATGGGTGTGGTCGCCCCCGCCTCCCTACCCGTCAAAACAGCAGAAGCCCGCGCCGCCGAAACCACCCACCTGCGCGCCGACACCTACGCCGGCGACTGATTTCCACCCCTAAAGAAAAGCACGAACTCTCATGCGTACTCATTACTGTAGCGACCTGAACCCTTCGCTCAATGAACAGATCGTCACCCTCTGCGGCTGGGCGCATCGTCGCCGCGACCACGGCGGCGTGATCTTCATCGATCTGCGCGATCGCAGCGGTCTGGCGCAGGTGGTCTGCGATCCGGATCGCCCGGAAATGTTCCAGATCGCCGAATCGGTACGCGGCGAGTTCTGCCTCAAGATCACCGGCAAGGTGCGCCCGCGTCCGGCCGGTACCGAAAACACCACACTGGCCTCGGGCGGCATCGAAGTGCTGTGTCACGACATCGAAGTGCTCAACCCGTCGGTGACGCCGCCGTTCCAGATCGATGACGAGCATCTGTCGGAAACCGTTCGCCTGACGCACCGCGTGATGGATCTGCGTCGGCCGGCCATGCAGAAAAACCTGCAACTGCGTTATCGCGTTGCCCGTGCGTTCCGCCGCTTTCTTGACGATCACGGTTTCATCGACGTCGAAACGCCGATGCTCACCAAATCGACCCCCGAAGGCGCCCGCGACTATCTCGTGCCGTCGCGCGTGCATGACGGCCAGTTCTTCGCGCTGCCGCAATCACCGCAGTTGTTCAAACAGCTGCTCATGGTGGCCGGCTTTGATCGCTACTACCAGATCGTTAAATGTTTCCGCGACGAGGATCTGCGCGCCGATCGTCAACCCGAATTCACCCAGGTCGATATTGAAACGTCGTTCCTGAGCGAAGAGGAAATCATGGGCCTCATGGAAGGCCTCATCCGTTATGTCTTCAAAGACGCACTGGACGTGGATCTGCCGAACCCGTTCCCGCGCATGTCCTACGCTGAAGCCATGGCACGTTTCGGTTCGGACAAGCCGGACATGCGTGTGACGCTGGAACTGACCGACGTGACCGATGCCGTCGCCGATGTCGCCTTCAAGGTATTCAGCGGTCCGGCCACGACCGGCGGCCGCGTCGCCGCGATGCGGATTCCGGGCGGCGCTTCGCTAAGTCGCGGCGAAATCGACGAATACACCAAGTTCGTCGGCATTTACGGCGCCAAGGGTCTGGCCTACATCAAGGTCAATGACGCCGCGCAGCCGAACGAAACCGGCCTGCAATCGCCGATCGTCAAGAACCTGCATGAGACCGCGCTGAAAACCATTCTGGAGCGCACCGGCGCCCAGAGCGGCGATCTGATCTTCTTCGGCGCCGACACGACCAAGGTCGTGAATGATGCGCTGGGTGCGCTGCGCGTCAAGATCGGCCACGAGAAAAACTTCATGAACGGCACCGTCTGGGCGCCGATCTGGGTCGTCGACTTTCCGATGTTCGAATACGACGCGGACGACAAACGCTGGACCGCCTGCCACCATCCGTTCACGAGTCCGAAGGACGCACATATCGATCTGCTGGCCTCCGATCCGGGCAAGTGCCTGGCCAAGGCCTACGACATCGCACTCAACGGCTGGGAAATCGGCGGTGGCTCGGTGCGTATCCACCGCGCTGACGTTCAGGAAAAAGTCTTCAGTGCGCTCGGTATCGGCGAAGAAGAACAGAAACAGAAATTCGGCTTCCTGCTCGACGCCCTGAAATACGGTGCGCCACCGCACGGTGGCCTGGCTTTCGGTCTGGATCGTATCGTGACGATGATGACCGGCGCCGAATCGATTCGCGACGTGATTGCTTTCCCGAAAACCCAACGCGCCCAGTGTCTGCTCACCGATGCGCCGTCGCCGGTGGACGAAAAGCAATTGCGCGAACTGCACATTCGTCTGCGCCAGCCAGTTGCGACCGAGACAAAAACCCCGACGCCGGTCTAACGGCAAACGACCGAGGCCTTTGCGCGCGTGAACCCGGCTGCCTTTGCCCGTCTGCTCGCCGACCATGAGCGGGCAGGCGTCTATCACCTGACACCGGGTGGCATGGCCGCGCTGGCCGAAGCGTGCAGTCTCGCCGACCTGCATCTCATCGTCGTCGATCTGGCCGAAACACCCCGCATGGCCGATGCCATGGACATTCTGACCCGGGCGACGGCCTGCCCAGCACACGAGGCGGCGCACCTGGACGATCTTGGCGAGATGCTTTGCGACTTTTCCTGGTTACCGGCCAACGGCTATGTGATTCTCGTCGAGGATGCCGACAATCTGATCGCCACCGATCCGACCGGTGTCCAGAAGCTGCTGGAGGCTTTTCAAGCCGCCACGCATTGCTGGCAGGAACAGGAAGTACCGTTCTGGGCATTCGTCGGACTGCGCGGCGATGGCGTTGCCCTGTTGCCGATGATCGGCTGAGGCCCTGCCCATGATGACGACCGCCTACAAGCGCCCTGAATCGGTGCTCGTGGTCATTCATACGCCGGATCTACAAATCCTGATGCTGGAACGCGCCAAGCACCCGGGCTACTGGCAATCGGTCACCGGCAGCCGCGAGGGCGAAGAAAGCTTTCTCGAAACCGCCATTCGCGAAGTCCACGAAGAAACCGGGTTGAGTATTCGGCCAGAGCAGTTACGCGCCTGGCCCGGTGAAAACGTCTACACCATTATGCCCGAGTGGCGACACCGCTTCGCCCCGGGCGTGACACATAACCGCGAACGTGTCTTCTCCTTGTGCCTACCGGAACCCCACGCCATTCGCATCGCGCCCGACGAGCATCGCGCTTGGCGTTGGCAGCCCTATGCGGAAGCGGCTGCCGCCTGTTTTTCGGCCAGCAACCGGGATGCCATTTTGGCGCTGAAAGATTTACCGACTGCAACGTAGCGGTCATACAACTTTGCGAACTTGAGCCGCCTCGCTACAATCGCCGCACAATCCTCTGACCGACGGACCACTTATGCACATCGCCCAAATTCCCGAGAACATCGCGCTTGAAGCCAAAGTTCTGGCCGAAGCTCTGCCCTTCCTGAAGCGCTTCCATGGCAAGACTATCGTCGTCAAATACGGCGGCAACGCCATGACCGAAGAGCGTCTGAAGCAATCGTTCGCCAACGACGTCGTGCTACTCAAGCTGGTCGGCCTGAACCCCGTGGTGGTCCATGGTGGTGGCCCGCAGATCGAGCAGATGCTGACGCAGGTCGGCAAAAAGGGCGAGTTCATTCAGGGCATGCGCGTCACCGATGCCGAAACTATGCGCATTGTTGAAATGGTGCTCGGCGGCGAGGTCAACAAGGATATTGTCGGCCTCATCAACCAGAATGGTGGCCACGCGGTGGGGCTGACAGGCAAGGATGCCGGCCTGATTCGTGCCAAAAAACTGATGCTGCCCAAGCAGGGAAATCCGAGCGAACTGATTGACATCGGCCTGGTCGGCGACATTCAGCAGATCGACCCCTCGATCGTGCACCACCTGGTGTCTGGCGCCTTTATCCCGGTCATTGCTCCGATCGGCTTTGGCCCTGACGGCGAAACCTACAATATCAACGCCGATGTCGTCGCCGGCAAGATGGCCGAAGTACTGGGTGCCGAGAAACTGGTGTTGTTGACCAACACCCCGGGCGTACTCGACAAGGACGGCAATCTGGTCACCGGCTTGACACCGCGCGACATCGATAACATGGTGGCTGACGGCACGCTCTCCGGGGGGATGTTGCCAAAGATTTCGTCGGCGCTCGATGCCGCCCGCAACGGCGTAAAGGGGGTGCACATCATCGATGGTCGCGTACCGCACGCCTTGCTGCTCGAGATTCTCACGCAACATGGGGTAGGCACGATGATCAAGTCTGCCTGAGTACAGCATGGCAAAAGCGCCGGTCTGGGTGTTCGATCTCGACGACACCCTACACCACGCCACGCCGCATATCTTCCCGCATATCAACCGGGCGATGACGGCCTACATCGAGCGTCATCTGGCGCTCGATCATGCAGCCGCGACGGCGCTACGCCAACATTACTGGCAACGTTACGGAGCCACGTTACTCGGCCTGATCCGCCATCACGGCGTCGACCCGCATCACTTCCTGGCCGAGACGCACAATTTTGACGATCTCGGCGCGCTGATCATCACGGCGCCGGCACTGGCGCACACGCTAGAGGCCTTGCCGGGGCGCCGCATCATTTTCTCGAACGCGCCACGCCGTTATACGCACGATGTGCTTGCGCAAACGGGATTACGACGTTTTTTCGACGCCGTGTACACGGTGGAGTCGTTCGGCTTTCAGCCCAAACCGTTGCGCAGCGGGTTTCTCAAACTACTGCAGCGCGAACACGTCAAGGCGCATCAATGCATCATGATCGAAGACAGCCTGGCTAATCTGGTCATGGCCAAACGTCTGGGCATGCACACACTCTGGGTAACGCGTTCGTTACGCAACAGCCCGTGGGTCGACCACAAACTGCGCAGCATCACCGACCTGCGTTATTTGCTGGCCTGGAGCCAACGGGCGGCCTGCGGCGCGAAATAGGTCAGGATCATGTCGGCGCCAGCGCGTTTAAACGCCAGCAGACTTTCCATGACCACCTTCTGCTCATCCAGCCAGCCATTCTGGGCAGCGGCCTTGAGCATCGCGTATTCGCCGCTGACCTGATATACCGCCGTCGGCCGTGCGAATTCATCCTTGATCCGGCGCACGATGTCCAGATAAGGCATCCCCGGTTTGATCATGACGATGTCGGCACCTTCAGCCAGATCCAGGGCGACTTCGTGCAAGGCCTCGTTGGTGTTGGCCGGATCCATCTGATACGTCATTTTGTTGCCCTGACCCAGCTGACCGGCTGAGCCGACGGCGTCGCGGAAAGGACCGTAGAAGGCCGAGGCGTATTTGGCGCTATAGGCCATGATGCGCGTATTGACGTGACCCGCTGCTTCCAGCGCGGCGCGGATGCGACCAATACGACCGTCCATCATGTCGGAGGGCGCCACCATGTCCACACCCGCGGCAGCCTGCATCGCCGCTTGTCGTACCAGCATATCCAGCGTGACATCGTTGAGCACATATCCCGCGTCGTCGATGATGCCGTCCTGACCGTGCGAGGTATACGGGTCCAGCGCCACGTCGGTGATGACGGCCAATTCCGGAAAACGCGCCTTGATGGCTTTGACCACGCGCGGCACAAGACCATCGGGGTTCGCCGCCTCGCGGCCATCCGGCGTCTTAAGCGCCGCCTCAATCACCGGAAACAAAGCAACCGCCGGGATGCCCAGCGCAACGATTTCGTCCAGATGCACCAACAAGGTGTCCGGCGAATAACGGTGGACACCGGGCATCGACGTCACTGCTTCCTGCACGCCCGAACCTTCACGAACGAACACCGGATAAATCAAATCGTCGGTTGTCAGATGATGCTCGCGCACCAATCGGCGCGTTGCTTCGTCTACGCGCACACGGCGCGGACGTACCATGGGAAAAGTGGAATCATTCTGCATTGTCTTCACTCACTGATCGCGTCGGGGCCGCTGCATCCCCATCAGAATCGATCGTCGTATTGTCGCACAGGCCCAGCCAGCGCTTGAGCACGCCGGCCGCTTCGCCGACACCGCTCCGCTTGAGACTGGAAAACAATTGCACGCTGACCGGGCAGCCCAGATCCGCCAGATCGGTTTTGACCTGACGCAGCGTCTTCGTCTGCTCCTGTCGACTCAGCTTATCCGCCTTGGACAACAGGACATGCACCGGCCGCCCGGTCGGTGCGAACCATTCCAGCATTTGCCAATCCATCTCAGTCAGCGGGCGCCGACTGTCCATAATGACCACCAGACCCTTGAGTTGCTCGCGCGTCTGAAGGTAGGGGCCCAGCAGCACATCCCACTGTTTGCGCACATCTTCCGGCACCTTGGCGAAGCCGTAGCCGGGCAAGTCAACAAAATAACGGTCCGGCGCTACCGAAAAATAGTTGAGATGCTGGGTGCGACCGGGCGTCTTCGACACATACGCCAGACGCGTTTTACCGGCCAGCGTATTGATGGCCGACGACTTACCGGCGTTGGAACGACCGACAAATGCGACTTCGGCGACTGCATCACCGGGCGCATCGCGCAATTTGGCGACTGTGGTGAGGAATTCCGTGCGCGGGAATGGATGGCGATGGCCAGGGTTTTTCGGCTGAGACGGCGGGTTGGCAGCCGTTACCGCAGATTTTTCTGAGCGCTTTGGCGCAATTTTGCCCTTGGCCGCCGCTTTTTTAGACGCCGACTTAGCCGACGCCCTGGCAGGCTTTTTGGCGCCAGATTTCAAAGTTTGGTTTTCAGACACAGTACGCCTCGTTGATGTTGTATTAGAATAACAGCCTTAACGATCAATTAACCCTCCCTTTCCGGAGGGATTGCTAACCATCCTGTTTGGAGTGTGGACATGATCCGAGCTGTCGCATTCGCCCTGATGTGCTCTGTCAGCGCCCTGGCCGTTGCCCAAGAACCCGCCGCCCCGGCCGCTGCCTCGAATGAGCCGCCGGCGATCGCCAAAAACGTTTGCGCCGCCTGTCACGGTATTGACGGCAACAGCGCCATTCCGGCCAATCCCAGTCTGGCAGGCCAGCATGCGGCGTACCTCGTCAAGCAGCTGAACAATTTCAAGGCTTCGCCGGATGGCAAGCCCGCACTGCGTCAAAACGCGATCATGAACGGTATGGCGGCAGCGCTATCGGACGACGATATCAAGGCGTTGGCGCAGTACTACTCAAAGCAGACGTTGAAGCCCGCAGTTGCCAAGGATGACAAGCTCGTCACCGAAGGTCGCCAACTGTGGCGCGCTGGTGACATGAAAAAAGGCATTCCGGCCTGTGCCGGTTGTCATGGTGTCGCCGGTGCCGGTATGCCAGCCCAGTACCCAACGCTGGCCGGCCAGCACCCGGAATACACCGTGGCGCAGCTGCAGCAGTTCCGTGACGGTGTGCGTGCCAACGACCCGGAACAAATGATGCGCATGATCGCCGCCAAGATGACCGACAAGCAAATGTCGGCCGTGGCGGAGTATGCAGCCGGTCTGCGCTAAGCTTTAGACACGTGCACCGTAAAAAGGCAGCCTGCGGGCTGCCTTTTTTATCGTCCTTGCAACGCGTTCAACTCCGCCTCATCGAACCCGGCGGCGCGGCGCGCCGCAGCGTTCAGCGGCGGCCGAGGGCGAGGCGCCTGATACTGCTCAATCAGCGTTTGATAAGTTTGCGCCACGGGTAACCCTTGCTCATCACACAAACGCCGGAACCAGCGGTCGCCCAAAGCCACGTGACGCACCTCGTCACGCGCAATCACCGATAGTGCACGCAAGACGGCTTTATCGCCTACCCCCTGGAAACTGCGAAAGATCGGCGGCATCGCATCCAGCCCCCGGGCTTCCATCAGACGGGGCACCAGCGCCATGCGCACCAAACTATCGTCGGCCGTCTGTTCGGCCAGATTCCATAAACCCGAATGCGCCGGCAGATCGCCGTAACGAACATCGAGCAAAGCCATCTGCTCGGCGATCAAACTGAAATGGTAAGCCTCTTCAATGGCCACACCGATCCAATCCCGCACGAAAGCCGTCCCGAGCCTGCTGAAACGCCAAGCGGCGTCCAACGCCAGATTGATGGCGTTGAATTCGATATGGGCGATGGCGTGCAGTAGGGCCGCCCGCCCTGCACGATCGACCGCACGGCGTTGCGGCAAATCGGCGGGGGGCACACAGATCGGGCGCTCGGGACGACCGATCTGTGCACAGGGTGGTGCCGCCCCCCAGTCCAGTGCAGCATCGTCCGTCAATGCCAGGTAATGGGGAATCAACGCATCGACCGCCGCACATTTCTCGGCGACGTTTGCAGCCAACCAGGCCTCCCGCAAACACTGCAGCAAGGTGTACGACACGACCTCAGTCCCGACGCGGCGCTTGCCCTTGCCCGACACGCGCCATGAAATTGACGACTGCACGACCGTCTTCATGCTGACGCGGCGCCATTTTCCAGGCGTGCCCTTGCACCAGTTCAAAGGTCAACGGGTAACGTCCCTGGGCGTCTTTCGGCCAATGTTCAAACATGCGCGTCCAGTAAGCACGCGTCGTCAGCCCACGTGGCGCCTCGGCTCGCGCCAAGACGGACCCGGCACGCTGCAGTTCGCGCAACGCCTGCCACGGGTCCGCATAGGTCAACGTCAACGTTTCCATGTCCATGACCGGATCTGAAAATCCGGCATGCACCAGCATATCGCCGACATCGTGCATGTCGGCGAAATCGTGAACCCGACTCGTCGACAGACCATCCACGGCGGCGCAGGCCTGCCGCAGTTC
>CAZSAE010000006.1:10157-12891 GCA_964604765.1 uncultured Dechloromonas sp. | reverse complement strand
GCGTCTCGTCCATGGCGCAACATTTGGAGACTGTGATCCACCCCGATCCAGGCTGCGGTCGGATAACGCTGATGCAGGTTCACCCGATCGGCACCCAGACCACAACCGATATCCAGAATACGCTCCGGCGCGATACGCACCATGTCCAGGCGTTCGTCCATGCGCCGCGACATTTCACGGTAGAGAAAATCGTTGGCCGCAAATGTAGGTGCCACACGATCAAAGGTGTGACGAATTTTGTCACCCCGACGGTCATGCCGGATACGGGGCACCGCAGCGGGCATCAAACGCCTTTCAACCCCAGCGTGGCGAACAGTGTCTGGTCGCGTGAGGTGTTCGGATTTCCGGTCGTCAGCAACTGATCGCCATAGAAAATCGAGTTGGCGCCGGCAAAGAAACACAAGGCCTGCAGTTCATCGGACATTTCCTGACGGCCGGCCGATAGGCGCACCCACGAGGTAGGCATCGTGATGCGGGCGGCGGCGATCATACGAACAAATTCAATGCCATCGACGGGGTCGACCCCAGCCATCGGCGTGCCGGGAATCGGCACCAGATTATTGATGGGCACCGAATCGGGCACCGGATCCAGATTGGCCAGCTGCGCGATGAGTGCCGCCCGGTTTTTACGATTCTCGCCCATGCCGACGATGCCGCCCGAGCAGACGTGGATCCCGGCCTTGCGCACGCGATCCAAGGTATCCAGACGATCCTCGTGCGTGTGCGTGCTGATCACTTCGCTGTAGTAGGCCGCATCGGTATCCAGATTGTGGTTGTAGTAATCGAGGCCGGCCGTCGCCAACTTTTCGGCCTGCCCCGGCTTCAACATGCCGAGTGTGACGCAGGTTTCCAACCCCAGCGCCTTGACGGACTGCACCATGTCAACCACCTGATCGAGATCCTTGTCCTTCGGGCCGCGCCAGGCGGCACCCATGCAGAAGCGCGATGAACCGGCGGCTTTGGCAGCTTTGGCGGCGGTGAGGACATCGTCCTTGGACATCAGCGCCTCGCGACCGACCTCGGTGTCATAGCGCGCCGACTGTGAGCAATAGCCACAGTCTTCCGAGCAACCACCCGTCTTGATCGACAGCAGGGTCGAACGCTGTATGGCGTTTTCGTCGAAGTGCTCGACGTGCACGGCATGTGCCTTGGCCAACAACGACATGAAGGGCATCTCGATCAGCTCGAGTACGGCTTCGGTCGACCAACGACCGCTCGTGTTGATGGCCGCGCGCTCGGTGTTTTTCTGACGCGGCGATACGAAATTCAGGGGGACAGTCTCTGTTTGCATAGGGATCCTCGCGGACGGAGGCCAAAGTCGCGACCACAATCATGATGATTGCGGCTTAAAGGCATAATTATGCCCGAACCACCCCGCAAACGCCCACGTCCGTTTATGCCCACGCCTTTCTTCCATTCCGACCCCGCCCGACGCAGCATCACCTGGTGGCGTGACCGCGTCCTACGCCCGATGGCTGATGCACTGCTGGCGCAATCGTGCGCGCTGTGTCATCTGCCCAGCGGCCAGGATTCGGTCTGCGCGGCTTGCGTCAAGGATCTGCCGCTGCTCGCCACGACGCACGCTGGCCGCTGTCATCGCTGTGCGTTGCCGCTAACCGGCGGTCTCGAATACTGTCCGGATTGCGCCCAGCAGCGTCCGCACTTTGACAGTGCTTGCGCGGTCTGGGCGTATGACTTCCCCATCGATACCCTGATCCGCGATTTCAAATACGGCCATCATCTGTACCTGGGGCGTTTTTTTGCCGAGCATCTGGCGCGGACGCTGGAGCAGACATGGGCAGCATCCGGGCAAATCAAACCGGACCTGATCGTGCCTATGCCGCTGCATCCCAACCGACTCAAGACGCGCGGTTTTAACCAGGCTGCGGAAATTGCCCGTCATCTGGCCAAACAGCTGAATATCCCTTGCGCGATCCATGCGCTGAACCGGGTGTACGATACGCCCCCGCAGGCAGGCCTGCACCGTGAGGCGCGCTGGCGCAATCTGGTCGGCGCTTTCGCCTGTCCGCAACCCTTGGAGGCACAACATCTCCTGCTGGTCGACGATGTACTGACCACCGGTGCCAGCCTGTCGGCCTGTGCGGAGGCCCTGCGTCACGCCGGCGCCGTGCGCGTCGATGTCGCCGTAGTGGCGCGCACACCGGCGTCTGCGGGGCAGTCTCATTCACTGCGCTAACGACCTCATGCCCAGCCAGTTCAACCAACCCAATCAGCCGACTCAACCTACCCAACCAGCCCACAGCATGCGCCCCGCCATCGTTCTCGTCCACCCCGAGATTCCGCCGAATACCGGCAATCTGATACGCGTATCAGCCGCGACCGGTTTTGAACTGCATCTGGTGCGCCCCCTCGGTTTCGATGTGGATGATCGCTCGTTACGCCGCGCCGGTCTGGATTATCACGATCAGGCCTTCCTGCACGTGCATGACGACTGGGCGGCCTGTCTCAAGGCGCTGGGCTGCGGTACAAACGGCGACGCGCCAACGCGCCGGCTGTTCGCCATGACGACCAAAGGCAGTCGGCCCTATCATGAAGTGCAATTCCGTCCGGATGATGTGGTCGTCCTGGGCTGCGAAACCAAGGGGTTGCCGCCGGAGATTCTGCAAAGCTTCAGTCCGGATCGGCGTTTACGTATTCCAATGCGTCCCGGTATTCGCAGCCTCAATCTGGCCAACTCGGCGTCGATCGTGGCCTTCGAAATCTGGCGGCAGAA
>CAZSAE010000006.1:4565-10057 GCA_964604765.1 uncultured Dechloromonas sp. | reverse complement strand
GCTACTCGACACGTTGCGCGCGGGCCATCAGCTGCGCGACGGCATCCGATGCCTTCAGCTCGCCCGCGATCACCGCAGCAACTGCCCGTGCGATCGGCATCTCGACGTTGAGTTCCATCGACAAACGGGAAACTTCACGCGCGGTGCCCACACCCTCGGCAACGTGGCCCAGCGAGGCCAAAGTCTCTTCCAGTGTTTTGCCTTGACCGAGCGCCAGACCCACCTGGCGGTTACGCGAAAGATCCCCCGTACAAGTGAGAATCAGGTCACCTAACCCGGAAAGCCCCATCAACGTTTCACGTTGGCCGCCCAGGCGCTCGCAGAGTCGTCCGATTTCGGCGATACCGCGCGTCATTAAGGCGGCACGCGCGTTGTGGCCCAGCGCGAGGCCATCACAAATGCCCGTGGCAATCGCCAGCACGTTCTTGACCGCACCGCCCACTTCAACCCCCACGACGTCACCCGACGCATACAGTCGCAGGTTCGGCGTGTGCAACCAGTCGGCCAACTGTTCAGCCAGCGCCAGATCACGCGCGCCTAAGGTCACGGCCGTCGGCATATGGCGCGCCACTTCCTGCGCGAAACTCGGACCTGACAATGCCGCCGCCGCGACCTCGCCGAGTTCTTCGCGCACCACCTGATGCGGCAACAGACCCGTTTGCGGTTCAAAACCCTTGCACACCCAGACCAACGGCGGCAAAGGACGCGACCCGTACAACGACTTGAGTGCTTGCAGGCTCACGCGCAGCGCCGCGACAGGCGTCGCCAGAACGAGCACATCGGACTGACCCAGATCGGCCAGATCGCCCGTAGCTTTAAGCGTCGGTGGCAGAGCGATCTTCGGCAGGAACTGGTGGTTGACATGATCGCGGTTAATGCTGGCCACCACCTCGGGCTCGCGCGCCCAGATGCAAACGTCGTGCCGCTGCGTCCAATTGGCGGCCAGTGCCGTCCCCCAAGCACCGGCAGCGATCACGCCGATATGCAGACGAGCCGCGTGCGTCATGGTTATGGCCTTACTGCACCGTGGCCGGTGCTTCCGCCGTAGCCTCGTCTTCGGGCGACTGCGCCATGGCGTCAAAGTTCACTGGCTGCAGCACGACCGGCGGGAAGCCGGCGCGGACGGTCGCATCCGATACGGCTTCGCGCGCGTACGGAAACAGAATGTTGGGCACGGCCGACGCCAGGAACGGGCGTAACGCCTCTTCCGGCACGCCCGCCACGCGGAAAATACCGGCCTGCTGGACTTCGACCAGGAAGTAAACCTTATCGGCCGCCTTCGCCGTTACCGTGACTTGCAGCACCCCTTCGAAGACATCCGCACCTAACTGGGCGAATGCTGTCTTGAACTCGACACCCACTTCAGGCGCTTGCGGCTGCAAAAAGACCTCGGCGCCGCCGGGCACCTCCAGCGACATATCTTTCACATACAGTTTTTCGATGGCGAACATCGGCGCCTGTGGCTCGTCGGCTGCTTGTTGCTGGTTCTGGTCGTTTTCGGCCATGACATGATCCTTATTTTGTGTCGTTTAAAATTTATTTGAGATTTATTTAAGCAAGGGGTCCAAACCGCCGGCGCGATCCAGCGCCGCCAGATCGTCGAAGCCGCCGACGTGCGTGTCACCGATGTAGATCTGCGGCACGGTGCGGCGTCCGGTGCGGGCCATCATCGTCTCGCGCTGCGCCGGCTCCAGGTCAACACGAATCTTCTCGATTTCGGTCACGCCCTTGCTGTTCAATAGCTGTTCAGCACGCATGCAGTAAGGACAAACGGCCGTTGTGTACATCACCACCTTGGGCATATGAGCTCCTTAGTCTTTGGTTGAACCGCGCACCAGCGGCAAACCGGCTTTTTCCCAGCCCTGGATACCGCCTTCCAGCTGGCAGACATCTTCAAAACCCGCCTTGCTCAGAATGCGGCAACCCGCAGCCGAACGCTGCCCTGCGGCGCAGATCACCACGATCGGCTTCTTGCGGTATTTCTCCAGCTTGGCGAGGTTTTCCGCCAGCGTCTTGAGCGGCATCAGCAGACTGCCCTTGATATGGCCGACCGCGACTTCATGCTCTTCGCGCACATCGACGAAGACACCGCCTTCGCGATCCTTAATGGCGATCGCGGCTTGCGGCGAAACCGCCTTGCCACCCGGTTGCGCCACCTGGCGCACCAGCATGGCGCCGGAGATCAGCATGATCAGCAAAAGTCCCAGATTGAGCGGCTGCAGAAAGAAATCCATGGTTTTTCCAAAAAAAGCATTAACTCGGTCGGGTGCGGCTAGAGTCCGCGCCCCCGGCATTATAGAATAGCAAGTTGAAGCTTTTATAGCGGATGAAGCGAATTACGAATGACCCGACTTACGGACTCGACATCATGAAAAAAATTGTGCTGCTGCGCCACGGCGAATCAACCTGGAACAAGGAAAACCGTTTCACCGGCTGGACCGACGTCGACCTGACCGATAAAGGCGTTGAAGAGGCCAAGCAGGCCGGTCGCCTGATGAAGGAGGCCGGTTTTGAATTCGACCAGGCCTATTCGTCGGTACTCAAGCGCGCCATGCGCACCCTGTGGCTGGCGCTTGAGGAAATGGACCGTCTGTGGATTCCGCTGGAACGCAACTGGCGCTTGAACGAGCGTCACTATGGCGCATTACAGGGCTTGAATAAAGCCGAGACCGCCGCCAAGTACGGTGACGATCAGGTACTGGTCTGGCGCCGCAGCTACGACACGCCGCCGCCGGCTCTGGAATTCGACGACCCGCGTCACCCGCGCTTCGACCCGCGCTACGCCGAGAAGTTCTCGGGGTTGAGCGATAAAGCGCTGCCGCTGACCGAGTGCCTGAAGGACACGGTCGCTCGCTTCGTCCCGTTCTGGGAAGGCACCATCGCCCCGGCGGTCAAAGCAGGCAAGAGCGTGGTCGTGGCCGCCCACGGCAACTCGATCCGAGCGCTCGTGAAGTATCTCGACAATATTTCCGATTCGGACATTGTCGAACTTAACATTCCGACCGGCATCCCGCTGGTCTACGAACTGGACGACGAAACGCTGAAACCGATCCGCAGCTACTACCTGGGTGACCAGGAAGCCGCCGCCAAGGCTGCCGCCGCTGTGGCACAACAGGCCAAACAGAAGTAACCGGCAGACACTGCCACAGGACCCCGACATGGAACAATCGCCCCACAAGCCCGAGCCCCAGACGCAAGAATCACAGCATGCCCAACCAGGCTGGCTGCGATCGACGGGTATCGGGCTCGTCGGCATCTTTGTCGGCATCCTGATCGCGCTGCAGATTCCTGCCTTCGGCGAAAAATCGGCGTCGAGCAGCCAGCCGACGACCGGCCTGCCGATTCAGGATCTGCGGACCTTTGCCGAAGTCTTCAACGCCATCAAGCAGGGCTACGTCGAGCCCGTTGAAGACAAGAAGATGATCAGCAATGCCATCTCGGGCATGGTCACCAATCTGGATCCGCACTCGACCTATTTGGATGCCGAAGCCTTCAAGGAACTGCAGGTTGGCACCCAGGGCGAGTTTGGCGGTCTCGGCATCGAAGTGGGCATGGAAGATGGCTTCGTGAAAGTCATCGCGCCGATTGAAGATACACCCGCCGCCCGCGCCGGCCTCAAAACCGGCGATCTCATCGTCAAGATTGGCGACACCTCGGTCAAGGGCCTGACGCTCAATGAAGCGGTCAAGAAGCTACGCGGCAAACCGAAGACCGACGTCACGCTGACCATCGCGCGCAAAGGTATGACCAAGCCTTTGATCGTCACGCTGACGCGTGAAATCATCAAGGTGCAATCGGTCAAGTTCAAAATGATCGAACCGGGTTACGGCTATGTGCGTATTACCCAGTTCCAGGAAAACACCACCGAAGCCCTGGCCAACGCGTTGCAGCAACTCTACAAGAACGGCCCGCTCAAGGGCTTGATTCTCGATCTGCGTAACGACCCGGGCGGCCTGCTCAATGGTGCCGTCGGCGTTGCAGCCGCCTTCCTGCCGGCCGACAAACTGGTGGTTTCGACCGACGGTCGCGCCGAAGACGCCAAACACAAGTTCTACGCCAAGACGGAAGACTACCAGCGCGGTCGCGACGACGAACTGCGCAACCTGCCGGCGGGCGCCAAGACCGTACCGATGATCGTGTTGGTCAACGGCGGCTCGGCCTCCGCCTCGGAAATCGTCGCTGGCGCGCTGCAGGATTACAAGCGCGCTACCATCATCGGCACCCGCACCTTCGGCAAGGGGTCGGTGCAAACCGTCCTGCCGCTGCCCGGCAACACCGCCATCAAGCTAACGACAGCGCGTTACTACACGCCGAGCGGCCGTTCCATCCAGGCCAAGGGCATCGAACCCGATATCGAAATCGAGGAAGTGCCCGGCGCCAAAAAGAATGCCCTGCTGCGCGAAGCGGATCTAGATGGCCACTTGGCGAATGGTCAGGATAAAGACGCCGAACGCAAATCCGACAAGACCAGCGGCAAAACCAACGGCAAGGATAAAGACAAGGAAGAGGACTTTGCCGGCCTGGCCATTGCCGACTACACCACCGCCAAGGATCGGCAATTCGTCGAAGCCATCAAGCGTTTGGGCGGCAAACCACCGGTCGCAGCTAAAGAACCTGTCAAAAACGCCAAGGCCAGCGAACAACCCGCTGCCTCGACGGAATCCGAACCGACCAAATAACCTGTCATGAATGACCAGCAGCTGCTGCGCTACAGCCGGCACATCCTGGTCGACGAGATCGGCATCGAGGGGCAGGAAAAGCTCCTCGCCGCCCATGTGCTCATCATTGGCGCCGGTGGCCTCGGCTCACCGGCCGCGCTCTATCTGGCCAGCGCCGGTGTCGGCACCCTGAGCATCGCCGATGGCGACAGCGTCGAACTGAGCAATCTGCAACGGCAGATTCTGCACACCGAAGCCCGTATTGGCCAAGCCAAAACGCAGAGCGCCCAACAGGCGCTGGCCGTGGTCAATCCGGACTGTGTCGTTCGCCTGCTCCCAAGACTCGATGGTCCAGCGTTGCTGAATGCGGTTGCTGACGCCGACATCGTGCTCGACTGCAGCGACAATTTCGCAACACGCTACGCGCTCAACCGCGTTTGCATTGCGCTCAAAAAACCACTCGTTTCCGGCGCTGCCATCAAGCTGACCGGCCAACTCTTTGTGGTCGATCCGCGCCAACCGCAGGCGCCTTGCTACGCCTGCCTGTATCCCGAGGCCGGCCACGACGAAGAACTTCGTTGCGCCACCACCGGCGTCCTCGCACCGATGACCGGCGTTATCGGCTGTATGCAGGCCGTCGAAGCCATCAAACTGATTGCGGGCCTCGGCACACCCGCGACGGGGCTACTGCAACGTTATGACGCGTTGACCGGCACATGGCGCAGCAGTCGCGTCCGCCGCGACGAGACCTGCCCGGTGTGCCATCGCCATGATTGAATCCACCGACCTCCTCGTTTTTATCGCGGCGCTGGTCGCGGTCTATCTGTTGCCGGG
>CAZSAE010000006.1:0-4465 GCA_964604765.1 uncultured Dechloromonas sp. | reverse complement strand
CAGGCCGGATGGCGTGCATTACAGAAAGGCTTTTTGACGAACCTGCTCAATCCCAAGGCCCTGATGTTCTCCGCATTGCTGCTGCCGCAGTTCATCTCGCCCAACGGCAACCTCTTCGAACAATATCTGCTGCTGGGAGTCATCCTCGTGATGCTCGGGATGCTCTTCGACGTCTGCTACGTCTTGGCCTCTTCGGGCATCGCGCGGCGTTTCTCGGGCTCAACCATTGGGCAAAAACTGGCCCGCATCGTCTTCGCCAGCATCTTCACGCTGGCCGCGCTACGCCTTGTCATCAATACGCGCTGACACCCATCTGCAAATGCACACGTGTTACGAGTGGTGTGATTCGTTGTCCTTACTCCAAGATACTTTTTGCACCCTAGATCCACTCAGATATTTGGTAACTCGTACTGCGCCCACCACCTTCGGCCTGTCGCAGCACACCCTTCTCGATCAAATCCTTAATATCGCGGTGTGCTGTATCCTGTGAGCACTTAGCGATAGCCGCCCATTTGCTGGTCGTGAGTTTACCTTCGAAGCCATCAAGCAATCGGTTGAGCAGTTTGATCTGACGTTCGTTCATGGACGTGCTGGCCCAGCGCTTCCAGAAGGCAGCTTTATCCAAGACCGATGAAAGTGTTTCGCCGGATCGTTCAACCGCACGCAACAGACAACCCAGGAACCAGGCCAACCATTCGGTGACGTCTAAGCCACCTCTCTGGGCACGTTCCAGACCGTCGTAATAGGCTTTGCGCTCCAACTGGATCTGCGATGAAAGGCTATAAAACCTGTGCGCTGAGTGATCTGCTCGGGCCAGTGCCATATCACCCACGGCACGGGCGATACGCCCGTTGCCATCATCGAAGGGGTGAATGGTTACAAACCACAGGTGTGCCAGGCCGGCTTTGATGAGTGGATCATCTTGTTGATCTGAATTGAACCATCTCAGGAAATGGTTAACCTCCGCATCGAGCCGTTGCACGGGTGGTGCTTCGAAGTGCACTTTGGGACGATGCATCGGGCCAGACACCACCTGCATGGGGCCGTGCGCATCATCGCGCCAATTACCCGTGCGAATTTTGCTCAGGCCGCTTTGACCTGCGGGGAACATACCCGCATGCCAGGCAAAGAGACGTTGCACGGTGAGCGGCGTTTGGTAGTTGCTAGTGGCATCCAGCACCATATCGACCACACCCTCAGCGCTGCGGTCTGCCGGTGCTAGGGCGCCGATATCAACACCAAGACGGCGGGCAATGGATGAGCGCACCGATTCTGGGTTGAGCAAGGCACCCTCAATCTCGCTGGTTTTGAGAACGTCTTCGGTCAGTACCCGTAGATTGGCCTGATCTTGCTGATCCATGCCGAGGTCATGCAATCGGCCACGCAACAGACCCTGTGCCTGATGCACTTGGGCAAGCAACGGCATCAGCCGCTTGGGGTCATAAGACCAATGCGGCCAATCCGGTTGCTGCCAGATGTAACGATAATCTCCGCTTTTCATGCGGAGATTATCGAGACTATTCTCCGCGGAGTCAACGAATTCAACGGGTTATCTATTTAGCGGGTCGAGCGAGGATGCGGAGATTAGGTCCCACCATGCGCACATCCTCAAACTTCAGCGCGACTTTCTGATCCAGGCTGGTCAGATTCAGATCATCGAACCAGCCGCGTGCATCACTGCCGAGCAGTGTGGGCGCCATATAGAACAACAGTTCGTCAACGAGGCCCGATTTGAGGAACACGCCGCTCAGGCGCGAACCCCCTTCGACATGAACTTCGTTCACGCCTCGCTCAGCCAGATGATCCAGTAACGCTGCCAGATCGACGCGGCCATCCGCATCGGGCAGACAGATCACGTCGGCGCCCGCCGCACGCAGCGCAGCGGTTTTATCCGGGTCGATCGATGCGGTTGCAACCAGGCAACCGCCTTGCAGAATTCGCGCGGTGGTTGGCATGCGCAGATGGCTATCGACCACGACGCGCAGCGATGGCGCCAACGGCACAGGTTGACCTAATTGCCCCAGAGGTCGTTCGACATCACGCACGGTCAGTAGCGGATCATCGGCGATCAGCGTGCCGACCCCCGTGATGATCGCCTGGGCGCGAGCCCGGAAGCGATGGCCATCGGCGCGCGCTTCGGACCCGGTGATCCACTGGCTCTGACCGTTGGCCAACGCGCTGCGCCCATCGAGACTGCCGGCCATCTTGAGGCGCACCCAGGGTTTGCCCTGACGCATGCGTTTGACGAAACCGATATTCAAAGCTTCGGCCTCGGCCGCCATCAACGGTGCGGCGACGGCAATGCCGGCCTGTTGCAACAGGGCCAAGCCCTGCCCGGCGACGAGTGGATTCGGGTCTTCCATGGCGGCAACGACACGGCTTACGCCCACCTTGATGAGCGCTTCGGCACAGGGCGGCGTTTTACCATGATGAGCGCAGGGTTCCAGCGTGACGTAGGCTGTCGCACCCTTTGCATCGTCGCCACGGCGCTCGGCATCACGCAGCGCCATCACTTCGGCATGGCCTTCGCCCGCCCGCTCATGCCAGCCTTCGCCGATGATCTGGCCGTCCTTGACGAGCACGCAACCTACGCGCGGATTGATGCCCGTGGTGAACAAACCACGCGCCGCCAATTGCAGCGCACGCGCCATAAAGACTGCGTCCGCCGCCGTTGGCGTCTGGAGGTTAGTTGCGGCCATCGATCTGACCTGTCTATCTTTCGACCGGGCTCAAACCGCCGGTGAGATCTCGCGAATGACTTCGGAGAATTCGTCGATGTCGGTGAAGTTCCGGTACACCGATGCGAAACGAACGTAAGCCACCTTGTCGAGTTTCTTGAGTTCACGCATGACGAGCTCGCCGACCTGCTGCGAGGTGATTTCACGTTCGCCGAGCGCCAGGAGCTTCTCTTCGATCCGGGAAATCGCGGCGTCGATGGCCTCCGCCGTCACCGGTCGCTTGCGCAATGCCAGCTGTAATGAAGCCACCAGTTTGTCGTGACTAAAATCGGTCCGCGAGCCGTTGCGTTTGACGATGTACGGAAACTGAATCTCGGCGTGCTCATGCGTGGTGAAACGTTTCTCGCATTGACCACAACGACGCCGACGACGAACGTTATGCCCTTCTTCCGCCTCGCGCGTTTCGACCACCGTGGTGCCGGCTGCGCCGCAGAAAGGGCATCGCATTCGTGATGCTCCGTCTATGCCAACTTGGACTTACTTGCCGTAAACCGGGAAGCGCTTGCACAGCGCCGATACCTGGTCGCGCACTTTGGCCAGCACGGCGTCGTCATTCGGCGCATCAAGCACATCGGCAATCAGATGCGCGATTTGCTCGGCTTCAATTTCAGTGAAACCGCGCGTGGTCATCGCCGGCGAACCGATACGAATACCGGACGTCACGAACGGCTTTTGCGGATCGTTCGGAATACCGTTCTTGTTCACGGTGATGTGGGCGCGACCCAGAGCGGCTTCAGCGTCCTTACCCGTGATGTTCTTGTTGCGCAGATCCAGCAGGAAGACGTGGCTCTCGGTGCGACCTGAAACCACCCGCAGGCCGCGTTCTTCACCAAGCACGCGCGCCATGACACGGGCGTTGTTCAGCACCTGCTCCTGATAATCCTTGAAGCCCTGGGTCGCCGCTTCCTTGAAGGCGGTCGCCTTGGCGGCGATCACATGCATGAGCGGACCACCCTGCAGCCCCGGGAAAATCGCCGAGTTGATGGCCTTTTCATGTTCGGCCTTCATCAGGATGGCGCCGCCACGCGGACCACGCAGCGTCTTGTGGGTCGTGGTGGTCACAACATCGGCGTGCGGCACCGGGTTCGGATAGAAACCGGCGGCAATCAGCCCTGCGTAGTGGGCCATGTCCACCCACATGATGGCGCCGACGTCTTTGGCGATCTTGGCGAAACGCTCGAAATCGATGCGCAGCGCGTAGGCCGAAGCACCCGCCACGATAATCTTTGGCTTGTGTTCATGCGCCAGTTTTTCGACCTGATCGTAATCGATGGCTTCTTTTTCGTTCAGACCATAGGACACGGCATTGAACCATTTGCCCGACATATTGAGCGCCATACCGTGCGTGAGGTGGCCGCCTTCGGCCAGGCTCATGCCCAGAATCGTGTCGCCCGGCTTAGCGAAAGCAAGTAGTACTGCCTGATTGGCCTGAGAACCGGAGTTCGGCTGCACGTTGGCGGCATCGGCGCCGAACAACGACTTGAGGCGATCAATCGCCAGCTGCTCAACGACATCGGCGTGTTCGCAACCACCGTAGTAACGCTTGCCCGGATAACCCTCGGCGTATTTGTTGGTGAGTTGCGAGCCCTGCGCCTGCATCACGGCGTAGGACACATAGTTTTCCGAAGCGATCAGCTCGATGTGATCTTCCTGACGGCGGTCTTCCGCCTCCATGGCTTTCCAGAGTTCAGGATCAACTTGCTGCAGGGTGTCGCGGGCGGAGAACA
>CAZSAE010000005.1:22544-32692 GCA_964604765.1 uncultured Dechloromonas sp. | reverse complement strand
TCATGGCTCCATTCTCTCAAGTGTTGGAGCCTCCACCAAACCCGGGGCGATTCAAACTGCAGCTCAAGCAGCTTCGTGAGAACCTGCTCGTCGAACTACTGCTCGCCCAGACCCTGAAAGAGAACCCCATCACCGAAGAAGAAGTGCGTGCCGACTACAACCGCCAGGTCAGTCAGATCAACCAGGCCGGCGGACTGCAGCAATACAAAATTTCCGTCATCGTCGTACCCAGCGAAGCGGAAGCCAAAGACATCATCGGTCGGCTCAATCGCGGCATCTCGTTTGCCGCGCTCGCCAAAGAACGCTCCATCGACGGCAGCAAAGCCAATGGCGGCCTTGTCGGCTGGGTGTTGCCCAACCAGATCAACCCCACCCTGGGCGAAGTCATGGTCAAGTTGAACAAAGGCGCCTTTGCCGGCCCCATCGCCACGGGCGAAGGCTGGAATGTCATCAAAGTCGACGAGAAACGCCCATTCAAGGCGCCGACCCTCGAAGAAAGCAAAAACGGCATCGTCCAGCTGCTGATTCAGCAACGCCGCGCCCAGCTCATCCAGCGCCTGCGTTCGGAGAACCGCGTCGTTCAGTAAAACGTGGGTTTGGGCGGGCTTATTGCCGCAAGAGGCCTCGTATGCAAGTTAAAACTTGCAAATCAACGTTTTTGTGCTAATAATGTCAGTTATGACTTACAACATAAGACTTTCTGACGAGCTTGGCGAACAGCTTCGCGCCCAGCGTGAATCCCTGGGCATGTCCAAAAGCGAGCTTGCTGAGCGCGCGGGCAAAGTACGCGAGGTCGTTTATCGGCTGGAGGCCGGTGAAGACACCACGGTATCGTCACTGCTGGCAGTCCTGGGGGCGCTGGGTCTGGCCATGCGCTTGGAGCGCGTCGGTTTACCCACCGCCGAAGAAGTGGCGCGTCGTTTCCGTGAGGACGATGATGCTGCCTGAAAAAATTCCGCTACTGGATATTTCAATTGGCGAAGCGCCGAGCGCAGGGCAGTTGCTCAAGAACTCAATCTATGAATTTCGTTATAGCAAGCCGGACGCGGAGCAAGCCTCGGTTGCTTTACTGATGACCGCCCGCGAAAAGCTTACATGGCAGGCCGGCGATCTCTTTGCCCCCATGGATCAGAATTTGCCAGAAGGCGATCTCTTCATGCGGATACGCGCCATGTTTCCCAAGCAAGCCATGACCCCAATGCACTTGCTGACGTTGATTGGCCGCAACGGTATCGGGAGATTGGGGTATCAGCTACCGGAACGGCCGGAGTCCCAACCGGTCAGAGCGATCAGTAAAAACGAATTGCTTGCCACGCCTTACACGCCGGAAGTATTTGATGAGCTCGTCGCTGCCTATCTGAGCACGGGTGCCGGTATCGCTGGGGTTCAGCCCAAAATTATGGTTCCGGATCGGCCGACCATACCTGTTCCCTCGTTGATTGTTAAAGCGGCCGGTTCGGCGTATCCGGGTCTGGCGGCGAACGAATTTCTTTGTCTGAGTGCCGCAAAGCGCGCCGGAATCGAAGTGCCAGCCTTCGCCTTGTCCGATGATGGCCAGATGCTCGTATTGGATCGTTTCGACATGATGATCCATGGAGATGGCCGTATTGAAAGATTAGGATTTGAAGACATCGCTGCCTTGGCAGGGTTGCGTGTGCGCGACGTACTATCGGATCGCAAGTATCAAGGCAGTTATCAACGTATTGCCGAGCTACTTCAGCAACTGCAATTGCACAGAGACAACCTCAATCGATTCTTTGCGCAAGTCGCCTTTTCCGTCATGGTGCACAACGGAGATGCACATCTCAAAAACTTTGGCGTGCTCTATCGAAGCCCTGCAGAAATATGGCTTGCGCCCATGTTCGACGTCGTTACAACAGCCATTTACAGCTATGCACAGTATCCGGGTGGCCCGGTTCTGGAAGACCGCACCATGGCGCTTAAATTATTTTCAGGAAAGCACCAGACGAAAGCCTACCCCACGACTGCCGAATTGCTGGATTTTGGACATCGTATCTGCGGCGTGAGTCAGCCAGGCAATGTAATAAGAACCATCGCATCCGCAATGCAGGAAACGCTCGATGCCGCCATCGGTGATGAACGGATACCAAAGGACCTCCTGACTGCGATGAAAAACGTCTGGCAGCAGGGTATGCGCTACGCCGAATAGCAATGGCGCGCCCAGCTCATCCAGCGTCTGCGTTCGGAGAACCGGGTCGTTCAGTAACGGGTTATACGCCGCATATGGAAAACGTTGGTCGCGCGTTGTCTAACGCAACAGATTCGGATATCTGGAATTCCGAAGCGCAGTAATCTGTGTTTCTGATAGCTTCCAGGGGTCGCCAGGAATCTGGCTGATCAACGATTTCCATAGGCCATTAAAAGCACTAACGGCAGCATCCTTATTGAAAGAGATGCCCGTGGGTAACAGGGGTACGACATCTTCGGTCAGATCATGCGCCAGCTTCTCGAGCATACGTTGCTCGGCATGGGCTCGACTAATCTGGTTTCCCTCCTGTTCGAGGTAGAACGCAAAGCATTGCAGAATCTTCTCCGCATCCAGAGTCAGTTGCCGCTGACCCTCGGCCAAATCGAATAGATCCCGATTCTTACGCCGTTGCAGAAGCGCTCGCAGCTTCGTGCCGAACAACTCCTCGGGTTGAAACGACGTAATTGTCGTCTGTCCCTTAAACCAATCATTGCTGACCGAGAAAGGATATTCGCGAAGGCCCAATAGATTCGCATGCTCGCGGGTATTGATCTCCACCTTGAGTTTCATCACCGACTGCGGATTAAACTCAGGCGTAAATTTATAAGTCAGATGAATCGAATGCCCCGCCTGCTCACGTCGAGGTTTTCCTAGCCAAGAGAGTGCATCACGAATCGCGTCAATCGCGCTACCTATGGGTGCCGGATTGATTTGGACAAGATCAATATCTTCCGAATAGCGTAAGGGCTGGGCGAACAACAGCTTGTTAATTGCAGTGCCGCCGCGGAATGCAATATTTTCTTTCAGCGATGCTGTATTAAACAAATCACACAAAGCGCGACTGATGATCAGATCCTGCTCGATCTGGTTGTAGTCAGGCCAGGGTGCCTGGTTGCTCCAGGCTTGAATAAAAGACTTGGGAATCAAAAGTCCACCTCAATCGGCTCATGAGTCGTCAATAACCACTCGTCAGACTTCAGCGCATCGTCTGTCGACATGGCGTGCATCGGTCGAACGGCCGGGTCTAAAGGCGCAAAATTCTTGGCCTTGCCGATGAACGGCGCCAGCGCATTGGCCTGGCGTTTATGTCCCGTCAGCGCCAGCAGGTATCCCAACCGACGAACATTCGTATTTTCAAAATACGCGGCAAGCTGAGTGAGCTTTTTGAGCTTGGCTTTCCCGCCGATGTCTTTCACAATTTGAGCGACATGGTTGATACCGCCGGCCTTGTGAAAGTACCGAACACAATCGAATAGCGTCAACTCAACGCCTGCAACCTGGGCATACCCGGCCTCCGTTTTCAACGAATCGAGCCACTCAGCATTATTCAACGGTTTGAATATCAGTGGCGACTGATAAATAAACGCCACGCGATGCCTGCCGATAATCATCGGGCGTAGCTGTTGTGGCACAACCACCTGAAACGTCATCGCAGCCTGATGCGAACCACCGTGATGCGTCGCCGCCCGCAAAAGCGAAATACGGTAATCGACCTGAAGAAACTTCATCAATGGATCGATCCAACGACTAGGATCGGGCCCCGTTGTTTGATCTTCCGGCCTCAAGATCAGATAGAACCCCTGGCGCGGAGAAGCGAGTCGATTCTTTCTAATCTGTCGGCGAAGCGCCGCCCCTAATGAACCCTCGGTACAGCCGAGCGCATCCAAAGCCTCTTCGCGCGTGAAGTAGGCTCGGCCCTCAATCAGGCGACCCGTGATGAACTGTTCAAGTGCAGACATTCCCGGATCATATACATAAAGCGACGATATGTGTCGGATTTTGCGTACGTTACGGGATGGAGAGCCAAATCGTCCATCAGGGTATGCGCTACGCCGAAAAGCGACCCGGCATCCGGCGGCTGGCAAACCTCTCGTAACCCCTTGATTCCCCGTCCACTGATATCACCACACGTCAGGGCGATGACTACAAGGGCGATATCAAGCTTGTTGGCAATATTGAAATTGTCGTGGCCAATGCACCTGTCTTTATTGCTGAACAGTTAGTGACCGATTCAAACGCATCACCCAATATTACCTGGTATAACGGCACGCCGGATTTCATACTCCGCTTGCCAAAAACTGGCACGACACCGACCGTGGTGCCAACCGTGCCGCCCAATCTTGTTTTCACACCGGGTCCTAAGGCAACACCACCCTCGTTTGTGCCTCCTGGCCAAGTGAAATTAGGCATTGTGGAGGCTCGACCTGCTCGAGTTCCTGTGGATGGCAACAATGGTAACAACGGCAACAATGCTAATAACAACAGCAACCGTGATCAATCCAGAAATGTCATGGGTAACTACCGTTATGCCAAGGCCGTATCTGCGTTGGAAATGAGTAACTTCCAGAAACAGACCGAATCCGATGCTGCGGACGTCGAGGTGGGTGAACTGACGGATGTGAACTGCGATCCGAAGCTGGACGAAAACTGTCGCGTCAAGTGATGGTCGTTAGGTGCACGTGAGTAACGCATCGCCTTGGCGCATTGTCCTCATCGTCAGCCTGATCCATTTGGGCGCGGTGGCTATCTTCAAATGGGGCTTTCCGGAACTATCCCAGCCGTCCAGATCCGAGATCACCATCGAGCTCGGTGGCGCCGTGTCCGGTGGTGGCGGCACTGGCGTGCGCGCCGTCGCGCCGCCCCCACCGCCCCAGCAACAGGTCTCCAAATCTAAAGTGCAGGACGACTTGGCCACCCAACGGGCGGTAAACACCCCCAAGTCCGCACCCACTGCCGCCGCGCCTGCTGTGGCCGATAGCGCCGCTGCCGGGGCGCCCACGGTCGATGCCGACTACAAAGCCGCCTATCTGAACAACCCCAAACCGCCGTATCCGCCCATGGCGTTTCAGTTGCGCATTGAAGGTACGGTCAAGCTCAAGGCTCACGTTCAGCCCGACGGCTCTTGCGGCGAAGTGCTGCTGGCGCAGAGTAGCGGTAACGAACTGCTCGATCGTTCGGCCATGAATACGGTCGCCCAGTGGAAATTCGTGCCGGCCAAAGCCCAGGGCAAGGACATCGCCCAGTGGGTCAGCATTCCCATTACATTTTCTATCAAACGCCGCTAAATCCCTCAAGGAGTCTATCGTGTCATCCTCCAACCTTGTTGTTGATCTCACCCTGCTCGGGCTCTTGTTCCTGTCGATCGTGACCTGGTCGATTGCGCTGATCAAGTACCGGGCTTTCCGCTTGGAAACGCGTCAGTCGGGCGCCTTTTTGCAAAAACTGGAGCAGGAACGCGCCTGGGCACAACGCGCCGCATTGGCCAAGGACGCTCAGGGTAGCTTTGCCGAACTTGCCCGGGCCGGCTTTACCGCCTGCGGCGAGCTGGCGGACGAGGCCGCTGCGGCGGGGCAGGAAGGGCAGGAAGGGCAGGCATACGATGCCCCGGAACTCCAGGAGCTCCTCGACCGCGAGCTGCATAAGCAACTGCAGGCGCAGACCCGGCGCCGGGAACGGGGCCTGGCCGAGTTGGCCTCGATTGGTTCGACCGCGCCCTTCATCGGATTGTTCGG
The DNA here is from genome assembly GCA_964604765.1 of uncultured Dechloromonas sp. Taxonomy (GTDB): domain Bacteria; phylum Pseudomonadota; class Gammaproteobacteria; order Burkholderiales; family Rhodocyclaceae; genus Fluviibacter. Next base: position 26,971 of record CAZSAE010000005.1, on the reverse strand, counting down.
TACCGTCTGGGGCATCATGAACGCACTTAAAACCATCACCGCCACCGGTAATGCCAGTATCGATGTCGTGGCCGGCCCGATCGGCGAAGCGCTGATTGCCACCGCCGTCGGTATCGCCACGGCCATTCCCGCCGTGCTGGCCTATAACTACTTTTTGCGTCAGCAACGCGTGCAGTCGACGGACCTCAATGGCTTCATTGACGACTTTCTGCGCAAGGCCATGCGTAACCGTGCGCAGTGGAGTCAGTCATGCTAGTCCGGGGCGGCGATGACGATAGCGGCATGATGGCGGAGATCAACGTCACGCCGCTGGTGGACGTGATGCTGGTGCTACTGATTGTGTTCATGGTGACGGCGCCGTTACTGATTCCGCAGAGCCTGGGCGTCAAGCTACCCAAAACTGACTCGGTGCAGTCGCCAGTCAATCGTGATCTAACAAAATTGCTGATCAGCCCGGAAGGCAGCTTACAGCTGGACGGTAAGCCGATTTCGGATGGTGATCTGAAAACCCTGCTCAGCAGCCGCGCCAGTGAGCCGAAGTTTCAGCTGCAGGTGGAGGCCGATGAGAATCTAAAATACGGTCGTCTGGCCGAGGTGATGGCATTGGCGCAGGGCGCCGGCGTGTCCAAGCTGTCGTTTGTGACGGTGGCGAAGCAGCGCTGAGGTGTGACCGTATCTCAGAATTTCGTGGGGTTTGCGCAGCTGTACAATACGACATGACTATCTTGAATTGCGACGCTAAAACTGGCGTGTGCTCGCTGCCTGAGTCAGCCGAGCAATCCTCATCGCATCAGCCGGCACCGACTGCGGCACCCACCGCAGCACCCACCGTCCGTTACATTGGCGACCCGATGTGTTCCTGGTGCTGGGCCATTGCCCCCATGCTGAAAGAGTTACTCGCTTACTGTGAGCGTCATGGCCTGAACTTCAGTGTTCACGCGGGGGGCTTACGCCCTGGCGGCGGGGATGCATGGAACCCCGCGTTCAAAGCATTTTTGCGTCAGGAGTGGGAGACCATTCATCGCGTCAGCGGCCAGCCCTTTGGTTTTTCGATTCTGGAAACCGCCGACTTTAACTACGACACCGAACCGGCATGTCGCGCCATTGTGACGATGAAGCTGTTACAAGCAAGCAGCCAAACCGTTCTGGCGTTTTTTTCGGGTATCCAGCGGCAGTTTTATGTCGATGGTGCGGATCCTAAAGCGGCGGAATTTTACCGGGCACTGTGTGCGGAAGCCGGCGTTAGCTACGAGACCTTTCTCAAGGTCTTTCTCTCAGACGAGGCCAAAGACGCAACGCTGCAGGAGTTTCAGCGCTGCCGGCGGTGGGGTGTTCGAGGATTTCCGAGCATCATCCTGGACGTCAATGGCTCGGTGACCCAACTCGCTTCTGGCTTCACGACCAGCGCGGAGCTCATTGCCAGGCTAGAATCGGCATTAAGCGATGCTTCAAAGACCTCTTGAGGAACGAACCATGCCTTACCTGTTACAAGTCGACTTTCCCTACCAAGGCCCGTGGGGCGATGAAATGGTTTCTGCCATGCGCGGTTTGGCCGAGTCGATTGCCAATGAACCTGGCTTGATATGGAAGCTGTGGACAGAAAACCAAGAGAAGGGTGAAGCGGGCGGCGTTTATCTGTTCAAGGATTTGTCCAGCGCAGAAGCCTACTTGGCGATGCATAGCGAACGTTTGCTGGGTTTTGGCGTGCCACGCGTGAATGGCAAGATTTTTGCAGTTAACCAGACGCTATCGCTGATAGACCGGGCGCCACTCTAGCGCCTTCGGTGCGTGCTTCGGGCGCGCTCGCCGGTCGGCGGGTGGGCCAGGGTGATGCTGGTGCTGACGTGAGGCATAAAAAAGGCAAGGATTCGATCCTTGCCTAATTCTCGCTCTGTGCGAGATGCTTTCCTTTGCTACCTACCGCTCCCTTAGTTGCCCCCCATCGCCTGACGGTCGAATGGACTCGGCAACTAACCCGAACCGGACTCAACAGCGCGTGCGGAAAAAGTCGGGAATGAGCATCGATTCAACGCAACCGGCATCGGATGATTCCCATACCTGATGCTAATGCTAATGATGTCGATGCTCACCATCTTGTCTCCCCCGCTCCTTTTGGAGTCTGTACTTACACCATACTACTTCTGTATTAATTAACAAGTTTATGATGAAGAAAATTGTTGATCTGCGTCAAATTGTCGGTTGAAGGCCGTATACTGGTTATGCCTATAGCGTCCATGCATAAAGGGGTGAATTATGCAGCAGCCAAAAACAACGTATCTGGCCACCAACGAGGTATTGCAGGTGCCGCAAATGGACGCCGAGCACAATGAGTTGTTTGAACGCCTGGAAAACCTGAAAGCGCACAGCTTTGGCAGCACCGAAGTGCTAGAGCAGGAGGCGGAAGCGTTACGATCCTGTTTGATCCAGCACTTTCAGACGGAACAAAGGCTCGCCGAAGATGCCGGCATTGATTTCACAGCGCATGCGCAGCTGCATCAAAAAATGTTCGATGTGGTGACGCTGTCGCTGAAACAGATTTATCAGGGTCAGGGCGATGTCTTTGCCATGATCAAATATATCCATGTCTGGTTTGAACGGCATATTCAGGAAACCGATGCGCGGTTTGCCGCCGAGCTGCGCGGACTGCAATAACGATCAACGCGCAATCGGACAACGTCAGGGAGACGGCTATGAACCTTCATCTACGCGCGGGCATTGTTTGCGGCTGTTTTTTTGCGACGCTGCATCTTTGTTGGGCGCTGCTGGTATGGCTGGGCTGGGCGCAGCCGATCATCAATTTTGTTTTCTGGCTGCATATGCTGAGCGTACCAGTACAGGTTCAGCCATTTGATCTGATGCTGGCGGCACTACTTGTGGTGTTTACCTGGTGCGTGGGATTCGTGCTGGGTTGGCTGCTTTCGACGATCTGGTCGGCCGGCGCGCGGCGTGATACCTGGCGTTAGGACGTCCGGCACCACATCCAGATCAACGTGCCGGCCATCACGAGCAGGATGGCCGCCAGTAGCCATGGGTTCAATTCGGCCGCAATGAGCATGAGGGTGCTGAGCAACATCATGCCCGTCGCGTAAATCTTCGCCCGACGGGGGATGACGCGCTGCTCGCGCCAGTTACGGATGTGCAGTCCATAGCGGGCATGATTTAGCAACCAGGCTTCGAATTTCGGCCAGCCTTTGCTGGCGGCCCAGGCAGCGAGAATCATGAATGGCACGGTCGGCAGCCCCGGCACGAACACGCCGACCACGCCCAGCCCAAATGCCGTCGCGGCGGCGAGCTTCCAGAGCATAATATAGACGTACTTTTTCATTTCAGGCCAACGGCGCGGTTCGCATTACAGAAAGGTTTGTCGTTCAATGCCAGAATATCCCAATTTGAAACTGCTGCACGTCGGGTTTGTGTTGAGTAGCCTGTTGCTATTCTGCTGGCGCGGATTCTACGCGGTTCACGGGCGTTATATGGCCAAGCGCGGAGTTCGCATCGCCATCCATAGCGTCGATACCCTGTTGCTGACCACGGGCGTGCTCATGGCGGTGAGCCTGAGTCTGAATCCGCTGACGACCCCCTGGTTGGGTGCCAAATTAGTGGCATTGGTCTTCTATGTGTTGGCCGGCGCCAAAGCCGTTCGCGGGCCGACCGCGCGGGTGCGTGTGGTTTATTTTGCACTCTCTCTGCTGATTTTTGCGTACATCGTCGCCGTTGCGCTGACCAAAAACCCGGTTGTTTTTTGAGACGGTTGCGGGTGGCCCAGGTAGCCAAGACAACTTATGAACTCATGTTGACGGGAATCCGTTGTCGGCCGAAGTGGCCAGCTGTCGCATCGAATCGACCGGCCAGCGCAGTGCCGCAGTGCGGACATCGGCCCTCAGATGTGAGTTGGTAGCGGTTGATCTGATACCAATCGCGTTCAATCAGCGTTGCGTTGCAGCCGGGGCAAACGGTCGTATCACCCTCGGTGTTGTGCACATTGCCCGTGTAAACATACGCGAGACCCGCTGCCCGCGCGATATTGCGCGCCCTGACCAGCGTCTGTAGCGGTGTGGCCGGGATGTCGGGCATTTTGTAGTCCGGATGAAAGGCGGAAAAATGCAGCGGCACATCCGGCCCCAAGTGGGTATGAATCCATTCCGACATGGCGCGTATTTCTTCATCCGAATCATTCTTGCCGGGAATCAGTAGAGTCGTGATTTCGAGCCAGACATTCGTTTCGTGTTTGAGATAGATCAGCGTGTCGAGCACGGGTTGCAAATGCGCGCCGGTCAGTTTGACGTAAAAGTCGTCGGTAAAGGCCTTCAAATCCACATTGGCGGCATCCATCCGGCTGAAGAAATCGCGGCGTGCCTGCTCGTGGACATAACCCGCCGTGACGGCGACGGTTTTGATGCCTTGGGCATGGCAGGCATCGGCGACGT
>CAZSAE010000005.1:0-22444 GCA_964604765.1 uncultured Dechloromonas sp. | reverse complement strand
GGCGGCGGCCAAGGCATTGGCCTTCAAATCATCAGCCAGCGCGCGATGTGCCTGAAGCGAACCAATACAACCGCGTAGTTCGCCATCTTTTTTAAGCGTGACAAAGACGGCGCCGGCTTCATCGAGCCATGCCGCTTGCCCCGGTTCGATTGGTTCCATCGGTTCCATCCCGGTTTCGCCCAGGGCGGCGGCGATATGCGCCCGCGCCATGGCGAGTAATGCATCGCCCTGTTCGTCCGAGAGTCCGTTGGCCTGGTCGTTGCTGTCGAGGCTCGGCGCTGCAGCGCTCTCGGCAAATACAAAAGAGGCATAGCCAACGACACGGGACCGGTCGCCGGCGGTGTCGCCGGAATTGCACGAACTGATCAGCCGCGCAGTGAGGCCATGGGCGGGCGCGATGTGAAGTAGGCCGTTGATGGGCGCCGCGCCGCAGGCCTGCTCGTAGCTGTGCAGCAAGCGGCCTTGCAGGATTGTTTGCACCGTATGGTCGTCGATGCGCCGCGCATCGTCGTAACGATGAAAATGAGAAAGATCGGAACTGACGACAATCAGTGTTTCTGGGCCACCCCACAGCTGCTCAAGCACGGCAGCAACGTCTTGCGCGCTGGCATCGCCGACGGCCAGGGGCACTAGCGTGAAGCTGCCGAGCATCTTTTGCAGAAACGGTAGTTGCACTTCAAGAGAATGCTCGGCTGCGTGCGCGGCATCGCTGATCACGATTTGCGGCAGTTGCTGTAGGCGTGTGCACGCCGCCTGATCCAGCTCGATCGAACCGAGCGGCGTGGCAAAAGACGCGACGCTTGGCAGAGCCAGACCTTTGACGGCGACGCGATGCGCCGGGCCGAGCAAGACGACGCGGCGAATTCTATCGGCATACGGACGCAACAACGCATACGCTTCGGCGGCAGTCTGGCCGGAATAGATGTAGCCTGCATGCGGCACGATTAATGCCTTGGGCTGTGTGGCTTCGCTAGGGCGGACCGCCGTTGAGGCTAAAAGCTGCGCCACATCCTGTTTCAGGATGGCAGGCGAGGCCGGATAGAAGGTGCCGGCGACTGCCGGTGGGCGGATGCTGTTCATAAGGCGATTCCAGTGCGGGACATTGGCCAATATGGTTGCGATTTCAGGAAATTAAAGGGGCGGGCGAAAAACCGACGGTCAAGCATTGTTGCTAAGATGCTTTTACGCTATAACGCCAATATTAGCCCGACGAGAGGACGTCATCATGAAATCATTCGTAAAACAGTTTGGGATGTTGACTGTGATGCTGTTTGTCGGCCATGCCGCCGCACAGAGTGTGAATATCAGTCCTTCGGGTGTTCGCATTGGCGCCGATACGCCGCCCCCGCAAACCAAGGGTACCGAGCATGCACCGGGCCAGCTGAAAAAAGAGTACGGCGGCTCGGCGACGGATTACGCGCCTGGCCAGGTCAAAAAAGACTCGGGCACCTCGATCAACTTTGGCAGCGGCGACGATAAGCCTAGCGCTAAGAGTGCTAAGAGTGCCAAGGACAGCAAGGGCAAGAGTGGCCAGAAGGGCCAGAAAGGCCAGAAGAACGAACTCGACGACAGCAAAGCGACTGGCAAAGCAAAGAGCCAGGGCAAGAATAAATAAGTTCGGCCCATCGGAGCACATTGTGCAAGGCAACCTGCAAAATAATCATCACTGGATGGCAGCTTAATGACGGTGCGTCGCCTTATCGTAGGCATTACCGGCGCCTCTGGGACGGTTTATGGCGTGCGTCTGCTGGAATCGTTGCAAGCCATGAACGTGGAAACGCACCTGGTCATGAGCGACGCCGCCAAGCTAACGATCGCCGCAGAGACCGATTACACGGCGGATTTTGTTGCATCGCTGGCGTCGGTGGTGCATTCGCCGAAAAATATCGGTGCGGCCATCGCGTCGGGTTCGTTGCTGACGATGGGTATGGTCGTCGCGCCATGCTCGGTGCACACCATGTCCGATATCGCCTGGGGCTCGACCAGCAATCTGATCACGCGCGCTGCTGATGTGGTGCTCAAGGAACGACGTCGTCTGGTGCTGCTGTTACGCGAAACGCCGTTACACGCCGGTCATATCAAGACCATGGCGCAGGTCACTGAGAACGGCGCGATTGTGATGCCGCCGGTGCCGGCGTTCTACACCAAACCGCAGAGTGTGATGGATATCGTCGACCATACGGTCGGCCGGGTGCTCGATCTGTTCGGCCTGGACAACACGCTGGTCAAACGCTGGGACGGCTGCGCTTAAAGAGACCCGTCAGATCGGCTGGAAGGGAGTTGTGATGTCACGCCAACAAGAACCGGTTCCGGAGATCCACGACACGCCAATCGGGCTTGCGGCGAGCGGACTGCGCGAGGAGTTCGACAGCCTCGGCACGGTGTTAGTGCCCGCAAATCATTACTGGGGGGCGCAAACGCAGCGGAGTCTCATGCACTTCCATATCGGTAACGATCAGATGCCGCTGGAGGTGTGTCGCGCCTACGGCTATGTCAAAAAGGCAGCGGCGATCGTCAATGCGCGGGCGGGCCGCTTAGCGGCGTGGAAGGCAGATCTTATCGAACAGACCTGCGATGAAATCATCAGCGGCGCCCTGGATAGCGAGTTTCCGTTGTTCGTCTGGCAGACCGGCTCGGGCACACAGTCGAATATGAACGTCAACGAAGTGATCGCCAACCGCTGTATTCAACGGGTCGGTGGCCGTCTGGGGAGCCAGACGCCGATCCATCCGAACGACGATGTCAATATGGCGCAGTCAAGCAACGACACCTTTCCGACCGCGATGCATATTGCGGGTTACCAGATGGTGGTCGCACAGACCTTGCCCGCGCTCAAAGCCTTGCGCAACACCATGCACAAAAAAGCCACGGAATGGGCGGATGTCGTCAAGATCGGCCGCACCCATCTGCAGGATGCGACGCCGCTGACCGTGGGCCAGGAATGGTCGGGTTATGTCGGGGCGCTGGACGATGCGATCGATGAGCTGCAACGCGTGAACGAAGGACTGTTGCAAGTCGCCATGGGCGGCACGGCAGTTGGTACAGGGCTGAATGCACCACCCGGATTCGGCGAAGCGGTTGCTGCGGAACTCAGTCGGTTGACGGGTTATGCCTTCCGGACCGCCGAGAACAAATTCGTCGCACAGGCGACACTGGATCGCATGGTGCGCGCCCATGCTGCGTTGAAAACGACGGCGGTCACCTTGTTCAAAATTGCCAACGACATCCGCTGGCTGGGCTCGGGCCCACGCACCGGGCTTATGGAGTTAAATCTACCGTCGAACGAACCTGGTTCATCGATGATGCCCGGTAAGGTCAACCCGACTCAGGCCGAAGCGCTGCTGATGGTTTGCATCCAGATCATGGGCGCGGATGTCGCCGTGCAGATGGCCGGTGCCGAGGGCAATTTCGAACTGAACGCCTTCCGGCCGGTGGTGATATACAACTACCTGAATTCAGCACGGTTGATGGCCGATGCCTGCGATCTATTTCGTGCGCACATGATCGAAGGCACGACGCTGAACCTGACGCAGATTCAGCGCAACATCGACCAGTCACTCATGATGGTGACGGCATTGGCCCCCGAGATCGGCTACGACCAGGCCTCGGCGATTGCGCATCATGCCGTCGCGCATGGCCTGACTTTGAAAGAGGCGGCTTTAGCGCATGGCGTTGCGGAAGAGGTGTTTGCGCGCCTGGTCGTGCCGGCCAAGATGACGCACCCCTAAACAATGCCCGCCTAAAACCGGAGCGCTAAAGGCCGCGCGCCCAGGCGGGGCGCAAGTGGGCTTTTTCCGGGTGTTGGATCGCTGTTGCCACTTGGGCAAGCAGGCGTTCCTTGTCGGCGCCCAGCGTGCCCTTGAGGACCAGCCAGTTCGAGGCATGATCCGAACGAAATACCGTACGCTTCAGTTCCAGCGCCGACAGCAAATGGGCCATTTCCTCAAACAGTTCATGCTGGGATAGCGGCGTCCATTCGGGAAAGCTTTCACGGAAACGTCGTTCGCCTTCGGGCAGGCTGACCACCAGCGTCGCCAGAAACTCCGGTTGGGCGGCGTTGGCCAGACGCGCCGAATTCTCGGCGTGCTGGCGTGTGTAGATCTGGCCACCCAGGCCGTTCAGAATCATGACCGAGCGCTTAATGCCGGCCTGGCCGAGCTTGTCCAGCGCGTCCAGCGTGCTGGCCTGTGTCTCGCCTTTCTTGACCCGATCCAGCACCACATCGTCTCCGGACTCGGCACCGACATAAGCCAGGGAAAGACCGGCTTCATGCAACTCGATCATTTCGCTGAGACTTTTTTTGCGCAGGTTACGTGGTAGGCAATACGAGGAAACGCGATGCACCCCGGGCAGATGCGTTCGGATTGCTTCCAGGATGTTCAGCAGGCGCCGGGTTGGTAACACCAGTGCGTCACCGTCGGCCAGAAAAACGCGTTTAACGCGATCACTGGCATAACGGCCGATGTCGGCGATCTGATTCAGAATGGCCGTTTCGTCAATCGCACGAAACGCCTTCTGGGGCGCGGTGTACATGTCGCAATAGGTGCAGTGATTCCACGAGCAGCCATTGGTGACTTGCAGAATCAGTGAGTCGGCTTCGCTGGGCGGCCGGAAAACGGGTTCGATGGTGTTCATTGTGACAGGTTGGTGCGCCCCAGCAGAAAGGCGACGGGGTTGGTCGGGATGGCGCCGAGCAGCGCGCCAAACGATACGATCACGATGCCGAGGATCACAACCCAGGACAGGTCTTCGCCCAGGATAAAGTAACCACCAATGGCTGAAAAGGCCGGCACCAGCGCCAGCATCATCGAGGCTTCGCAGGAACCGATTTTATGCGTTGCATAGCTGAACATGCCTGCGGCAATCAGCGCGGCGACGATGCCCTGATAGACCGCCTGCAGAGCGATATCGCCCCAGGAAGCCGTCATTATGGTTTTGGGGAGCCAGAGGGCATAGACCGGCAGATAGCAGAACATGGCGAAGGTCGCGATGCCGCAGATGGCGTAAAGCGGTTTGATCTGCCAGCGGCGGATGAGTATGCCGAAAATTGCCCAGCACAAGGCGGCTGCCAGGAAAAGCAGATCGCCTCGCCACTGGCCGGCCATCTGGTGATTCACCAGACTGTCGAAGGCGATCATCACTAAACCGCCGGTTGAGATGAGTAGGGCGATGAACGTGTGACGAGAGAGTTTGAAGCCGGCGAGGATGCCGACCAGGATCACCGTCCAGAAAGGAATGCCGCCGTTGACGAAAACGCCGGCGTGCGCACTCGGTGCGAACGAAAAACCCGAATAGATCAAGGTGCCGTAACCCAGTCCGCCAAAGAGCGACAGCACGATGTACTTGGGCCAGTCTTTGACGGCAATCAGCGTGATGAAGAATGGCAATGACAGAAGACCCGAGACGCCGAAGCGCAGTGCGGCGATATCGAAGGGCGTGAAAATGCCTTTGGCGCCAAAGCGGGAGACGATGTTGAAACCGGACCAGCAGATCACAACGACCATGGCCGCCAGCAGACCCTGGGTCTGATCGGGGAGCTTGCGCAGCGACAACATCAGTTGAAGACGTCGGGGAGCGGGGTGGATTTCATGGTTGCGGTGTCAACGCACACCAGATGAAATGTGCCCGTGACTAGTAGATTGGTGTCATCCTCGTTCGGTATGGACGTGTCCGCTGACGTGCGAAAGGCCTTTTGCACCAGCGTGAGCTGACTCCGCCCTTTATGCGTTACCGTGTGACTGAACACCAGCTGATCATTGAGGCGCCCCGGCTGGTGGAATGCCAAGGTTGTTTCGCGAATGACCAGCACATGTCCGAGCTTGTCTTCGAGTTCAGTGGGGCCGGCGCCAATGCGGTCCAGCCATTCGGTACGGCTGCGTTCGAAAAACTCCAGGTAGCGGGCGTGATGGATCACGCCGGCGGCATCGGTGTCGGCGTAACAGGAACGGATGTGAAAATGGTCGAGAATCATGAAGCGGGGTCGATGAGGTGAATGCAAATGGTTAATCGTTGCCGATGGTTGTCCAGCTGACCTGAGCGAGAAAGAGATAGCCCGAGCCGTAGACAGTCTTGATGATCTCCTGTGACTTGGCGTCGGTTTCAAGCTTCTTGCGTAGGCGCGAGATGCGAATATCGACGCTTCGGTCATTCGGCCCCAGATCGCGGTGTCCGACCAAGCGTTCACGCTGCAAGATCCGGTTCGGATTTTTGACAAACACTTTGAGCAGCTCGGCTTCAGCGGTGCTCAGCACGATTTCCGTTTGGTCAGTCGAAGTGAGGGTGTTGTTGGCCAGATTGAATTTCCATGGGTGGAAACTGGCGATTTCTTCTTTGGCCTTAACCTGCGGCGACTCTGCTTGTCGGCGCAGCACGCTCTTGACGCGGGCGACCAGTTCGCGCGGGTCGAAAGGTTTGACCATGTAATCGTCGGCGCCGATTTCCAATCCCATCACCTTGTCGCTGACATGCGAACGGCCGGTCAGAATGAGCACGCCCGCCGAAGAGTTGGCCTTGATGTCGCGCACCAAGTCCATGCCGTCGATATCGGGCAGTCCCAGGTCGACGATGCACAGCGCTGGGTTTACTTGTTTCAGCTTGCGCATAAAGTCAGCTGCCGTGCGGGCGGATTCGCACTGAAAGCCGTAAGTGTTTAGATAGCTTTCGATGTTACTGGCGATCTGGCGATCATCGTCGACGATCAGGATGCGGGAAATGGACTGAGGCATGGGTGACTTAGATAGGGTGTACTCGGGGCTCAGGGCTGACCGAGCGCCACGGCCAGTTCCCGCTTGGTGAAGGGTTTGTTGAGGCTGGCGAATTCGTTGTCATGGCTGTGGTTGTCTTTGAGCAGGTCTTCGAAACCGCTCATGATGACGATATGCAGGTTCGGACGCAATGCCTGGGCCTCGCGCGCCATTTCTCGCCCATTGCGACTGCCGGGCATGATGACATCGGTGACGACGATACCGATATCGTGGATGTTGCGGATCAGTTCCAGCGCATGTGCGGCGTTGTCGGCTTCCAGCACCGGATGCCCCAGATCGAGCAGCTGGTTGCGTATGACCTGGCGCACGTCGGGGTCGTCTTCGACCAGCAGTACCAGCTGCCCGCTGCGCGAAACCATGGGTTCCGGCTGGCCAATCAACGTCTGCTCCTCGGGGATGGCCTCATAGACCGGTAGCAGCAGACTCATGGTCGTGCCCTGCTCGGGTTCGCTAGTCACTTGGATGCCACCGCCGGATTGTTTGACGAAACCATAGATCATCGATAGCCCCAGACCGCTACCCCGTCCAAAATCCTTGGTCGTAAAAAACGGCTCAAAAATCCGCGACAGGATTTCCGCCTCCATCCCGACGCCGTTATCGGCGACGTCGATGCGCACAAAATCGCCTTCGACGACATCGTATTCGCGGGCGTCTACGTCATTGAGCTGGACCCGGCACGCCTGTATGGTGAGCTTGCCGCCATCGGGCATGGCATCACGCGCATTGACCGCCAGGTTGAGCAGGGCGTTTTCCAGCTGGTGGGCGTCGATGCGGGCGATCAGGGGCTCGTGGCTAAATTCGAGACTGAGCTGAATCCGTGACGAGAGCGAACGCTGCAGCAGGGGGATGATGTCCTCGATCAGGGAGCGGATGTCGATAATCGTCGGGCGCAGTGGTTGCTGGCGCGAAAACGACAGCAGACGTTGCACCAGTTGCGCGCCGCGTTTGCCCGCCTCCAGTGCCGGTTCGACCAGGTTCAGCACGGCCGGGTTGGCGTCGGCCTGTTCTTTGAGTATCGAAAGATTGCCGACGACGATGGTCAGTAGATTATTGAAATCGTGCGCGATGCCGCTGCTGAGTTGGCCGATGGCCTCCATTTTCTGGGCCTGTACCAGCGCCGCCTGCATGCGCTTCTGCTCGGTAATGTCAAACGACAATACGAAACAACCGACCACGAGGCCGGCGGTGTCGATTTCAGGCACCAGCGTACTGCGGCCGTAGACCTTTTCGCCGTTGCGAATCATCGCGTATTCGTAGGTCACCTGTTCGCCAGAGAGCGCGCGGGCAATATGGTGTTTGACGCTGTCCTGAGCGCGGATGCCGATGATTTCGTGGATCGAGGTGCCAACGACCTCGGCGGCCGTCTTGTTGAACCAGTTGCAGTAACCGAGATTAGCGTAGCGGTAGATCTGGTTACTGTCGAAATAGGCGATCAGCGCGGGAATCGTATCGGTGATCAGCCGCATTTGCGCTTCGCTGCGACGCAGGGCCTCGGTCCGCTGAATGACCCGTTTTTCCAGCTCGCTGTTCTGCTCCCGGATCAGGTTTTCGTAACGGCGTTGTTCGGTGATGTCGGTGTACAGCGTTATGAAGCCGCGGTGGGGCAGGGGCTCGCCACGAATGCGCAGGATCTGTCCATCGGGGCGGGTGCGTTCGAAATCGTGCGCTTGAAAATCGCGCGCTGCTTCGACGCGGGCTTGGATCTGCGCTTCGATGTCCCCCGGCCCATATTCGCCGCGCTCGGCGTTATAACGGATGAAGGACTCGAAATCGGCGCCCACAAAGGCCAGTGCCGCAGGGAAATCGAGCAGTTTTAGAAAGGGCTTGTTCCAGGCCACCATTTTTAAATCGGAATCAAAAACGGTAATGCCCTGATCTAACAGGTGTAATCCGGCTTCAATCTGATCCAATCGGCTGGCGTGGTTCATCACAGTAAATAGATTATGAAAACTGTTGTGCGGCGCGTAGAGACAAGAACTCTAACAAGCTCTAGTGTAGAACTTATCGGTTATTTGCCGTTGAAAACATTTGATACATTTCTGTAAGCCTGGCGTTACAAAATTTTGTCATCCTCTCGAGTAAACCGAACGATAACGGCAAAAAACACAAATTTAGAGGCATTTCAAAACATAAAGGAGATTGGACATGGGGTCCATGTACGACCAAGGGCTGGATAAAAATTCGGCAAACTACGTCCCACTGTCGCCGCTAAGCTTTCTGCGACGTTCCGCCATGGTTTATCCGAAACGCCTGTCGATTATTCAGGATGGCAAGCAATATACCTGGGCCGAAACCTATGAGCGTGTGAAACGCTTCGCCTCGTCGCTTTCCAAACTGGGCGTGGGTAAGAATGACACCGTGGCCTGTATGCTGCCCAACATTACCGCAATGTACGAGGCACACTTTGCTGTGCCGATGACGGGCGCCGTGGTGAACACCCTGAACACCCGACTAGATGCCGAAGCGATCGCCTTTCAATTGCAGCACGGCGAAGCCAAGGTGTTGCTGACCGACCCCGAATTTGCCAAAACCATCAAAGGGGCGCTTGATCTGCTGCCGGGCAAAAAACCGGTCGTCATCGACGTGATGGACCCGGAATACGAGAGCCAGGAACGTCTCGGGACGCTTGACTACGAAAAGCTGCTGGCCGAGGGTGACCCCAACTTCCAGTGGCGCCTGCCGGCGGATGAATGGGATCCGATTGCACTCAATTACACCTCGGGTACCACCGGTAACCCGAAGGGCGTGGTCTATCACCATCGCGGCGCTTACCTCAATGCCGTGTCCAATGTGGTGTCGTGGGCCATGCCGCCGCACACCGTGTATCTCTGGACATTGCCGATGTTCCACTGCAACGGCTGGTGTTTCCCATGGACCATGGCGGTCAATGCCGGCGTCAGCGTCTGCCTGCGCAAAGTCGATGCGGTCAAGATCTTCGAATTGATCAAGACACACAACATCACGCACATGTGCGGCGCACCGATCGTTTACGGCATGTTGATCAATGCACCGGAAGAAACCCGCCAGGGGTTGAACCACACGGTCAACGGTCTGGTCGCCGGTGCCGCGCCGCCGGCTGCCATTATCGAAGGCTGCGACAAGATCGGTTTCAACATCACCCACGTTTATGGCCTGACCGAAACCTATGGTCCGGCCTCGGTCTGCGCCAAGCAGCCGGAGTGGGAAGCGCTGCCGCTGGAATTCCGCGCTGCACGTAATGGTCGTCAGGGCGTCAATTACCATCTGCAGGAAGCCGTGACGGTGCTGGATCCGGAAACCATGTTGCCGGTGCCCTGGGACGGCGAAACGGTCGGTGAAATCATGTTCCGAGGCAACATCGTCATGAAGGGTTACCTGAAGAACGCCGAGGCGACAGCCGAAGCCTTTGCCGGCGGCTGGTTCCATACCGGTGATCTGGCGGTCGTGCATGCCGACGGTTATGTGAAGATCAAGGACCGTTCGAAGGACGTCATCATCTCCGGTGGCGAGAACATTTCCTCGCTCGAAGTCGAAGAGGTGCTGTTCCGCCACCCGGCGGTCAACATTGCCGCCGTCGTTGCCAAACCCGACGAAAAATGGGGCGAGGTGCCGTGCGCCTACGTCGAGCTGCGCCCGGGCGCGAAAGCGACCGAAGCGGAAGTCATCGAGTTCTGTCGCGAGCATCTGGCGCGCTTCAAAGTGCCGAAACAGGTGGTGTTTGTTGAAATTCCAAAGACATCCACTGGTAAAGTTCAAAAGTTCCGGTTGCGCGAGATGGCCAAGTCCGCGTCTGCCATTGAATAACCCCGAAGTGCTCCAGGAGTTGCTATGAAAGTACTGGTACCGGTCAAACGCGTTGTCGATTACAACGTCAAGGTACGTGTGAAAGCCGATGAGACAGATGTCGATCTGGCTAACGTCAAAATGTCGATGAACCCGTTCGATGAAATTGCTGTCGAAGAAGCGGTACGTCTCAAGGAGAAGGGGGTCGTGTCGGAAGTCGTCGCCGTCTCGTGCGGACCGGCGACCTGTCAGGAGACGCTGCGCTCGGCCATGGCCATGGGCGCCGATCGCGGCATTCTGGTCGAGAGCAACGACGAGTTGCAGCCGCTGGCCGTCGCCAAGCTGCTCAAGGCCGTTTGCGAAAAAGAGGGGCCATCGTTGCTCATCTGTGGCAAACAGGCCATCGACGACGATTCCAACCAAACCGGTCAGATGCTGGCTGCGCTGATGGATTGGCCGCAAGCCACCTTCGCCTCCAAGGTCGAACTGGCCGGCGACAAAGTCACCGTGACGCGCGAAATCGACGGTGGGCTGGAAACGCTATCGATGTCGCTGCCGGCGGTCGTCACCACCGATTTGCGTTTGAACGAGCCGCGCTACGCCACGCTGCCCAACATCATGAAGGCCAAGAAAAAGCCGCTCGATACCCTCGCTGCCGACAGCCTGGGTGTGGATATCGCCCCGCGTCTGAAGACTGTCAAGGTCAGCGAACCGCCCAAGCGGGCGGGCGGTGTCAAGGTGGCCGATGTGGCCGATCTGCTGAACAAGCTTCGTAACGAAGCCAAAGTGATTTAAGGAGTCGTCATGGCTGTTCTGATCCTTGCTGAACACGATAACAAGTCGCTGAAGGCGGCAACGCTCAACACGATTGCCGCCGCAACCAAACTGTCAGGCGATGTCGATGTGCTGGTCGCGGGAGAAGGCTGCGCCGATGTCGCCGCCAAGGTCGCCGCGCTACAGGGCGTCAAGCGCGTGCTGGTCGTCGATAACGCCGCTTACGGTGATCAGGCCGCTGAACCGCTGGCCAAGCTGGTGGTCTCGTTGGCGGGTAACTACAGTCATCTGCTGGCCCCGGCCAGCAGCTATGGCAAGAACACGATGCCGCGCGTCGCCGCGTTGCTCGACGTGGCGCAGATTTCCGACATCATGGGGGTTGTTTCCGAAGACACCTTCGTGCGTCCGATCTACGCCGGTAACGCCCTGGCCACGGTGACCTCGTCGGATGCCAAGAAAGTCATCACCGTGCGTTCGACGGCGTTTGATCCGGTTGCCGAAGGGGGCAGCGCTGCTGTCGAAAACGCGGCCGCCGCTGATGTCGGTAAGAAATCCGAACTGGTGGGCCGCGAGCTGACCAAATCCGAGCGTCCTGAGCTTGGCGCCGCCAAGATCGTGGTGTCGGGTGGTCGTGGCCTGGGGAGTGGTGATAGCTTCAAATCGGTCCTGGAACCGCTGGCCGACAAGCTGGGCGCCGCCATCGGTGCTTCACGTGCGGCCGTTGATGCCGGATTTGTCTCCAACGACTGCCAGGTCGGACAAACCGGCAAGATCGTCGCGCCGCAGCTGTACATCGCGGTGGGTATGTCGGGTGCGATCCAGCATCTGGCCGGCATGAAGGATTCGAAGGTGATCGTGGCCATTAACAAGGATCCGGATGCGCCGATCTTCCAGGTGGCCGACTATGGTCTTGTGGCCGACCTCTTCGAAGCCGTGCCGCAGCTGACCGCATCGCTCTGACGGACGATCAATTCGCCGTCCGTCGCTTTCTTTTTTCAGGTTTTACGGAGCTTCACGATGAGTATCTATATTCCACCCGTCCGCGACATGCAGTTTGTCATGAACGAACTGGCAGGTCTTGAAGCGGTCACGCAGCTGCCCGGCTTCGAAGAGAGTTCGCCGGATCTGGTCGAGGCCATTATGGACGAAGCGGGCAAGTTCGCCTCCGAAGTGATCGATCCGATCAACGCGGTCGGTGATCGTCAGGGCTGTACCTGGAAAGATGGCGAAGTGACCGCCGCCGATGGCTTCAAAGACGCGTATAAGCTGTTCGTCGAAACCGGTTGGAATGCCATGCCCTGCGCGACCGAATTCGGCGGCCAGGGCCTGCCGACGCTGGTGGCGATGGCCGTCCAGGAAATGTGGAAATCGGCGAGCATCTCGTTTGCGCTGTGCCCGATGCTGACCACAGGCGCCATCGAAGCGATTGCACATCATGGCTCGGAAGAGCTGAAGAATACCTATCTGCCGAAAATGGTCGAAGGCGTATGGACCGGTACGATGAACCTGACCGAGCCGCAGGCCGGTTCGGATCTGAGTGCCATTCGCAGCAAGGCCGTGCCGCAAGGCGATGGCACGTATCGCATTAGCGGTACCAAGATCTTCATCACCTGGGGCGAGCACGACATGGCGGAGAACATCATCCACCTCGTGCTGGCGCGTTTGCCCGATGCACCGCCGGGCGTCAAAGGTATTTCGTTGTTCGTGGCCCCGAAGTATCTGGTCAATGCCGATGGCAGCCTGGGCGCCCGTAACGACCTGATCTGTGCTTCGATCGAGCACAAGATGGGCATTCACGGTAGCGCCACGGCCGTCATGTCGTTCGGCGAGAAAGAGGGCGCCATCGGTTATCTGGTCGGCGAAGCCAACAAGGGCTTGGCGTACATGTTCACGATGATGAACCACGCCCGTCTGAATGTCGGCCTGGAAGGCGTCGGTGTTTCCGAGCGCGCGTATCAGCACGCACTGGCCTATGCCCGCGAACGCGTGCAGGGTGCGCCGATTGGCGATAAATCCGGCGTGGCCAAGCCGATCGTGCATCACCCGGATGTGCGCCGCATGCTCATGGACATGAAGTCGCGCAGCGAAGCGATGCGCGCTTTGGCTTACTGGGTTGCTGCACAGATGGATCATGCGCATCACAACCCGGATGCCGCCAAGGCCAAGGAAGCCCAGGCGATGGTCGACTTCCTGACACCGGTGGTGAAGGGCTGGTGCACCGAGAGCAGCGTCGAGATCACCTCGACAGGAATTCAGGTGCATGGTGGCATGGGCTTCATCGAAGAAACCGGTGCTTGCCAGTACATGCGCGATTCGCGCATTACGCCGATTTACGAAGGCACGACGGCGATTCAGGCCAACGACCTGGTCGGCCGCAAGCTGGCCAAGGACAAGGACGATGCCGGTCTTACGGGGGTCGCTGCCGCTGCGCTGACTGCCAAGATCCGCGCAACGGTCAATGAGCTGGCCAAGGACGCCAAGCTGGGCGACCTGGGCCAGCAACTGGGCGCGGCGTTGGCGGCGTTTGAAAAGGCGACCCAATGGCTGCTCGCCAATTACGACAGCAACCCGCAAGCGGCGCTGGCCGGCGCGGTGCCGTATCTGTTCCTGACGGGGGTGGTCACCGGCGGCTGGATGATGGCCCGTGCTGCGCAGATTGCCCAGCAGCATCTCGATGGCGGTAGCGCTGACGATTTCTACAAGGCCAAGCTGGCGACGGCTCGTTACTTTGCTGCACATCAATTGCCGAAGGCCGCTGCTTATGCGGCCGAGGTGACGGAAGGCAGTGCTTCGGTACTGTCGCTTGAAGAATCGCTATTCTGAGGACACCCCATGCGCACTGACCGCGAATCGATGGAGTATGACGTTGTTGTCGTCGGCGCCGGCCCGGCCGGTCTGACTGCAGCGATTCGTCTGAAGCAGCGGGCCGCGGCAGCGGGTCGCGACATCAGCGTTTGCTTGCTGGAAAAAGGCTCGGAAGTGGGCGCCCACATCCTGTCCGGTGCGGTCATTGAGCCACGTGTGCTCGACGAGTTGTTGCCGGAATGGCGCAGCATGGGCGCGCCGCTGGTCACGGAAGCCAAGGAAGATCGTTTCCTGTTTCTGACCGAGACCGGTGAACGCAAGCTGCCGACACCGCCGCAGATGCATAACGAAGGTAATTACATCGTCAGCCTGGGCAAGGTGTGCCGTTGGCTGGGCGAACAGGCCGAAGCGCTGGGCGTGGAAATCTACCCCGGCTTCGCCGCTGCCGAAGTGCTCTACAACGAAGACGGTTCGGTCAAAGGCGTCGCCACGGGCGACCTCGGTATCGGTAAGGATGGCGAGCAAACCGGCAACTACCAGCCCGGCATGGAACTCCATGCGAAGCAGACGATCTTTGCCGAAGGCTGTCGTGGCTCGTTGACCAAGGAACTCTTCAAGAAATTCAACCTGCGCGATGGCGTCGATCCGCAAACCTATGCGATCGGTATCAAGGAACTGTGGGAGGTGCCGGCCGAGCAGCATCAGCCGGGTCTGATCGTCCACACTGTGGGCTGGCCGATGCCGTCGGACACTTACGGCGGGTCGTTCCTGTATCACCTCGAAGACAATATGGTCGCGGTGGGTTTTGTGGTCGGCCTCGATTACAAGAACCCGTGGCTCTCGCCGTATGAGGAGTTCCAGCGCTATAAAACGCATCCGGCAATTCGGAAATATCTGGAAGGTGGCCGTCGCATTTCGTACGGTGCGCGAGCGTTGTCGGAAGGTGGTTTCCAGTCGCTGCCGAAGCTGACGTTCCCCGGTGGTTTGTTGGTCGGCGATACGGCCGGTTTCCTCAACGTCCCGAAGATCAAGGGCACGCATATGGCCATGCAGTCGGGCATGGTAGCCGCCGATGCCGTGTTTGATCTGCTCGGCGTAGCGTCAAGCGAGACAAACCCGCAGAACGAAGCCACGGCCTACCCGGTGATGCTCAAAAAAACCTGGTTGTGGAAAGAGTTACACAGCGTGCGCAATATCCGCCCGGCCTTCAAGTGGGGTCTGTGGGGTGGCATGGCTTACGGCGCTATTGATACCTATCTGTTCCGCGGCAAGGCGCCGTGGACCATGCGTCATCACAACGACCATGATCAGCTTCTGGACAAAACCAAAGCACCGAAGATCGATTATCCGAAACCGGATGGCGTGCTGACATTCGATCGCTTGTCGTCGGTGTTTCTGTCGAACACCAACCACGAAGAGAATCAGCGCTGTCATTTGCAGCTACAGAATCCGGATGTGGCGATGAGCGTCAATTTTGCCCGTTACGCTTCGCCGGAAGTGCGTTATTGCCCGGCCGGCGTCTACGAGATTGTCGGCGAGGAAGCCGGCACGCCCAAACTGCAGATCAACGCCCAGAATTGCCTGCATTGCAAGACCTGCGACATCAAGGACCCCACCCAGAACATCAACTGGACGGTGCCCGAAGGTGGCGGTGGCCCCAATTATTCAACCATGTAAGAGAGCGGAACTAAAAAAACTATGAGCACAGATATCGGTTTTACGATTGATCAGATGGAAGTGGGTATGTCGCGTAGCTACGCGAAGACCCTGACGGAGACAGATATTGTGTTGTTCGCCGCGGCTTCCGGCGATGTCAATTCGGTTCACCTGAATCAGGAATACGCAGAGAAGACGCCGTTCGGCGGTCGTATTGCGCACGGCATACTGACGGCAGGCGTGATTTCCGCCTGTATCGCCAACAGGCTGCCGGGTGCCGGGACGATCTATCTCGGCCAGACGCTGAAGTTCAAGGCGCCGGTTCGCCCGGGCGACACCGTCACAGCGATCGTGACCGTCAAGTCACTCGATCCGGAAAAGAACCGCGTCGTGCTCGACACGATCTGCCAGGTTGCCGGCAAGACTGTGCTTGAAGGCGAGGCCACCGTTTTAGCACCCAAGTAATCACACCTCAAATTAATAACATCACCTGGAGAAGAGACGTGTCAGACAAAGCTTTGTACGACAAGATTCGCAAGAATCCGAAATTCGCGCAGCTCTGCCGGGAACGGGGACGATTTTCCCTGATCCTGTCATTGATCGTGCTGGTTCCTTATTACGCCTTCATGATGACCGTGGCGTACAACCCGAAATTCTTCGCCGATCATTTCGGCGATAGCACCATCATGACGATTGGCTGGCCGATTGGCGCCGTTATCATCGTCGGTTCGTGGTTGCTGACGGGGATCTACATTCGTCGTGCCAACGGCGCTTTCGAAGATTTGAACGAAGAAATTATCGCGGAGGCCCGTAAATGAGTCTGAGCAAACTGAAATCCATCGGCCTGGCAGTGCTTGCGCTGCTGCCGACCCTGGCACTTGCCGCCGCGGCCAGTGACGGCCCGGTTGAAAAGCAGCCCGTCAACATTTCGGCGATCGCCATGTTCGTCGTGTTCGTTCTGCTCACGCTGGGCATTACCTACTGGGCGGCTTCGCGCACCAAATCGACGGCCGACTTCTATACCGCCGGCGGTGGTATCAGCGGTTTCCAGAACGGTCTGGCGATTGCCGGCGACTACATGTCGGCCGCAACGCTGCTGGGTCTGTCCAGCCTGATCTATGCTCGCGGCTTTGATGGCTTCATCTACACCATCAGCTTCTTCGTGGGTTGGCCGATCATTCTGTTCATCCTGGCAGAGCGTTTGCGTAACCTCGGTAAGTTTACCTTCGCCGATATCGCCTCGTTCCGTCTTGATCAAACCAAGATCCGGACCTTTGCCGCCTTTGGTTCGCTGACGGTTGTCTTCTTCTATCTGATTGTGCAGATGGTGGGTGCCGGCCAGCTGATTCAGCTGCTGTTCGGCCTGGAGTACAACTTCGCCGTGATCCTGGTCGGCGTGCTGATGATCATCTATGTCACCTTCGGTGGCATGGTCGCCACAACCTGGGTGCAGATCATCAAAGCGTGCTTGCTGCTGTTCGGCGGCACGCTGCTGATGCTTCTGACTTTCAACTACTTTGGCTTCTCGTTCGATAATCTGTTTGGTAAAGCCATTGAGTCGAGCAAGTTGGGCGTCAGTCTCATGGAGCCGGGCAAGCTGCTGGCCGATCCGGTATCCGCCGTGTCGCTGTCGCTGGGCCTGCTGTTTGGTACGGCCGCGCTGCCGCATATCCTGATGCGCTTCTTCACCGTGCCGAATGCCAAGGAAGCCCGTAAGTCGGTGTTTGTGGCCACTGGTTTTATCGGTTTCTTCTTCTTGGTCGTCGTTGTGCTGGGTATCGGCGCCATCACCATCGTGGGTACCGATCCGCAGTTCTTCGAGAACGGTGTTGTCGGTGGCAAGCTGATCGGTGGTAGCAACATGCCGGTCATGCACCTGGCCAAGGCCGTGGGCGGCGATATCTTCCTGGGCTTCCTGTCGGCCGTCGCCTTTGCGACGATTCTGGCGGTGGTGTCGGGCCTGGCACTGGCCGGTGCGTCGGCCATCTCGCACGATATCTATGCGCGCGTGATTAAAAAGGGTTCGGCCAGCGGCGAGCAGGAAATGCGTGTCGGTAAGTACGCTTCGGTGTTCATCGGTTTCATCGCCGTGGTGCTCGGTATCCTGTTCAAGGATCAGAACGTCGCCTTCCTGGTGGCGCTGGCCTTCGGCGTCGCCGCTTCGGTGAACTTCCCGGTGCTGATCCTGTCGATGTACTGGAAGGGTCTGACGACGCGTGGCGCACTTATCGGCGGTATCGTCGGTCTGTTTGCTGCAGTCGGTCTGGTGATTCTGTCGCCCGCCGTCTGGGTCAAGGTGATTGGCAATGCCGCACCGATCTTCCCGTATGATCACCCGGCGCTGTTCTCGATGTCCGCTGCATTCCTCGCCACCTGGCTGTTCTCGGTGACTGATAAGAGTGCGCGTGCCAAGGCCGAGATCGCGGCATTTGATGATCAGTACGTTCGTGCGCAAACCGGTATCGGTGCCGCACAGGCCAGCGATCACTAAACCGCCGGCATTTTTGCTGTACCTGAAGGGGCCGTCAGGCCCCTTTTTTACAAGCTTAACGAGATGGTTGGAATCATGAGTCTCATTGAAATCACGCAACGCGATCAGATCGGTATTCTGACGTTGAAAAATACCGAACGGCTCAACGTCATGGGCAACGCCCTGGTCAATGAACTGATCCAGGCCCTGGACGACTTTGCCGCTTCGGAGTTGCGGGTCGTTATTTTGCGAACCGTTCCCGGCGTCAAAGTCTGGTCGGCCGGCTACGACGTTCATGAACTGCCGCCGCATGGCAAGGATCCGCTGGAATGTCACGAGCCGCTGCGCCGGGCCGTCAAGGCCATGCAGAATTGTCCGTTGCCGATCATCGTCGTGGTCGAAGGCAGTGTCTGGGGCGGCGCCAATGAGCTCGTCATGTCGGGAGATCTGGTCATTGCCGCAGCGGGCAGCACCTTTGCGCTGACCCCGAGCCGTCTGGGCGTGCCCTACAATCCATCGGGCATCATGACGTTCATGAACACCATGCCGTTGCATATCCTCAAGGAAATGGTTTATCGGGCCGTGCCGGTCAAGGCGGAGCGTCTGGAAACCTATGGGGTGGTTAACCATGTGGTGCCGGCCGAGCAGTTGGCGGCGTTTGCCATGCAGGTGGCGCAGGAGATCGCGCTGACGTCGCCATTGGCCAATCGCGTTTTCAAAGAGCAGGTGACCTCGATGATGAGCGCCATTCCGTTGACCTCCAACGAGTTCGAGCGGATTGAAGCAAGTCGCCGAGTCGTCTACAGTAGCGAGGATTATCTCGAAGGCGTGACCGCGATCAAGGAAAAGCGCGCTCCTCAATTCCAGGGAAAATAACCATGAAAAACCGACATCTGAACCTGAAATCGCTCGACGAATTGGTGGTCGGCGAAATCTTCGAGACGCAGGGTTACACCCTGTCACAGGGTGACATTATCGGGTTTGCTTTCAATTACGATCCGCAACCCTTCCACATTGACGAAGTGGCCGCAGAAAAATCGATTTTTGGCGGCATTATCGCCAGCGGCTTTCATACCATCGCCATCTGCTTCCGTCTGTTCATCCAGAGCGGGATTTTTGCGCGATCGAGTCTGGGTGGCACAGGGCTGGACGAAGTACGCTGGTTTGCGCCGGTGCGGGCGGGTGATACATTGTCGGCCGAAGTCGAGGTCATCAAGCTGGTGCCGTCGACCTCGAAGGAAGACCGGGGCGTCGCCGTACTGCAATATCGCGGCTATAACCAGCGCAAGGAACTGGTCGTCAGTTTCTACGGTAACCACTACCTGTTACGTTGATCGTTAGGGAATCAAGATGGCTGTTTTGAAAGACTTTCAGATTATCGACCGGGCGATTGCCTCACGTCGCTCGGTTCGTGCATTTCTCGATACACCGGTAGAACCCGCCATCATTCGCGAGATTCTGCAAGTTGCGTCGCGGGCGCCGTCGGGGACGAACACACAGCCCTGGAAAGTCTATGTCCTGACGGGCGAGGCCAAGCAACGACTCAGCGACGAGATTGTGGCGACTTTCCTCGACCCGGCCAAGGCGGCGGAGCATCACGAGGAATACGACTACTATCCCAAGGAATGGATCGAGCCCTTCATCGGCCGTCGGCGCAAAGTAGGTTTCGATCTCTACAACCTGTTGGGGCTGACCAAGGACGACAAGAAGGGCATGAAGCAGCAGCATGCCCGTAACTATCAATTTTTCGATGCACCGGTCGGCCTGATCTTCACCATTGATCGGGTGATGGGTAAGGGGAGTTGGCTGGATTACGGCATGTTCATGGAAAACATCATGATCAGCGCCATCGGTCACGGTCTGGCGACCTGTGCCCAGGCAGCCTTTAACCAGTTCCACAAAATCATCGAACGTCAGTTGAATCTGCCCGCGAACGAAGCGATCGTCTGCGGCATGGCCTTGGGTTACGAAGACAAAAAAGCCATCGTCAACACGCTCAAAACCAGCCGCGTGCCAGTCGACGAATTCGTTCGCTTCCTTTCGTAATTATCGTAATTTTCGTGAATATTCGTAATCCGCGCGCCTTCGGTGCGCTAGGCTCTTAGAGAGCTCAGGGCTTACGTTGCAAGCGGAGTGCCAGTTCGTAAGATCCGTTGGGATGCGGCACGCGCGTCGGGAGCGTATCTGGCCAGAGCCAGTGCTGACTGTTAAACAGCGCGTGCATGGCGTTGATGTCGCAGTGGAACGGCGGGCCCTGTTTTAGGCCGTCGCGGGCGCCCGGTCGATCCATCTGCATGAACAGCACATAGAGAAAACCCCCTGGGCGGATCCAGCGCGCCAATTGCTCGGTATAGGCGATCCAGTGATCCGGATCCAGCGCGCAGAGGCAGGTTTGTTCGTACGCGGCGTCGAAAGTCTGAGCCGGCATGTAGGTAAGTACATCGGCCTGGATGACCTCGGCAGTCAGCTGCGCTTCCGTCAAACGCGCCTGAACTTCCTTGACGGCGGCGGCCGTATAGTCTATTCCCACGGTTTCGAAGCCGCGTTTGGCCAGTTCGGTGACTTCCCATCCTTTGCCACAGCCTGGAACGGCAATACGACAGGGCTTGAGCTCGCCTGAATCCATCCATTGGCGGAGTTGCGGGCTGACGCCACTGCGATCCCAAGGGGTGTGGCCCTTGTCAAAGTGTTCTTGCCAGAAGTTGGGGTTGAGTGTGCTGCTCATGGATCACCTGTCGATTGAATCCTTATGATTTTATGCGAGACGCATCGTTGTCGGGTCAATTCGCCGATTTTTTGATCTGGCGCAATAAATTACCTATTGCGAGATAGGTTGCACTAAAAGAAACGGCGCATAATGACCCGCATAAACCAAAAAACGAGGAGAGAGACATGACCTACAAAATTGAAGTCGCTGAGTTCAAAACCCGCAGTTGGATATCGGTGGGGCTGGTGGAACAATCGTTGGAGGAGGTGCGGATGTACGTGTGCTTCGTCAAACGCCTCTATCCCGGTTGCCATGTGCGCGCACTCGAAACGCTGACCAGCCATACGGTTGCGGAAGTCTGAGGTCGCTGCTTTATCGATTAATGAGTTGGCTTCTGATATCCTCGTCGGGCGAGGATATCTATGAATCAAATCAGCATTAAAGCCCGTTATTGGATCGCTGCGTGGGGGCTGGCCCTGTTAATGGCCGGCCCTTTTGTCGGAAGCGCAGTTTATGCGTGGGCCTTGAGCGAAGAGGCGCACAAGGCAATCTTCCGCCATTATTTTCAGCAGGTTTTCCCGTTGGGGTTAATCCTTACCATGATAGCGACCGGCCTGGCGTTTGCCATTCTCAACCGGTTGTTTAGTGTCTATGTCTCGGGTATGGCGGCAACGGCTGAGCGATTGACGGTGATGTTGACGAGTAACCGTGAATTGCGCATCGATGAAGCCGGACCGCCGGAACTGTGTGAGGTCATTCGGGCGATGAACCGGCTCGCCGACCAACGCGACCATCGCATAGACGAGATCGAGGCCAAGATTGCCGAGCAGCGGTCCATGTATCTGGCGCTAAGCGAACGGGCCCAAGATCCTACCTTGCTGGATCGGCCGTTGGACCTTTTGCTGTATACGGCCTTTGATACCGAAACGACCGGATTACAGCCGGGCAACGGTGACGAAATTATTCAGATCGGCGCGCTGCATGTGGTCGATGGGCACATTCAGGCCGACCATGCTTTTGAAGCACTGATCGATCCAAAGCGACCGATCAATCCCGAAAGTGAAAAGGTTCACGGTATTACTTCGGCGATGCTGGCGGGCAAACCGACCATCGCGACGGTACTACCGCAGTTCCGCGAGTTCTGTGGGGATTCCGTGTTGCTGGGGCATAACGTGGCCTTCGATATGCGCTTTTTGCAGATCAAGGAAGAAAGTACTGGGGTTGTTTTCGATCAGCCGGTGGTCGATACGCTGTTGCTGTCGGCCGTGGCGTATCCAAATCAGGTGCATCACAGCCTGGAATCCAGCATGGCGCTCCTGGGTGTCGAAATCGAACACCGTCACTCGGCTTATTCGGATGCGGTGGCGACCGCGCAGGTATTTATCAAACTCGTGCCGTTATTGGCAGAGCGCGGCATCATCACCTTGCGCCAGGCCATCGAGGCGTCGAAAAAGACGCCGTACGCGCGCCTGTCCTATTAAAAGGAATGGGGTTGTGCCAACAAAA
>CAZSAE010000004.1:0-32965 GCA_964604765.1 uncultured Dechloromonas sp. | reverse complement strand
CCTACTCAGCGTACTCCGCTTCGTAGGGATCGGGCTGACCATCTCATTAAACCCGGTCAGTCGCAAAACTGAGCCGGGTTTTTTTGAGGCGCGGGGAAATCAGGCGAAGTTGGCTTCGGCAAATTTCCAGTTAGCCAGT
Organism: uncultured Dechloromonas sp.; assembly: GCA_964604765.1. Lineage (GTDB taxonomy): Bacteria > Pseudomonadota > Gammaproteobacteria > Burkholderiales > Rhodocyclaceae > Fluviibacter. The sequence continues at coordinate 32,826 of CAZSAE010000004.1, read as the reverse complement.
TTGTCGAGGAAGGTCTCGACGAACTTCGGACGCAGGTTACGGTAGTCGATGTAGTAGGCATGTTCCCAGACATCAACGCAAAGCAGCGGTTTGTCGCCGGTGGTCAGCGGGGTGCCGGCGGCGCCCATGTTAACGATGTCGACGCTACCATCGGCCTTCTTGACCAGCCAGGTCCAGCCCGAACCGAAGTTACCGACGGCCGATGTCTGGAAAGCTTTCTTGAACTCGTCGAACGAGCCCCACTTATTGTTGATGGCGTCAGCCAGGGCACCGCTCGGCGCACCGCCACCGTTCGGCGACAGGCAGTTCCAGAAGAAGGTGTGGTTCCACACCTGAGCGGCGTTGTTGTAGATGCCGCCGGCCGGGGCCTTCTTGACGATCTCTTCCAGGCTCAGCTTTTCGTATTCGGTACCCGGGATCAGGTTGTTCAGATTCGTCACATAAGCCTGGTGATGCTTGGCGTAGTGATAGTCGAAGGTTTCTTCCGACATGTGCGGGGCAAGGGCGTTCTTGGCGAACGGCAGTGCGGGCAATTCAAAGGCCATGGTCTTTTCTCCGAGTTTTCTGGGGTGGGGTGGTGCGAAACGTCTGATTCTAGTCAGTGCGGGTGCGCCCTGCAAGTCTTGCCGGGAATATTAGCGCGCATCCTTGGGCGTTATGCCTTCCACGCGTGCCTGCAAGCGCCCATTGGCCAGACGGAGTTCGATAGCGGTTTGCGGCGGCGCCTTGTAGATGCTGTCGACGAGGTGGCCGTTCTGATCGGTGATGAGGGCGTAACCGCGCTGTAAGGGTTGTTCGGGGTCCAACGCCTGAAGACGCAAACCCAGTTCGCTGAGACGGCGTTGTTCGCGTTCCAGGTTGCGTTCGAGCCAATGCTGCAAGCGGGTTCGATGTTGCGTAAGACGGTCCTGTTGCCGTTCAAGCAGGGCCATGGGGCTGCGCAGACGGGTGCTGTAGCCATCGAGCCGCATGGCGGCTTCGTCCAGTTGCCGGTTGATGCGTTGGTGTAATCGTTGCTGTTGTTGCGACAAGCGGGCCAGCAGTTGCGTTTTATCGGGGGCGATCAGTTCGGCGGCCGCGGTCGGCGTTGGCGCCCGCACATCGGCGGCCAGATCCGCCAGCGTGGTATCGGTTTCATGACCGACACCACAAATCACGGGAATATCGCTGGCGGCGACGGCGCGGACGACGGCGGCTTCATTGAAGCACCACAAGTCTTCCAGAGAACCGCCGCCACGACATAACAGCAGTACATCCGACCTGGCGTGGCGGTTGGCCGCTTCGATGGCCTTGACGATTTGCGCAGTCGCTTCCTGGCCCTGTACCAGCGTGGGGTACAGAATCAGGCGTGCATAGGGTGCCCGACGCGCCAATGTTGTTAGAACGTCATGGAGCGCAGCTGCCTGCGGGCTCGTAATGATGCCGATGGTGCGCGGAAAAGCCGGTAACGGGCGTTTTTGGGCAGGATCAAAAAGGCCAGCAGCTTCGAGTTCGCTTTTAAGTTGCAGGAAACGCTCATAAAGCGTACCCAGGCCGCCTTTGACCAGCGTTTCCACTGTCAGTTGAAATTCGCCGCGCGCTTCATAGAGCGTCACTTGAGCGCGCGCCCGGACCTTGTCGCCTTGGCGGGGTTGCCAGGCGAGCCGGGCGGCCCGGGTTCGGAATAGGGCGCAGCGTACCTGGGCGCCGGCATCCTTGAGCGTGAAATACAGATGGCCCGAACTGGCTATCGTGAGTTGGGCGATCTCGCCCTCCACCCAGAGTGGTGGGAAATGCGTTTCGAGCTGGTTACGGACCGCCGCATTCAGGTCTGAAACCGTCAATACTGGCTGAAGGGTTTGCAACTCAGCGTTCGGGTGCAAAAGATCGTTTTTCAACATGGCCGATACTTTAACGCGGGATCGTCAAGGACGGTGACCGGTCTTATTGGCATCGGATGCGTATTCAAATTGCATGAACGCTTCGTGTCGAAAAATTTGTCGAAAATCTATTGACAAGGGATGATTTTCTCCACGATCGGCGGCGAAGCCTTATTGGGTGCGGCTTGCTGCGGTGCGCCTAGACGGGAAAGGCTGTAAATTTGCATAAGTCTATGAATTACATAGGTTTATTAAATTAGCCCCTTTTTTGAGCGGCCTAAGAGAATCCCTAGTCGCCACAGGAGTTAGACAGTTTTGTGACAGCCTATCCACAAAGTTATCCACGGTTTTTGTGGATAAGCCCGGATGGTGCATAAGTCATTGATCTGCAGGTTGGCTTGCTCAAAACGGGGGGGGTGGCTAAACTCTTCTTTTGCACTTCAAGCGGTAAAAATAACGTGTTTGCCATTATTCAAGCGGCCGGTTGGCCGATCTGGCCACTGTTGATTGCTTCGGTGATCGCATTGGCACTAATTATCGAACGTCTCTATAGCCTGCGCGCCTCTCGGATTTTACCGCCGGGATTGCTGCAATCGGTGTTGGCCACCTTGCGTCAAGGCGGCTACGACGTCGCGCGCTTGCAGACCTTGGAAGAAAACTCGCCCCTAGGACGCGTGCTTGCGGCGGGGATTCGTAACCAGAACAGCAGCCGTGAAATCATGCGCGAATCGATCGAAGAGTCGGGTCGCATGGTGACGCATCAATTGGAGCGTTATCTGACCACGCTGGGCACGATCGCTTCGATCGCGCCGCTGCTCGGTTTGCTGGGCACGCTGGTGGGTATGATCGACATCTTCGGATCGCAGTCACCCACGACGGGTAATCCGCAGCAATTGGCGCATGGTATTTCCATCGCACTTTACAACACGGCTTTCGGTCTGTTGATCGCCATTCCCGCTTTGATTTTCTGGCGCCATTTCCGGGCGTTGGTCGATAGCTATGTCGTGGACATGGAACAGCAGGCCGTCAAATTGGTGGAAGTCATTCACGGCGAACGCAGCTAACGCGGAACCGAAGCCATGAATTTTCGCCGGGGTGCCGGGCGCGACGAGCCCGAAATCAATCTAATTCCGTTTATCGACGTGTTGTTGGTCATCATCATTTTTCTGATGCTTACAACGACGTATAGCAAGATTTCCGGCATAGAAATCGATCTGCCGACAGCCGCTGCCAGCAATCAGACGCCACCGGATGAAATCGTCGTTTCGGTTTCGGCTGCGGGCGTTGTTGTTGTGGACGGTCAGAGTCTGAATCGGCCAAATGTCGATGCGGTGGCAGCGGCCCTCAAACAGGCTGCGCAGCGTAAAGGATTGGCATCGAACAAACCGGGCGCGGCCAAACCGCCTGTGGTGTCGATCAATGCGGATGCCAAGGCGACGCACCAGAGTGTGATCGACGTCATGCAGGCGGCACATCAGGCTGAACTGTCGCAAATTTCCTTCGCCACGCGCAGCGGTTCATGATTCTGGACCCGCACGAGATTGAGGCCAGCTGGTATGGCCGCATCCGGTTGGGTTGTTTGCAACGTGGTCTGTTGTCCGTGTTGTCCTGGCTTTATGGCCTGGCTACGGCGGGGCGTCGCGGGCTTTACGTCTGCGGCGTATTGAAACGAACACGCCTTGGCGTCCCGGTGATTGTCGTCGGCAATCTGATCGTCGGTGGCGCGGGTAAAACGCCGCTGACCCGAATGCTGGCGCAACAGTTGCGCGCGGCGGGTTGGCGTCCCGGGATTGTCAGTCGGGGTTATAGTCGTACGTTGCCGGGTGTGCGTGCTGTCGGTCGTGGCGATAGTCCGCAACACGTTGGTGACGAACCTTTGCTATACGCAGAAGATGATCTGCCCGTGTATGTAGGCGAAAAACGCGTGGCTGCGGCACGGGCACTGCTGGCGGCTAACCCGTCCGTCGATATTCTTATTGCGGACGATGGCTTGCAGCACTATGCGCTCGAACGCGATATTGAAATCGTGGTGTTTGACCAACGCGGCGCGGGCAACGGCCAGCTGTTGCCGGCGGGGCCGCTGCGCGAAGGCCTGAATCGATTGCGCAATCCCAAAATCAAAGCGCTAGTCTGGCAGGGCGGTGTGCGCCCGTTGCCCGATACTGCCGCGCCTAAAGTCCCGTGCTACGCCATGCGGTTGACGCCCGGCCAGGTCTACGCCATCAACGATCATGCACGAACGCGTTCGCTAGGCGACTTTGCGGGGCAGACTGTTTGCGCCGTCGCCGGCATCGGCCATCCGGAGCGGTTTTTCCAGATGTTGCGCGATCATGGTATTCGGGTCGTTGAGCAAGCCTTTCCGGATCATCACCGGTACACAGCGGATGACATGCCGTCCGGCACGATGCCGGTGCTAATGACGGAGAAGGATGCAGTAAAATGCCGTGAGTTTTCGGTCGGACATGACCACTGGTTTGTCGTGCCGGTCACAGCGCAAGTCGATCCACCTTTGCCGCTGGATGAATGGTTAAAGGCTTTGGCCTAGCGCTTACGAAGGAGAATTGAGCATGGATCCGCGTTTACTGGAAATCCTGGTGTGTCCGATCTGCAAGGGCAAGCTGGAATTCGACAAGGCCGCACAGGAATTAATCTGTAAGCCTTGCCAATTGGCTTACCCGGTGCGCGACGGGATTCCGATCATGATGCAGGATGAGGCGCGTCGCCTGTCAGGCGACCAGGGCTAATCGGAGGCGGTCGTGAGTTACGTAACCTTTCGGGTGGTGATTCCGGCCCGCCTCAAATCGACACGGCTACCTAATAAACCTTTGCTCGATCTGGGAGGTAAACCCATGGTCGTGCGTGTTTGCGAACGGGCACAACGCTCGGGCGCCGACACCATTGTCGTGGCGACCGATAGCCGTGATGTGCGTGATGCGGTGCGCGCCGCCGGCTTCGAAGTCTGCATGACGCGCGAGGATCATCCGAGTGGCACGGATCGCATCGCCGAGGTTTGCGATCACTTCGGCTGGGCCGATGAAACCGTGGTCGTCAACGTACAAGGTGATGAACCCTTCCTGCCGCCGGTATTGATCGACCAGGCGGCGCATCAATTGGTCGATTCCGGTGCCGACATGGCCACACTGGCGCATGCGATTCATGACCCGGTCGAGCTGTTTAACCCGAATGTCTGCAAGGTCGTCATGAAGGCGAACGCCGATGCCTTGTATTTCTCGCGGGCACCGATGCCGTTCGCGCGCGATGATTTCGCGCTGGACTGGCAACAGGGACGAGTCCCGACTGCCCTGCCGGGTAATGGCTACGCCTGCTACCGACACATTGGTTTGTACGCCTATCGCCGCCGTTTCTTGCGGGATTACGCCGGCCTGACGGCCAGTCCACTCGAGTCCATCGAAGCCCTGGAGCAGCTCCGCGCGCTCTGGCACGGCTACCGGATCAGTGTTGCCGTGACCGAAACCTTGCCACCGGCGGGCGTCGATACGCCGGAGGATGCGACACGGGCGCAACAAGTTTTCGCCGAGAATTACGCTGCGCTGCGCATTGACCCTGCGCTGTAATTACCGTAAGTTTTTTGCAAGCTGGATCTTTCACACTGTTATTTTCCGTCACCATTCCATTTTCTGATCGAGGACACCGATGAAACTGATTCTGTTGGGCGCCCCGGGCGCTGGTAAGGGCACCCAGGCTAAATATATCTGCGAAAAATTCGGTATCCCCCAGATTTCCACGGGCGATATGCTGCGTGCCCAGGTCAAGGCTGGCACGCCATTGGGTCTGGAAGCGAAAAAACACATGGATTCGGGCGGTCTCGTGCCGGACGCCGTGATTATCGGTATGGTCAAAGAGCGCCTGAAGGAAGCCGATTGCCAGAACGGTTATCTGTTTGATGGTTTCCCGCGCACGATCCCGCAAGCCGAAGCCATGAAGGAGGCTGGTGTGCCGCTCGACTACGTGCTTGAAATCGACGTGCCCGATCAGGACATCATCGACCGTATGGCCGGCCGCCGCGTGCATCTGTCGTCGGGGCGTACCTATCACATCAAGTACAACCCGCCCAAGGTCGCCGGTAAGGATGACGAAACGGGCGAAGATCTGATTCAGCGTGATGACGACAAGGAAGAGACCGTCCGCAAGCGTCTGGATATCTATCACAGCCAGACCAAGCCGCTGGTAACCTTCTACACCGCTTGGCAAAACGCCGGCGACGCCAAGGCGCCGAAGGTCAAAAAAGTGGCGGGTGTCGGTGGCGTGGACGAGATTACCGCACGCGTATTTGGCGCGCTAAACTAATCGTAACCGCGTCATTGCTCGTGTCGGGCGCCCGGTTGGCACTGCCCAGTGTCAACTCGGCGCCCGATCTGTTTTAATGCGGTATGAATAACGCATTGTATTTTCAATCGGGCGGTGTCACGGCGGTAATTGGCGCGACGGCCGCCGCGCTTATTGAGGCGCATCGACAATCGGGTAGCGGAAGGCTGTTCGCCGCTGAACATGGGTTGTCGGGTCTCATGACGGAGCAGTTGGTCGATGCCTCGGCGCTACCCGAAACCATGCGCCTGGCGCTTAGCCATGTGCCTGGCGGAGGTCTTGGTTCAGGACGGACGCTGCTGGAGCCGTACGCACAAAACCCGACACAATGGTCACGCGTACGCGATGTGCTGGTTGCACATCAGATCGGCACTATTTACGTAAATGGTGGCAACGGTTCGATGGACACCGCCGCCAAACTGGTCGAATTGAGTGAGCGCTTTGCGCTCGGCCTTAAAGTGATTGGTCTGCCCAAGACCATCGATAACGATCTGGAAGGGACTGATGCCTCGCCGGGCTTCGGCTCGGCACTCAAGTATCTTTCGGTATCGCTGATGGAAGCCGCCCGCGACCATTGTGCGATGGCGACCAAACCCAGTGTCTTCATTCTGGAGGTGATGGGCCGCCATACCGGTTGGCTAGCTAGCTGCGGAGCTGTCGCTCGGTTACCGTCGGCGATCGCCGCACCGCTCATTCTGTTTCCCGAAGCCGTCTTCGATCCGGCACATTTTGTTGCAACGGTCCGCCAGCGGTTTGATAACAGCAACGCCGTGGTGTGCGTGGTGTCCGAGGGTATTCGCACTCAGGACGGGCAATTCTACGCACAGCAGAATACAGCAAGCCAATATGGCCATGAGCAACTTGGTGGGGCCGGGTTTGCCATTGGCGAACTGTTGAGGGCCCAGCTTGGGGTCAAGGTGCATGTGGCGATCCCTGATTACATGCAACGGGCGGCACGGCATCTGGTCAGTGCGACCGATATCGCGCAAGCAGAGGCTGTTGCGCGTCATGCCGTGGTGTTGAGTCAATCCGGTCAGACTGGGCTGATGGTCACGGTAGTCCGTGAGTCTGACAGCCCCTATCGCTGGCATTGCGGTGCGGTGGCTTTGCAGGATATTGCCAACCGCGAGCGCCGATTGCCGCTGGACTGGATTGACACCGAAAACTTCACGCTGCGCTCGGATGCGCTTGCTTATCTGCGGCCGCTAATCGTCGGTGAAATCAGTTTGCCATGGACCGATGGTCTACCTGACTATCCCTGGGTCGAATGGCCAAAGGTCGCGCCGCTATTGTCATGAACGCCTTATAAGCGTTGACGGTATAAGCTAAGAAGATTTATTTCGTTCACAGCATAAGCTGTTGTGCCGCAACATTGCTCCATCGCAATCATTTCTGATGGAGAACTCACAATGGCATCTGCACGCAAATCACTGCTCTGGGCAGTCCTGGGTGTCGCGGTCACGATCAGTAGTTTCGGGGTTAAGGCCGATACAAGTTTGTTAAACGTATCTTACGACCCGACCCGCGAGCTATATAAAGATTTCAACGCAGTGTTTGCCAATCACTGGAAAAAGCAGACCGGTGAAACACTGGCGATCAAGACGTCGCATGGCGGTTCGGGAAAGCAGGCACGTGCGGTTATCGATGGCCTGGAAGCCGATGTAGTCACGCTGGCGTTGGCTTATGACGTCGATGCCATTGCCCAGAAGGGACTGATTGCACCGAACTGGATCAAGCGCTTGCCGGATAATTCTGCCCCGTACACGTCGACGATCGTGTTTCTGGTGCGCAAGGGCAATCCTAAAAACATTAAAGACTGGAACGATCTTGCTAAACCCGGCGTTGAAGTCATTACGCCGAATCCTAAAACTTCTGGTGGCGCTCGTTGGAACTTTCTGGCGGCTTGGGGCTACGCGCTCAAGCAGCCCGGCGGCAATGATCAGAAAGCACGCGAGCTCGTGACCCGAATTTATAAAAACGTGAAGGTGCTGGATTCGGGGGCGCGTGGTTCGACCACGACCTTTGTCGAACGTGGCCTGGGGGATGTGTTGATTGCCTGGGAAAACGAAGCCTATCTCTCGGTGAAGGAACTCGGTCCGGACAAGTTCGATATCGTGACGCCGTCGATTTCGATTCTGGCTGAACCGTCGGTCGCGGTGGTGGATAAAGTCGTCGACAAGCGGGGGACGCGTCGGGTAGCGACGGCGTATCTGGAGTATCTATATAGCCCGATCGGCCAGGAGATCGCCGCCCGTCATTACTACCGGCCACGTAACAAGGAAGTCGCCAGCCGCTACGCAAACCAGTTTGCCAAGGTCAAATTGTTTACCGTCGATCAGGTCTTTGGTGGCTGGGAAAAAGCCCAGAAGACCTACTTTGGCGACGGCGGAATCTTCGACCAGATCGTGATTGCTAAGTAGGACGGTGCAGCAACCCGGCCAGCACCACCTGTTTATATATCGAAAAGGTTATAAGCAATGCCGAAATGTGTCTATAAGCACGATAAAGATTCGCCTAGACTGCTATTCCCCAACATAGGAGGCACACCATGAAACGCTTCGCATTTCGCTCCATCCTCGGTTCAACGCTGACGGCTGTCGCCGTGGCCGCATCGGGTGGCGCATCCGCTCAGACGTCGATTCTCAACGTCTCCTACGACGTTGCGCGCGAACTGTACAAGGACATTAATCCGGCCTTTGCCGCCAGCTGGCAAGCCAAGGGCAATCCGCCCGTCACCATCAATCAGTCACATGGTGGCTCCAGCAAACAGGTGGGGGCGGTGATTGCGGGTTTGGAGGCCGACGTGGTCACCATGAATCAGGTGCCGGATATCCAGCAGCTGGTGAAAGCCGGCCTGGTCAATCCCGATTGGCAGAAGCGTCTGCCCAACGATGCTGCGCCTTATACGACCACGACGGTTTTTGTGGTGCGTAAGGGCAACCCCAAGGGCATCAAGGATTGGCCGGATCTGATCAAGTCGGGTACCCAGGTGATTGTGCCGAATCCCAAGGTGACGGGTAACGGCCGCTATACCTACCTGGCGGCCTGGGGCTTCGCCATCAAGAATTACAAGACGGAAGACAAGGCGAAAGACTTCGTGAAAGCGCTGTTTGCCAATGTGCCGGTGCTTGATGGCGGTGGCCGCGGTGCGACGACGACCTTTACGCAGCGCAATATCGGCGATGTACTGGTGACCTTTGAAAATGAGGCCATTTTGCTCGACAAGGAAATCGGCGGTGATCAGTTCGACATCGTTTACCCGAGCCTCTCGATTGATGCGCCAGCCCCGGTGACGGTGGTCGACAAGGTGGTCGACAAGAAGGGCACGCGCAAGGTTTCGACCGCGTATCTGGAATACCTGTGGACCCCGGAAGGCCAGGAAATCATTGCCAAGCATTATCTGCGTCCGCGTAACGCCGCCGTGATGAAAAAGTACGGCAAGACCTTCCCGGCGGTGAATGTCTTCTCGGTCGAAAAATTGCTGGGACCGTGGGATAAGGTCATGAAAGAGCAGTTCGCCGATGGCGGTATCTATGATCAGATCGTGGTGAAGCGGTGATCAAAGCTTTATCTAAGCAAAGCGTCATCCCGGGGTTCGGCGTGACCCTGGGGTTCACGCTGGCTTACCTGGGGTTGATTGTTCTGATTCCATTGTCGGCGGTGGTGTGGAAAACCACCGATCTGACCTTGGTGCAGTTTTGGGCCACTGTGACGGAACCGCGCGTGGTGGCGTCGCTCAAACTCAGCTTTGGCGCTTCGCTCATAGCCGCTAGCGTTAACGGGTTTTTCGGGCTGATTCTGGCCTGGGCTTTGGTGCGTTACAGCTTCCCGGGCAAGAAGATCGTCGATACGCTGGTTGATCTGCCGTTTGCATTGCCGACGGCCGTCGCCGGCATCGCGTTGACGGCGATTTATGCCAAGAATGGCTGGCTGGGCCAATACCTGGAACCGTTCGGTATCAAGGTGGCCTTTACGCCGCTGGGCATCATGATCGCGTTGATTTTTATCGGCTTGCCGTTTGTGGTGCGTACGGTACAACCGGTGCTCGAGGATCTCGATAAGGAAATCGAGGAAGCGGCGGCCAGCCTGGGCGCCAATCGCGCGCAAACGGTTTTCAAAGTCGTGCTTCCGATCATTTTGCCGGCACTGCTGACGGGCTTTGCGTTGGCTTTTGCGCGTGCTGTTGGTGAATATGGTTCGGTGATCTTTATCGCCGGCAATCTACCTATGGTGTCCGAAATCGCGCCGCTCATGATCATTACCAAGCTGGAGCAATACGACTATTCGGGCGCCACGGCGATTGCCGTCGTCATGCTCTTCTTTTCATTCATTCTGTTGTTGGTCATCAATAGCTTGCAAGCCTGGACGGCCAAACGTACCGGGAGGGAGCTCTGATGGCAAGCATGGCAACGGCGCTCGGCGCCAAATCCGTCAAGGACCGACAGAAAATCAACAGCGCGACGCAGGAGTCCCCCTGGGTTCGTCGTTTGATCATCGGTACGGGGCTGTTCTATTTCTGCCTGTTTCTGTTGCTGCCGCTGGGCTCGGTTTTTGTCGAGGCCTTGCGTAAAGGTTGGGACGCCTATGTGGCGGCCTTGGTCGATCCCGATGCGTTGTCGGCGATCAAACTGACACTGATCGTAGCCTTGGTTTCGGTGCCGATGAATTTGGTCTTTGGTGTCTCGGCCGCCTGGGCTATCACCAAGTTCAACTTCCCGGGCAAGCGATTCTTGATTACGCTAATCGATCTGCCGTTCTCCGTGTCGCCCGTGATCGCCGGTCTGATTTTTGTTTTGGTGTTTGGCGCCCAGGGCTGGTTCGGTTCCTGGTTCCTGGACAACGACATCAAGATCATCTTTGCGGTACCGGGCATTCTGCTGGCGACGATTTTCGTGACCTTTCCGTTTGTGGCCCGTGAATTGATTCCGCTCATGGAAGCGCAGGGCAAGGAAGAAGAGGAAGCGGCCATCGTGCTCGGTGCGCGCGGCTGGCAGGTATTTCGCTATGTGACAATGCCCAACATCCTATGGGGCGTGATCTACGGCGTGGTGCTTTGTAACGCCCGCGCCATGGGCGAATTTGGCGCGGTCTCGGTGGTGTCAGGGCATATCCGTGGCGAAACGAACAGCATGCCGCTGCATGTGGAGATTCTCTATAACGAATACAACTTTGCCGCTGCCTTTGCTGTGGCGTCGTTGCTGGCCGTGCTGGCCCTGGTGACCTTGTTGATCAAGAGCTTTGTCGAATGGAAGGCCGCCAAGGTGAATTCTGCTTTGAAGGAAGATTGATTGTGAGTATTCAGGTTAAAAACATTCATAAGACATTTGGCGACTTCCAGGCGCTGGACAATGTCAGCCTGGAATTCCCGACCGGGAAACTGGTCGCCTTGCTCGGACCCTCCGGTTGCGGCAAAACGACGTTGCTGCGCATTATCGCCGGCCTCGAATCCGCTGACTCAGGGCAGGTGATTCTGGATGGCGAGGATGCGTCCGACCGCCATGTGCGTGAACGCCAGGTCGGCTTTGTGTTCCAGCATTACGCGTTGTTCAAACATATGACGGTCTTCGATAACGTGGCCTTCGGTCTGCGCGTGAAACCGCGCAAGGAGCGTCCGAGCGAGACGGTGATCGCTGATAAGGTGCATGCGTTGTTAAAACTCGTGCAACTTGATTGGTTGGCCGACCGCTTTCCGTCGCAACTGTCGGGTGGGCAACGTCAACGCATTGCGCTGGCGCGTGCGTTGGCCGTCGAACCCAAGGTGCTGCTACTCGACGAACCCTTTGGTGCGCTGGATGCCAAGGTCCGCAAGGAACTACGTCGCTGGCTACGTCGGTTGCATGATGAAATTCATGTCACCTCGATCTTCGTGACGCACGATCAGGAAGAAGCGCTGGAAGTGGCCGATGAAGTCGTGCTTATGAATCAAGGCAAGGTTGAGCAGGTCGGTACCCCGGATCAGGTGTATGACCATCCGGCAACGCCCTTTGTTTACAGCTTCCTGGGTTCGGTCAACCTATTCCATGGTCGCGTCGACGGCGATGTGGTACATGTTGGGCCGCATCAGCTGACGCATAGTGGCTCGACGGCCATCGATGGCAGTTCGGTCGTCGCTTTCGTTCGACCGCACGAGCTGTCGATTTCAACGGATGCGGCGTCTCAGGGCGTTCATGCCGTCGTCGAACGCATTCTGTCGATCGGTGCATTTACCCGTATTGAATTGATCGGCCTTGATGCTTCCGGGCATAAGAATGATCACAACTATGAAGTGGAAATGTTGCGATCAGAATTGTCCGGACTGGGCATCCGACAGGATCAGGAAGTCTATCTGGTGCCCAAAAACTTGCGTGTCTTTGAAGAACCCGATTTCTCGATATGAATTTCCAGCAGCTCCGTATCGTTCGTGAAACCGTCCGCCAGAATTTCAATCTGACGGAGGTGGCCGAAGCGTTGTTTACGTCGCAGCCAGGGGTCAGCAAGCACATCAAGGATCTGGAAGATGAGCTTGGCGTCGAACTGTTCAATCGCAAAGGCAAACGCCTGACCGGGTTGACTGAGCCTGGCAAGGAACTGATCGGCATCGTCGAACGTCTGTTGCTCGATGCGCAGAACATCAAGCAGTTAGCCAACCAGTTCACGCAGAAAGACGAAGGACAACTCGTGGTGGCGACGACGCACACGCAGGCACGTTATGCATTGCCGCGTGTGGTCAAAATGTTCAAGGATGCATTTCCGAAGGTGCATCTGGTGCTCCACCAGGGAAGCCCGGAAGAAATCGTAGCGTTACTGCAAACGGGACAGGCGGACATCGGTATCGCCACTGAAGCACTGCAGGGTGCGGCGCAGATCGTCACCTTTCCTTATTACCAATGGCAGCATGCGGTCATCGTGCCAGAGCGACATCCTCTGGCCAGGCAAGAGCATCTGACGCTTGAGCAGATTGCTGCCTATCCGATCATCACCTATCACGAAGGATTCACGGGGCGCAGTCAGATCGACAAAGCGTTTGCTGACGCCGGATTGGTGCCAGACGTCATTATGTCGGCGTTGGATGCCGATGTGATCAAAGCCTATGTCGAATTGGGCCTTGGTGTTGGTATCGTGGCGGCCATGGCCTATTCTGATGTGCGTGACCAGGGCCTGAGGCTCATTGATTGTGCGCATCTGTTCGAGAAAAACACGACCTTGATCGGCGTTCGTCAAGGGCACTATTTACGGGGTTTCGCCTATCACTTCATGACACTCTGCTCGGCCGCTCTGACCGAGTCTGTCGTCAAGCAGGGTGCTTCCGGAACAGTCGGCTAAAGCCTCGATCTATCCGGCGACACATCCACCGACCACCGCGTTACCAAAGAGCCTTGAGCAACATGGCGCAAGCCACCAGAAAGGCAAAGACTGCAAAGATTCGTTGTAGCACATGATGATCTAGCCGGTGGCTGATGAATCGACCGAGCAACATACCGCCGAATGCACCGGTTGCAAAAGGTACGCCAATCGCCCAATGCAGGGTGCCCTCCAAGGTAGCGCCCAGCACGCTGCCGATAGACACGATCGCGATGACGCCCATTGACGTGGCGACGATCGATCGCATCGGAAGGTCAGTCACTTTTTTTAGCGCCGGGACAATAACGAAGCCACCGCCGACGCCTAAGAGTCCGGACAGCAAGCCGGCGATGCCGCCAGCGGCCAGCATCGCCCGAAAGCAGGGCAGGGTCCAGGTCAGCTTACCGCGCGTCTGATCCAGTAAACACGGCGGACCTAGTACGCTATCACTTACAGCGCCGGGTGCCTGCTTTGCTCTGAGGTACATGGTGATGGACACATAAAAAAGCACCAGCGCAAACAGCAGCATTAAGGGTTGATTGGGCAAATAGCGGGCGGCCCACAGACCGAGTGGAGATAACAGAAGGCCGCAGGCCGACATGACCATCGCCGCCTTGTAACGCAGGATGCCCCGCCTTAATCCCAGTAAAGCACCGGTCCCGGCTCCGATGGCGGTGGCCAGCAAGGCGACCGGTGCCGCCGTCAGCATCGGCAATCCCAGACCGAATATCAGGAGCGGGACGGCGATAATGGCGCCGCCGGCGCCGGTCAGGCCGAGCAGGGTGCCCGACAGTATGCCGAGTAGGAGTGGGGCGAGCATTGCAAGCGTCATCTGCATATATTACGATAATATATATTGTTGGATCTACACTTAATGGTAAGCACCCGCATGATGCATCCGATTGTTGCACCCTTTTTTGATCAGGATACCTGGACCGTGACCTACGTGGTGTACGAGCAGCCGGGTGCGCCGTGCGCGATCATCGACTCGGTGCTGGATTACGACCCGAAATCGGGACGCACCTCGACATGTTCGGCGGATGCCGTTATTGAATTCGTGCGCAATAACCAGCTCACCGTGGCATGGATCCTCGAAACCCATGCGCATGCGGATCATCTGAGTGCCGCTCAGTACCTGAAAGCCAAACTGGGCGGGCGGATTGCCATTGGCGAGCATATCAGGACGGTTCAGAACGTCTTCAAAAAGATTTTCAATCTCGAGCCACAATTCGCAACCGATGGTTCGCAATTCGACCATTTGTTCAAGGATGGTGAATCGTTTGATATCGGCAATCTGCAGGCGACCGTGATGTATCTACCGGGGCATACCCCGGCCTGCGTGGGCTATCGCATCGGTGATGCGGTTTTTGTCGGCGATACGATCGCCATGCCCGATGTCGGCACGGCCCGCTGTGATTTTCCGGGTGGTAACGCCGCAGTCCTGTATCAATCGATCAGAAAGTTGCTGAGTCTGCCACCGCAGACCCGGCTTTTCATGTGCCACGATTATCCGCCGCCTGATCGCGCCGTTCGTTTCGAAACAACGGTGGCGGAGGAGCGGCAAAAGAACATCCATGTGCACGACGGTGTTGACTCGGCTGAGTATGTCGCGATGCGCACTACCCGAGATGAGGGGCTGGCCATGCCCGTGCTGATTTTGCCGGCGGTTCAGATCAATATCCGCGCGGGCCATCTGCCGCCGGTCGAGGACAACGGGGTTTCCTATCTCAAGATTCCCCTGAACGCGCTGTAAGGTTCAGAATATCAGTCCGATCGCCAGCATCAAACCGCCCAGCAGGCAGCTGACGATAGTGGCCGGTATGGCGCGCTGTAATCGGCTTGGATCAACTGGGTTGTCGAATAGCGCACTTAGCGCAATGGCTGCGGGAGCGACGGCAATCATTGCTATTGCCGAGTTGATCGGGAGCGCGCCATGCAGAATGCCAGCCATCAGAACCATGGTGGAAGCGGCATAGAGCGCCAGGCTACCCCAGGGAGCGATCGTGGCGGTGCAGCGCACGATCAGTGTGTTTTTGCCAACGCTGGCATCGGCGATCCGGTCGGGCACCTGATTGACGAAGAGCACATTGGCGACCAGTGGCGCATAGGCCAGACCGGCATAGAGCGCCGTAGCGCTCAGCGACTGACTCTGTACATAGTCACTACCAACCACAACCGTAAGCCAGGCCAATGTAATCGCAATTTCGCCCAGGCCGCGGCTCTGCAACTTGAGCGGTGGTGCGGAATAGGCCCAGCCGCACAATAGACCGCCAAGACCAATGACTAACAACAAGGGGCCGCTCTGATTGATTAGCCAAAGACCGGCGGGGATCACCAGCGCGAGCAGGGCATAACCATAGAGACAGGTAGCACGTTCGGACAGGATGCCATCCTGGATAAATCGGCTACCGCCGGTAAACGGGGCAATACGCGCTGTATTGGCGGCATCGCAACCGCTGCGCGCATCGTAGTAATCGTTGATCACATTGGCGCCGGCATGTGCGATGAGGGCGAATAACAGCGTAATGACCGCTAGCCACGACGATCGAAACGCCTGATCATGAATCGCTGCGGCGAGGCCGATTAAAACGCCGACCAGCGTCACCGACAGAAAAGCGGGGCGTGTGGCTGCCAGCCAGAGAGACAAACGCATGGGTGGTGTTAACAAGTGCGTCAGGATCAGGATAAATCAGATCCGAACGCGCCACCTGGTGTGGTTTTATGTACAAACACGGCCCGTTCTACGTCGGTGACCCAGACGATACCGTCACCGAGTTGACCGGTCTGGGCAACGCCCGTGATGCAGTCGACGATCTGGTCCGCGATCTCATCTGGGCAAACGATTTCGACACGCAGCTTACGCGTGAAATCGGTCAACTCATCCTTGATCGATAGTGCGGGGCCGTGCCGGGTGGGCGCCGAGCATCCTTCGGCCTGACTGATCGTCATGCCGGGAAAACCCTCAAGGCCCATCAGCGCCTTGCGCAGCTGCGGCATTTTATTGGGACGGACAATGGCTTTGATTTCTTTCATACGGGTAATCGGTTCAGGCTTCGACGGATTTCTCTTCAAAGTAAGGATACAACACCGGCAGTACGAGTAGGGTCAACGCTGTTGACGACAATAACCCGGAAATCACCACGACGGCGAGCGGGCGGGTCACCTCCGAGCCGGGCCCGGTCGAAAACACCATGGGAATCAGCGCTAGCAACGCCACGCTGGCGGTCATCATGACCGGGCGGAAGCGATGCTCGCAGCCTTCAAAGACGGCCTCGCGCGTTGACCAACCTTCGTCGCGTAGCTGGCGGATGAATGAAACCAGCACGACGCCGTTCAGCACGGCGATGCCCCATAGATTGATAAAGCCCACCGCCGCCGGAACCGAGAGATATTCGCCGGTCAGCAGGAGCCCGAAAATACCGCCGATCGACGCGAAAGGCAGCACCAGAATAATCAGCGACGCCATACGGAGCGAATTAAACAGAATGAACAACAGGAAGAAAATGGCGGCGATGGTGATCGGAATGATGATCATCAAGCGGGCCATGGCGCGCTGCATGTTCTCGAACTGACCGCCCCAGTCCAGCGTGTAACCTTGCGGGAGATCGACCTGCTGCGCGATGCGCCTCTGGGCTTCCTCGACGAAGCCGCCCAGATCGCGGCCTTCAACGTTGACGCCGACGACCAGTCGACGTTTGCCGCTCTCGCGCGAAATCTGCGATGGGCCATCGACGACCTCGATCTTGGCGACATCCTTGAGCAGAATATGTGCACCACTCGGCGACTGCAGGATGATGTTGCCAAACGCTTCGGGGCTGTTGCGATAAGCCGTCGGATAACGCAGGACCAGCGGGAAGCGGCGCTCACCCTCGTAAACCTGGGTCGCTTCACGGCCCCCGTTGGCGATCTCGATGACATTGTTCACGTCTTCAACATTCAGACCATAACGCGCAATGGCATCACGATTGATGGTCAAGGTCAGATAATTCTGGCCGCTCACCTGATCAATACGCAGATCCGTGGCGCCGTTCATGCCATTGAGTACACGGCCGATCTGACTGCCAAGTTTGCGCAGTTCCCGGATATCATCGCCAAAAATTTTGACGGCAACTTGCGAGCGAACACCGGATACCATTTCGTCGACACGCGCCGCAATGGGCTGGGAAATGGCCGTTTCCACACCCGGCAGCGCCTTGAGCGCATCGCGTACCTGACCGGCGATCGCTGCCTGATTCAGCTTGCGTTCACTGGCCGGCTTGAGGGAAACAATCGGATCGGATTCATTGGGTTGGCCCGGATCGGCCGGTGATTCACCGCGACCCAATCGCGAAACAGCCGATTTGACGCCGGGAATGGCGGCGATTCGTTTCATGGCCTCGAATTCCATCTTGACCGATTCGTCGAGTGAAATATTGGCGGCACGCACGATCACCGGGGTGATCGCGCCTTCCTGCATAATGGGGATGAACGACTTGCCAAGAAACGGAAAGGTCAGCAAGCTTAGCAGCAACGACATAGCGGCATAAAAAATGACACGTTGCGGATTATTCATGGCCCAGTGCAATGCCCGCGTATAGGGCGCCTTGATGCGGGCGACAAAGGGGGTGTCATGTTCGGCGCCGCCCTTGAGGATATAGGAGCAGAGCACGGGCGACAGGGTGAACGACAGGATCAGCGATAACCCCAGTGCAATCGCGATGGTGATCGCCAAAGGCGCAAACATCTTGCCTTCCATGCCCTGCAGCGACAGCAGGGGCATGAACACCAGAATGATGATGCCCACACCGAATAGCACCGGTGTGCCAACCTCGCACGCCGCGTCGAGCACGATACGGATTTTCGAGACGCCGTCATTGGCGCGTTGGCCAAGGCGCGCGAAGGTGTTTTCGACGACAACCACCGAACCATCCACCATAATGCCGATCGCGATGGCAAGTCCACCCAGCGACATGAGGTTTGCAGACAATCCGTAGTAATTCATCACCATGAAGGTCAGCAGCGGAGTAAGCAGCAGCGTTGCCGTCACGATGATCGACGAACGGGCGTCGCCGAGGTACACATAAAGCACGATGATGACCAGCAGAATGCCTTCCAGAAGGACCTTGGCGACATTGAACAACGCCGCATCGACGAGGTCGGTCCGGTCATAGAAGGGTACGATCTGCAAGCCTTCGGGCAGCAAACGTTTTTTATTGATTTCGCTGACTTTTGCCTTGATGTTATTAACAACCTCGCGTGCATTTTCGCCACGTTGCATTTGAACAATGCCGGCAACCGCCTCGGTGACGCCGTCCTTGATCACGGCGCCCTGACGAACTTCGGTGCCCATGCGTACATTGGCCACATTGCGCAAGAAAACCGGCGTGCCGTTGACTTCCTTGAGAACGATGTTGCCGATGTCGTCGGTATCGCTGATAAGGCCGACGCCACGAATCAGATAACGTTCGGCCCGTACCGGCATCTGACCGCCACCGCTATTGGCATTATTGCGGGCGAGGGCGGCGTAGACATCCTGAACGTTCAGGTCGTAGTGATGCAGCCGTTCGGGGTTAACCGAAACCTGATATTCGCGGGCGTATCCACCCATCGTATTGATTTCGGCGACGCCCGGCACACTGCGGATCATCGGGCGAACGATCCAGTCCTGAATAATCCGTCGTTCGGTCAACTCTTCGACGCTGAGAGGATGTTTACCGTCGGCCGGGTGCTCCAAGGTGTATTGATAAACCTCCCCCAGCCCCGTCGAAACGGGTCCGAGGACCGGCGTGACGCCCGGCGGCATGCGGCTCATCACTTCGATCAAGCGTTCGAGAACGATTTGACGCGCCGAATAGATATCGGTTTCATCGGTAAAGACCAGCGTAATAACGGCGATCCCATTGCGATTTAACGAACGCATTTCGGTCAGGTCGGGCAGACCGGTCATGGCGATTTCAATGGGGACCGTGACGAAGCGTTCTACTTCCTCCGGTGATCTGCCCGGCACTTCGGCCGCGATCTGCACTTGAACGTTGGTGACGTCGGGGAAGGCATCGACGGCCAGCCGGTTAATCGAAAAAAGGCCGGCGATCAGCAGCACGACCGCCAGCATGACAATCACGATGCGTTGGGCGAGCGCCGCCCGGACGATAGCTTGAATCATGTACGTCGATCAGCCGCCGGAGAGGCGCTTCTTGCGCTCGTTGTTCAGATGATAGGCCTGCTCCGTCACGATGCGGGTGCCGGGTTCCAGGCCGGAAATCACCGGTCGGACACCATTGCTTTCAGGGCCGAGTCGGACAATGACGAGTTTGAACTGATGGTCGGAGAGGGCGACAAACACATGGTCGTACCCGTCTTCACGAATCACGGCGGAAGCCGGCACCACGGGTCGATCAATTGAGGTGCCCGAAATCAGCATGGTCGCCAGCATGCCGGGCTTCAGTCGACGATCCGGGTTGTCGATAGTCGTGCGCGCGGCGACGGTGCGTGAATCGTTGCTGACGAGTTCGCTGACGTGGACGAGCTGTCCCTCGTAGACACGGTTCTGGAGCGCGGGCACTTCGATCTTCATGGGTTGCCCCGGCGCCAACAGGTAGGCTTCCTGCTCAGGCACCTGCGCGGTGACCCAGACGACGGAAAGATCGGAAACGGTAAATAGGCCGTCGGCCGGCTGCACGACCTGGCCTTGGGCAATTCGACGTTCGACAACGGTACCAGGAATGCTGGCCGTCACGGCCGAGATCGAATTCACGTTACCGGTTTGTCCCAGATTGTCGATCTGCTTTTGCGGCATGCCCAGAACGCTGAGTTGATCGGCCATAGCACGACGCTCAGCAGCCGCCGTCGAAGCCTCGCTCTCTCGACGTTGCAGATCTGCCTTGGCGATCACGTCTTCTTTATAAAGAATGCGGGCCCGTTCTGCAGCGCGTTGCGCCAGTTCATCCGCCGCCCGAGCTTTCAGATAGGCCAACTGGGCCTGGCCGAGCTCGGTTGAATTAATGCGCGCCAGAATGTCGCCGGGTTCGACCTCCTGGCCTGGAACAGCTACGACTTCAATGACGCGTCCGGTCACGCTGGCGCCAATGCGTGCAACCCGTTGTTCGTCAAACTCCACCTTGCCGGTGACGCGCAAGGTTTCGGAAAACGGGCGCACTTCGACTGGCTGAATGTTGAGGACCCAGGTCGGGCTGGCCATATCCGGGCTGTCGAGATCGGCGCTGTCCGGCGTGATATCGATGATGTCCGGATCCTGGATCAGAGCGTCGGTCGATCCGCGTTGGCCCTGATCGGGCAGGACCAGAAACAGCAGGACGAGGCCGATGGCGCCCCACACCTTGATTCGACGACGCGTCAGATCGGACAGTGCGCCCCAGCGCGCCATTCTTTCGGGAAATAAACGGGTCAATAGCTGGGTCAACGGCTTGAATAGCCATTCGTCGCTGCGCTGGCGGATCCAGCGTGCGGCCGGGACGAGCAGCGGGGCGAGATTGACCCACAACGGGTCGAACCACTTCTGACGGATTGGCGCCAGTTTGCGGCCGATCAGCGCACGTTCATGCACATAAAACCGATTTAGCGCCTGCAGTTTGGGTTGTGCCTGTTCGATGAGTTGACGCGTCAGGCGCTCGACACGGGTGCGAAAACCCTGTCGAAGTTGGCGCAGGCGCTCGGCGAATTTCGGTGCAGTCATGGTGTTAATGCAAACGAGGCAGCGCGTCAGACGCCGCCGGAGAGGGTGCAGGGCTCAATTCGCTGGATGTCGAATTGGATATCGAGTTGGAAATCGATCGCAATCGATCGATTTCGACGCTGACGGTGGCCAGCTCGTAGCGTGCCGTGATTAGTTCATTACGGGCGGCACGATACGTACGCTGGGCATCAAGCCATTCGAGAATGCCGCGTTCGCCATAGCGGTATGCCGCTTCGGCGATACGCTGCGCGGCGCTGGCCTGCGCCAGGACCTGGTTTTCCAGAACGTTCACCTGGTTGCTCGCGATCTGGTAGAGACGGTAAGTCGCTTCGAGTGATTCGGCCAGGGTCAGCTTCTGTGCGGCTAACTGGTGATTAGCGCGCGATAGTTCGGCCCGCGCCTGCGAAATTTGCCCGCTCCTGAAGTCCCAGATGGGTACCGTCAACGCCAGACCAGCAGTGGATTTCTGGATCGTCGGGTCCACATCGCGCGTGGCAATGATGGCTAACTTAGGCAGGCGCTGTGCCTTTTCGTGATCGACACGACGTTCAGCAGCCTGTCGCTCGGCCTCGCTGCGTGCCAACGATGGGTTGCGCGCCAGCAAGTCATCTCTGAGTTTGGCCAGTGGCGGCAGATTGATTTTTTTCGGTAATTCGCCCTTGATGCTCCAGCCATTGGCCAGCGGGTAACCAACAGCCATGCGCAGATTAGCCCGTGCCATATCCACGCGCAGAATGGCGGCGTCATGGGCGCGCTGGGCATTCAGCATTTCCGTCTCGGCACGAATCAGGTCGAAACGCGGTGACTCGCCAACCTTGTGACGCAGCGCGATACGATCGCGAATCTGTTGGGTCAGCTGCAGGTCCTCATGGGTTGCCCGCTCTTCGGCCTCGCGCCGCAACAGATCGAAAAAAGCCAGTTTGATGCGCGCCGACGCGTCGTCTTCAAAGCCTTGTCTGGCCGCGTCGGTCGCCACCACGGTAGCCTCGGCTACATCAATGCGGGCGCTGCGCACGTTGGGCATCTCGATGGGTTGATGCAGGCTCAGGTTATAAGCCTGCCCGGACATGGGGGTCGCAACATTGCGTTCCCGGCCGTTGCCGGTTTGCCCGCTGATTTCCGGGTTCGGGTAGGCGCGCGCTGCCGTCGCACCGCCCCGCGCGGCATCGACCTGGTCGCGCGAGGCGAGCACCGATGGGTTTTGGTTCAGGCCGATAGCGATCAGTTGATCCAGGCTGTAAACACTTTCTGAAGAGAAAGCCAGCGGGGTGTACAACGACCATGTGCCCAGCCAAAGCAGTGCAGCAAGGTGTAACCACACGGAAACCTTGCTGCCATGAGGATTCTGGCGCGATTGAATAAAAAGCATGACAGTAGATTAACGAATGGACCTTAAGCGAAAATTAATATCAGGTTTCGGCACTGTCGGCTTCAGTCTCAGCTAAATCAATATGTTGCGAGGCGAGGACCTTGTCGATGCGTTTGCCGTCCATGTCGACGACTTCGAAACGCCAAGATTCCCAGTCGACCGCCTCGCCAGCCGCAGGGATGCGGCCCATCAGCAGCATCAGCATGCCCGATAGCGTGTTGTAGCGACCTTTGTCCTCCTCGGGCACGGCTTCGAGTCCCAGGGTGTCCTTGAGTTCGGGGACGGGAATGATCCCATCCAGCAGCCAGCTACCATCCTGACGCTCAATCGCCCAGGCATCTTCGTGATCGTCGGGCTTGAACTCGCCAGCGATGGCCTCGATGAGATCTTGCAGCGTGATGAGCCCCTGGATTTCACCGTATTCGTCGATCACAAAGGCCATTTGCACGCCCGAAGATTTGAAGTGCTCGAGCAACTCCATGCCGGTTAGCGATTCCGGCACAAAGACGGCGGGTTGCAGATCGGTCCTGAAATCCGGCGTTTCGCCGCGCAGGGTCTGGGCGAGCAGCACCTTGGCGCTGATAATGCCGACGACCTCGTCAAATCCACCTTTGCACACCGGAAAACGCGAGTGCTCCGAGGCCTGGATGCGTTGCATATTCTCGCTGAGCGGTTCGTCCAGATCCAGACTGATAATGTCGCCACGCGGCACCATCAGCGAGGTGATCTGACGGTCGTCCAGACGAAACACATTGCGCACCATCTGGCGTTCGTTCTCTTCGATAATGCCCGCATCCGAGCCTTCTTCCAGCAGCGCATGAATCTCTTCTTCAGTGACGACGGGCGCTCCCGCATGCCGGATGCCGACCAGTCGCAACAGGAGTTGCGTCGAGCCCGAGAGCAGGCGTACGAGCGGTCGGGCAATGCTGGCCAACCTGAGCATCGGGCGCGCCACAATCCGCGCAATCGGCTCGGGATTAGATTGGCCGATACGTTTGGGCACCAACTCGCCGAGCACGATGCTGCAGTAGGTGATGATGACGACGATGAGCGTAGAGGCCAGCCACCCCGAGGTGTCATGATTGACGCCGATTTCTTCAAGCCATCCAGCCATTGGTGCCGCAAGGGCGGATTCTGCGACAACGCCATTTAGAATGCCAATGGTCGTAATCCCGACTTGCACGGTAGACAGAAAACGATTGGGATCCTCGCCGAGCTCCAGTGCGGCAGCGGCCTGTCGGTCTCCCGAATCGACCATACGTTGCAGCTTGCTTCTTTTGGCGGTGAGCAGCGCGACTTCGGCCATGGCAAAGAGCGCGTTGATTGCAATCAATGCCACCAGTATGGCAACGTCCATCAGGATTCCCGAGAGTTTCGAAGCGTCTATTGTACGTCAGGCTTACGCGCAGCCTGCAGCACCGCCTGGTGAAACTCTTGGCGGATCGCCGCCAGATCGACCGAAGGCTTGGGGATTTGCGGCGCCATGTCCTCCAGCGTTTCGAGCACAATATTGGCCACCGCGTAATTACGGTACCACTTGTTATCGGCGGGAATGACGAACCAAGGGGCATGCGCCGTCGAGGTTTTCTTCAAGGCAATGTTGTGCGCGTCGCAATAGGCGTCCCAGTGTTGGCGCTCGGCGTAATCGGCATCGCTGATCTTCCAGTTTTTGGCCGGATCATCCAAGCGTGCAGCAAAGCGTGCAAGTTGCTCTTCGCGGCTGATATGTAAAAAGAACTTCAGAATTCGCGTATTTGCTTGGGTGTGGAGCAGCGACTCGAACTGATTGATCTGTTCATAGCGCTGGTTGATCTGGGCGCGGGGGCAGAGCTCATGCACGCGGGCGATCAGCACATCTTCGTAATGTGACCGGTTGAAAATCGCGACTTCGCCG
Organism: uncultured Dechloromonas sp.; assembly: GCA_964604765.1. Taxonomy (GTDB): domain Bacteria; phylum Pseudomonadota; class Gammaproteobacteria; order Burkholderiales; family Rhodocyclaceae; genus Fluviibacter. The sequence goes on along the minus strand of CAZSAE010000004.1, from coordinate 8,386 downwards.
TACGCTGGCACATGCGGATGCACGCGCCAGAGAAAATCATGACGCGTCTCAAGCGGTGTCGGTTGCTTGAACCCGGTGACCCTACAGCCCTGTGGGTTCATCATCCCGAATACATGCTTGATCACACCATCCTTGCCGGCGGCGTCGAGTCCCTGCAGGACGATCAGCAAAGATTGCCGCCCTTCGGCATAAAGTTGCAGCTGTAACGTGCGGATCTTCTTGGCGATCTTCTCGGTGGCAGCGATGGCGGCCTTTTCCGAAGTCGCGCCCGGGGTCGCGTTCGTTGCACGGCGATCGAGGCGAAAGCCGCGCGAACCGACGCGGAGTTTTTCGGAAAATCCCATAACGCGCCCGGCAAGTGCGCCTTAGGCGCGTAAGGCGCATAAGGCGGCGTTTAAGGTGTAGGTGCCTGTGATCGACGCCTGGCCCAGGATATGTCCCTGCATGGCGGCGAGTGCGTCACCCCCGTTGAACTTGCCGTCGAGATCAAGTTTGGCAACATCCAGCGCGTAAACCGTGAAGACATATCGATGGATCCGTTCGTCGTTCCACGGCGGGCAGGGGCCGTCGTAGCCGTAGTAATCCCCCCGCATGTCGGCATCGCCGGCAAACCAGGCGGTGTAGTCGTTGATGCCTTGGCGCGAGCCCAGCGGAGCGCCCGGCCCGGCCTTGCCGCAGGGCGTGACCTCACTGGAGAACTGGCCAGCTTCAATGGCGCTGGTGTCGGCGGGCAGATCGATGAGGACCCAATGATAGAAATCCACACGCGGCAGATCGGCCGCCACGGTACGGCCTTCGACATTAACGTTGTCGCCGACGGACGGCACATCAATATCCACACAAACAATCGCGAAAGATTGCGTTCCGGCCGGCGCATCCGTCCAGCTTAACTGTGGGCTCAGGTTCTTGCCCAGGCAGACGTGGGTTTTGTCGTTGGGAATACAGAAGGCGAATTCGCCAGCAATAGCTTGGTTATCCCGGATGCTCTGGCTGCTTAACTTCACAGTTGTCTCCTTATGGCCGGTGGTGGTGATCGGCGACGATTTTTATGACGGTTTTTTTTGGGTTTTTTATATCGGATCGAGATGCGTCGCACTCGCCCGATGATCTGTCCGGAGATTCTGCGCCAGCTTCAGACTTTACGGAAGTCCTTCGGGCGGAAACCCAGCAAAAAGAGGGTGGCGCCATAAGCCAGGCCGGCGGCGCCGATCAGTAGACTCAGACGCGTCACCCGGTCAAGCAGTGCGCCTTCAAGCCAGAAAAGGTCATCGCTGTAGCCGACAAGTAGCACGCCGCTCATGATCGCCAGCGCCACCATCAGCTTGAATAGAAACGGCCACCAACCGGGCAGCGGGGAGTAAATCGCTGCTTGACGTAAACCGCGATAGAGCAGCCCCGCGTTCAGACAGGCGGCCAGCCCGATGGAGAGCGCCAGGCCGGCCTGCTTGAGTGGACCGATGAAGGCCAGGTTCATAAGCTGAGTGGAAACCAGCGCAATGATGGCGATCTTGACCGGAGTTTTCAGATTCTGACGCGCGTAAAAACCGGGCGCCAGTACCTTGACCAGGATCAAACCGCTGAGGCCCACCGAATAGGCGATCAGTGCCTGGCTCGTTTCATGAACGTCATGCGCCGTGAAGGCGCCATGCATGAACAAGGTCGAAATCAATGGTACCGCCAGAATGGCGAGCCCCAATGCGGCCGGCAGCGTCAGCAGAAAACACAGGCGCAATCCCCAGTCCAGCAGGCCCGAATAGGCTGCGTGGTCGCCGCCGTGGTGGTGCTTGGTGAGGCTGGGCAGAATCACCGTGCCGATCGCCACGCCGAGCATGCCGGCCGGAAACTCCATGAGACGGTCTGCGTAATAAAGCCAGGAAATACTGCCGCTCTCCAGAAAAGACGCAAAAACGGTGTTCAACAGCAGGCTGATCTGGCTGACCGATACTCCTAGCAGAGCGGGCACCATGAGCAGGCCGATGCGTTTGACGCCGGGATCCTGCCAGCACTGGCGCAGGTTGAGGCTGAAGCGAGGCAGCAGGCCGATTTTGCGTAAGGCGTGGAATTGCAGTCCCAGCTGCAGGATACCGCCGATGATCACGCCCCAGGCCAGTGCCTTGACCGGTGGATCGAACCAGCCCTGGGCAAACAGCGCCATGCCGATCAGGCTCACATTAAGCAGTGTCGGCGTAAATGCCGGTACCGAAAATTTGCCCCAGGTATTAAGAATGCCGGCGGCGAATGCCACCATCGACATGAAGAAGATATAAAGAAAGGTAATCCGGGTCAGCGTGACCGCCAGGTCGAATTTGTCGGGCGTTTCAAGAAAGCCGGGGGCGGAAACGGTCACGATTGCCGGCGCCCACCAGATGCCGAGCAGAGCGATCAGCAGCACGACGGCACCCAGCACGGAGCCTGTCCGGTCAATCAGTTGTCGGGTATCGGCGGCGCCGCGTTGTTTGTGGTATTCCCCGAGCAGAGGCACGAAGGCCTGGGAAAAGGCGCCTTCGGCAAACATCCGGCGCAGTAGATTGGGTAGCTTGAAGGCTACAAAAAAGGCGTCGGTGGCAGCATCGGCGCCGAAACTTCGGGCAATCACGAAGTCGCGCACGAATCCCAGAATCCGGGATAAAAAGGTAAAACCACTAACAGTGGCAACGGCGCGGAGCAGATTCATAGGGGAATTGTACGATGGCTTGCGGGGTTTTGCGGATTCCGGTATAGTTTCGTGTTTCCGAATTTTCCCTGCAAAGGATGTTTCATGGCCAATAGCGCCCAAGCCCGTAAACGCGCCCGTCAGGCAATGAAGCAGCGCGCCCACAACGCCAGCCAGCGTTCCGAATTCCGCACCGCCATCAAGAGCGTGCGTCGTGCGATCGAGGCCGGTGACAAGGCAGCTGCCCAGACTGTTTTCGCTAAAGCGGTCAGCGTGATCGACAGCATCGCCGACAAGCGTATTGTTCACAAGAACAAGTCGTCGCGTCACAAGAGCCGCCTGTCGGCTCAGATCAAGGCTATGGCTGCCTGAGTCTGGACAGATGCACAACAAAAAAGCACCTTCGGGTGCTTTTTTGTTTTTTAACGATGGCTTGTCGCGGCGTGGGTTCGGCGAAACGGATCAGTTTTAGCGCAATGGCGCGTTGGGCGGGTAAACGACAGTTTCGCCCAGAACCTCGTCGATATTGCAGACTTCCAGGCTACAAACGCCGTCCATGAGCACCAGATCGTTATCTTTGGCGAAATTGGCCAGAAAGCGATAGGCGATCGGTGAGATGTCGTACAGTGCGCCGTCGATAAACACACATTTGTCACCGTCCCAATCGCCTGGGCTGACATAGGGCGAATACTTCATCTTTTTCTCGGTGCCAAAGGCGGACATCACACCGCACAGACGTTCAGCCCAGTCGGAAGGGCGAAACTTCTTGCCATCCTGGGTTCGGCCGACGATGACGAGGCTATGTGACAGGTCAAGTTGACTTTGGGTGTCGTCTGTCGCGGCTGAAGTGCTCATGCGCGATATTCTATCGATTTTTGTGCACTTGCGGGAGTGGATGCGACGACACTTTTGCCCTAAAATTGTGGCGAACGCTTTATCGATGCGACGCGGCCGGTGCCATTCGATGATCCGAGCTTGGATCCTGGTTGGCGCGGCCTCGCCGCTTTTTGTTTTTGGTCCGATCGAGTAAAACTATGACGCATGTAATGAACACCTATGCCCGCCAGCCGGTGGCTTTTTCTCATGGCGAGGGCAGCTGGGTGGTGGATACCGAAGGCAAACGTTATCTGGACGCGCTGTCCGGCATTGCCGTCAATACCCTGGGTCATAATCATCCCGATCTGGTACGCGCGTTAAGCCAGCAGGCCGCACAACTGCTGCATACCTCGAATCTGTACCGCGTCCCGCTGCAGGAAGAGCTGGCTGACAAGTTGGCGACGATCTCCGGCCTCGACGAGGTGTTTTTCTGTAATTCCGGTTGCGAAGCCAACGAAGCCGCCATCAAGCTGGCCCGCTTCTATGGCCATCGCCAAGGTGTCGAGAACCCGACGATCATCGTCATGGAACACGCCTTTCACGGCCGTACGATGGCCACGTTATCGGCTACCGGTAACCGTAAGACCCAGGCCGGCTTCGAGCCGCTGGTTGGCGGTTTTGTCCGTGTGCCGTATAGCGATATCGAGGCGATTCGTCAGGTCGCGCAACACAACAAGAACGTTGTCGCTGTGCTGCTGGAAATGATTCAGGGCGAGGGCGGCATCCACCTGGCCGATGACGAATTTCAGCGTGACCTCCGTGCGCTCTGCGACGAAAAGGGTTGGCTGCTCATGACCGACGAAGTGCAGTGCGGCATTGGTCGCACCGGCAAATGGTTCGGCTTCCAGCACTCGGGCGTGCGCCCGGATGTCGTTTCCTTGGCCAAAGGCCTGGGTTCGGGTGTGCCGGTCGGCGCCTGTCTGGCCGGTGGCCGCGCGGCAGGTCTGTTCGGCCCGGGTAATCATGGTTCGACGTTCGGCGGCAATCCGCTGGCCATGCGCGCCGCCAAGACCACGCTGGATGTATTAGAGCGTGATCAGCTGCTCGATAATGCCGACAAAATGGGACGTGCTATTCGTGACGGTTTGTGCGCTCGTATTGGCGAGTTTCCGGAAGTTGTTGATATTCGCGGTCGCGGTCTCATGATCGGTATCGAACTGGATCGCCCCTGCGGCGAACTGGTCGGTCTGGCGCGCGATGCGGGCCTGCTGATCAACGTGACCGCCGACTCGGTCGTACGCTTGCTGCCGTCGCTGAATATCAGCCAGGCCGATGTCGAGACCCTGGTCGAACGCCTGAGTGACGTCATTACCCGTTATCTGGGAAAGTAACATGGCATTAAGACATTACCTGCAGTTCAGCGATTTCAATCGCGCAGAGTACGAGTATCTCTTCGCGCGGACACGCTGGATCAAGGAACGTTTCAAGTCTTACCAGCAGTACTGGCCGTTGACGGATCGTACGCTAGTCATGATCTTCGAAAAGGCCAGTACGCGCACACGTCTGTCGTTCGAGGCCGGCATGCAGCAGCTGGGTGGCGCCGCTATTTATCTGAATACGCGCGATTCGCAACTCGGTCGCGGTGAACCCGTCGAAGACGCGGCGCAGGTCATCTCGCGCATGAGCGACATCGTCATGATTCGCACCTTCGAGCAGAGCATCGTTGAACGCTTCTCGACCTCCTCGCGCGTACCGGTTATCAACGGGCTGACCAACGAATACCACCCGTGCCAGATCATGGCGGATATCTATACCTATCACGAGCATCGCGGCGATCTGCGCGGTAAAACGGTGGCCTGGGTCGGCGATGCCAATAACATGTGCAACACCTGGCTACAGGCCGCGCGTATTCTGGATTTTAAAGTCAACGTTTCGACGCCGCCGGGCTATGAGCTTGATACGGCGCTGGTTGGTAACGATCAAGGCCATTACGAAGTCTTCGCCGATCCGATGGATGCCGCGCGAGGCGCCGATCTGGTGACCACCGATGTCTGGACCTCGATGGGGTTCGAGGCCGAGAATGAAGAACGCCTCAAGGCCTTTGCCGACTGGCAGGTTGACGACGACATGATGCGCGTCGCCAACCCCGGCGCTTTGTTCATGCACTGCCTGCCGGCGCACCGCGGCGAAGAAGTTACGGCCAGTGTCATCGATGGTCCGCAGAGTGTGGTCTGGGACGAAGCGGAGAACCGTCTGCATGTGCAGAAGGCGCTGATGGAGTTTTTGATGCTGGGCCGGGTCGATTGATCGGGCGTGGCCGATTTGATGAAGTGGTTTTAACTTAAGCGGAAAGCAGCGATGAGCGACATTAAAAAAGTGGTACTGGCCTATTCGGGTGGTCTGGACACCTCGGTGATTCTGAAGTGGTTGCAGGACACCTATGGTTGCGAAGTGGTCACCTTTACAGCGGATCTGGGGCAGGGCGAAGAGCTGGAGCCGGCGCGCGCCAAGGCGCTGAAACTCGGCATCAAGCCGAAGAATATTTTCATCGACGATCTACGCGAAGAATTCGTGCGCGACTTCGTGTTCCCGATGTTCCGGGCCAATACCATTTACGAAGGCGAGTATCTGTTGGGTACCTCGATCGCGCGTCCGCTGATCGCCAAGCGGTTGATCGAAATTGTTAACAAGACTGGCGCCGACGCCATTTGCCACGGCGCCACCGGCAAGGGCAACGACCAGGTGCGTTTCGAACTCGGCGCCTATGCACTCAAGCCGGGCGTCAAGGTCATCGCCCCGTGGCGTGAATGGGATCTGCTGTCGCGCGAAAAGCTTATGAACTATGCCGAGTCGCATGGCATTCCCATCGACATGAAGCACAAGAAGGGTGGTTCGCCGTATTCGATGGACGCCAATCTGCTGCACATCTCCTTTGAAGGCCGCCATCTGGAAGACCCGGCCGCCGAAGCTGAAGAATCGATGTGGCGCTGGACCGTGTCGCCGGAAAAGGCGCCGAACAAGGCTGAATACATTGATATCGAGTACCTGAAGGGTGACCCGGTCGCCATCAACGGCAAGAAGATGAAGCCGCACGAAATTCTGGCCAAGCTCAACGAGCTGGGTGGTAAGCATGGCATCGGTCGACTGGATCTGGTCGAGAACCGTTACGTTGGCATGAAGTCGCGCGGCTGTTACGAAACCCCGGGTGGCACCATTTTGCTCAGGGCGCACCGCGCCATTGAATCGATCACGCTGGACCGCGAAGTCGCTCACCTTAAAGACGACCTCATGCCGCGCTACGCCAGCCTGATTTATAACGGCTACTGGTGGAGCCCGGAGCGTAAGGCGCTGCAAACGCTGATCGATCATACGCAGGAACACGTGAACGGCAGCGTTCGCCTGAAGCTCTATAAGGGTAACGTGATTGTCGTTGGCCGCGATTCGAAGATCGATTCGCTGTTCGATCCGACCATCGCCACTTTCGAAGACGATGCCGGCGCCTACGATCAAAAGGATGCAGCCGGTTTCATCAAGCTCAACGCGCTGCGAATGCGGATCGGCGCCAATCGCGATGCGCGTAAGGACGCCAAGGCCGCAGTGAAGAAGCCCGCCGCCAAGAAGTCTGCTGCCAAATCCAAGACGGCCGCGCGTAAAAAGGCCTAAATCATGGAAGGTACCGTATTCGGCTTCAATGAGGAGCAGATCGCCGACTTTATGTCGACATATGGCGTGGCGGCGTTCATCCTCTTCATGCTGTTTATCATTGCCGAAATCGCCGTGAAGTCGAAGGCGGGCAAGCGCGGTACCGCGATTTTATTTTTTGTACTCGCATTTGGCATGGTGGGTTTCATCGCCAAAAGCATCATCCAGAAACTATGGGGAATCTAAATGGCGCAATACGATAACGTGTCGGTGGTGAAGGCTGCCAACGTCTATTTCGACGGCAAGTGCGTGAGCCACACCATCCAGTTTGCCGATGGCACCAAAAAGACCGTCGGCGTCATTCTGCCGTCGACGCTGACTTTCAACACCGGCGCGCCGGAGGTCATGGAAGGCGTGGGCGGCACCTGTCGCGTGCGCCTCAAAGGCGATGATGGCAAATACGGTGATTGGAAAACCTATGGCGCTGGTCAATCTTTCGACGTGCCGGGCAACTCGTCCTTTGAGATCGCCTGTGACGAGCCTTATCACTACGTTTGTCACTTTGGTTAATCGCCATGCCCAGTTTTGATATCACTTCCGAAGTCGACATGGTGTCGCTCAAGAATGCCGTCGACGTGGCCAACCGCAAAATTGCCAACCGTTACGACTTCAAGGGGTCGGATGCCAAGGCCGAGTTGAACGAGAAAGACAAAACGATCGTTCTGCATGCCGACAACGATTTTCAGCTCGACCAGATGCAGGGCATACTGCTTCCGGAAATGACCGGCAAGGGCATCGATGTGCGTTGCCTGGAGCATGGTTCGATCCAGAAGGTCAGCGGCAACAAGGTCAAGCAGGATCTGAAAGTACGCGTCGGGATCGAACAGACGCACTCCAAGAAGATCGTCGCTTTGCTTAAGGACTCCAAGCTGAAGGTTCAGGCCTCCATCCAGGGCGAAGCAGTGCGCGTCAGCGGTGCCAAGCGCGATATCCTGCAGGAAGCCATTGCCCTCGTGAAAGAGGGCATTAAGGACCTGCCGTTGCAGTTTGGTAACTTCCGTGAATAATCGGCAACAATCAGGCGCCCACGGGCGCCTGGTTCACTAATGGGTCTATGAGTATTACGCCGGAGCAGCTTCGCCGCGCCTTCGCCGCGTTGCCGTCGGGATCACACTCGGCGCAGGACGAGATCACCGAAGAGATCGATGAACCCGTGCCGCCCGAGATCCGCCAGCGTCTGCAATCCGGTCGGCGTTCGGCCGCGGTGCTGCTACC
>CAZSAE010000003.1:0-34770 GCA_964604765.1 uncultured Dechloromonas sp. | reverse complement strand
GGGGGTTTTGCCGTTATACTTACGCGATATTTTCGCTATTCATTCGCCCATTTACTTTTCGCGCACAGGAACGATCATGGCCGACAAGAATTCCAGCAGCAAAATGATGTACCTCTCCATCGCTCTGGCGGTGGTTCTGATGGCGGTGGTTCTGCCGTTCTCGATGAGCGGTAAGGGCAAATCCGATGCCGTGAATAACGCCGACGACGTGGAATCGCGCATCGCTCCGGTGGCCAAGATTGAAATGCAGGCGGCTGGTGGCGACGGCGGCGCCAAGGATGGCAAGAGCGTTTACAACACCGTCTGTGCCGGTTGCCACGGTGCTGGCGTCCTAGGCGCACCGAAGCTCGGCGACAAAGCCGCCTGGGCGCCGCGTATTGCTCAGGGTATCGCGACGCTGAATAACCATGCCATCAACGGTATCCGTGCCATGCCGCCGCGCGGTGGGGCGGCCAGCCTGACCGACGACGAGGTCAAGGGCGCCGTTGAATACATGGTGAACGGTTCCAAGTAAGCGACTGCACCAGAACGACAAAGGGACGCTACAGCGTCCCTTTTGTTTTGGCTGTCGCGCGTCAACTGTTTTTCGTGCCGGACTCAGCGCCAATTTCGGGCGTCTTTTGCAGCATAGCCTTGAGGAAGTCCAGCTTTGCTGTCGAGGTGGATTTGTCGGCGACGGTTTTGCTAGCCGAGGTGGCCGTCTCACAGCCCATTTCTTCGATGAAGCGCGACGGTTCGCACGGAACCAGATCTTTTCCCTGGCGTCGTTTCTCACACCAGGTGATATGCAGGCTGCGTTGGGCGCGCGTGATACCGACGTACATGAGGCGGCGCTCTTCTTCGAGCTTTTCGGCTTCCTGCGATTCGCGATGCGGCAGGATGCCTTCCTCGACACCGACCAGAAAGACGTGACCAAACTCCAGGCCCTTGGCAGCATGCAGCGTTGATAGCTGCACGGCATCGTAGCCGTCGCCCTGGTCACGCCGTTCCAGCATCGACATCAGCGCCATAGTCTGGACGATCTCGGCCAGGGTCTTGCCGTCATCGTCGCTCTTTTTGGTGATCCAGGCGTGGAACTCCTGCACGCTACCCCAACGGGTTTCAGCGGTGCGTGCCTCTTCCTGATCGTAGAGCCAGTTTTCATACTCGATCGCGGCTAAAAGATCGGGGAACACATCGGCGGCGGATTCACGCTGCGCCCGCCATTGGAACCGGTTGATGAATTCGCCAAACTCGCGCAACGGTTGCAGCACGCGATTATTCACCTGTGCCGCAAAGCCTTCTTCAAACAACGCCGCAAACAACGAGATATGGCGCTCGGCGGCGTAGCGCCCCAGCGTGGCCAATGTCTGGCTACCGATACCGCGGCGCGGCGTGGTGGCGGCGCGAATGAAGGCGGGATCGTCGTCGTCGTTGACCAGTAGCCGCAGATACGCTAGCAGATCCTTGATCTCGGCCTTGTCGAAGAACGATTGGCCGCCGGACAGCACGTAGGGAATGCGCTGCTGACGCAGAGCCTGTTCGAACAGGCGTGCCTGGTGGTTACTGCGATAGAGAATGGCGTAGTCCGAGAATTTGGCGCGATGCTCGAAGCGATGACCCTGTAGCTTCATGACCACGGTTTCGGCTTCGGCATCGCCCTCGGCGCAGGCAATAACATTGATGTTGGCGCCCGGACCATGCTCTGACCACAGTGACTTGGCGAACAATTTCGGGTTGTTCTGAATCAGCGTATTTGCGGCGTTCAGAATCTTGCCGGTGGAACGATAGTTCTGCTCCAGCTTGATCACTTTGAGCTGCGGGAAGTCTTCGGTCAGACGCCGCAGGTTCTCGACGTCGGCGCCGCGCCAGCCATAGATGGCCTGGTCATCGTCGCCCACCGCCGTGAACGAGGCGCGCACACCGGTCAGCTGTTGCAGCAGGCGGTACTGCGCCGTGTTCGTATCCTGATATTCGTCGACGAGGATATGGCGAAATTTGTCCTGCCATTTCTGCCGCGCTTCGGCATCATCCTGCAAGAGCGTGACCGGCAGGCGGATCAGGTCATCGAAATCGACCGCCTGATACGCATGCAGCGCGTTGGCGTACTCGATGTAAACACGCGCGGCCATCGCCGTTTCTTCGTCCTTGGCGTCATCCAGTGCCTGCTTCGGACTGACCAGCCCGTTCTTCCACAGCGAAATGGTCGTCTGTAGCCAGCGCAGCTTGGCTTTATCGGTCGTGCCGCTCAACTCATTGATGATGCCCAGACAGTCGGCCGAGTCGAAAATCGAAAATCCCGGCTTGTAACCCAGTGTTTTGGCTTCCTCGCGCACCATGCGCAGGCCGAGCGAGTGGAAGGTGGCGATGGTCAGCCCCTTGGGCGCCTTTTCCATGCGCTTGGCGATGCGCTCGGACATTTCCAGCGCGGCCTTGTTGGTGAAAGTAATCGCGGCGATCTGCTGCGGCTTGATCTCGCAGGTTTCGATCAGATGCACGATCTTCTCAGTGATCACCCGGGTTTTGCCGGAACCGGCGCCGGCCAGCACCAACAGGGGGCCGTCCAGATAATGGATGGCTTCGCGCTGGCGGGGGTTGAGCCCCGATGGCGAGAATCCGGCAGTGGCGGGTGCGCTTGAAGACATGGGCGCGGATTTTACCGCCCGGCAGCATGATTCGCTCAGCCGGCCCGCCTTAAATATTTTCTGTAGATCGTTCTAGAGGCTCACCTAGTGAGACTCTCATGGTGTGCAATAATCGTTCCAATCTCAAACAAGGAAGTCAGCATGGACGACAACAAGGTTAAGGCGCTTAGCGCCGCTCTGGCCCAGATCGAGAAGCAGTTCGGCAAGGGCGCCATCATGAAGATGGGCGATGCGCAGATCGATCAAGGCATTCAGGCCGTTTCTACGGGTTCACTGGGGCTGGACATGGCGCTCGGTATCGGCGGTCTGCCGCGCGGCCGCGTCGTCGAGGTCTACGGCCCGGAATCATCGGGTAAAACCACGCTGACGCTGCAGGTCATCGCCGCCGCCCAGCGCGCTGGCGGTACGGCCGCCTTTATCGACGCCGAACACGCGCTGGACCCGATCTACGCCGGCAAGCTGGGCGTTGACGTGCCCAATCTGATCATTTCGCAGCCGGACACCGGCGAACAGGGTCTGGAAATCGCCGACATGCTCGTTCGCTCGGGTGGCGTCGACATCATCGTTATTGACTCGGTCGCTGCGCTGACGCCGCGTGCCGAAATCGAAGGCGAGATGGGCGATTCGATGATGGGTTTGCATGCCCGTCTGATGAGCCAGGCGCTGCGCAAGCTCACCGGCAGCATCAAGAAGACCAACACGCTGGTCATCTTCATCAACCAGATCCGTATGAAGATCGGCGTCATGTTCGGCAACCCGGAAACCACCACCGGTGGTAATGCGCTGAAGTTCTATGCCTCGGTGCGTCTGGATATCCGCCGCATCGGTGCCATCAAGAAATCCGACGAAGTCATCGGGTCGGAAACCCGCGTCAAAGTCGTCAAGAACAAGGTCGCACCGCCGTTCCGCGAAGCCATCTTCGATATTCTGTACGGCGAAGGCATTTCGCGCGAAGGCGAGATCATCGAGCTTGGCGTCGAACACAAGATCATCGACAAGGCCGGCGCCTGGTACGCCTACAACGGCGAGAAGATCGGCCAGGGCAAGGACAACGTGCGCGAATTCCTCAAGTCACGTCCGGAGCTGGCTAAGGAAATCGAAGCCAAGATCATGGACGCCGCCGGTATCACCAAACCGGGTGCCGCCCCGGCCGCCCCGGCCGCCGAGGACGACGCTTAAGTCGTGACTGAGATTGGTTGCCACGGCTGACGACCTGCGGGCTCGCGCCCTGCGCCTTCTGGCGCGGCGCGAGTATTCCCGTCAGGAACTCGCCAGCAAGCTGCGCAGCAAACCGGCGCCACGCCCGGCGCAACGCAACGTCAAACGGCGGGCCGACGAATTTGCACCGGATCCGCACGCGAACGACGTCTATGAACCGCCGACCGAGAGCGAGGTTAACGCGCTGCTCGACGATCTGGAACAACGCAAGATGCTGTCGGACAACCGTTACGCCGAGATGCGTACCCGTCTGCGCGCGCCGCGCTACGGCGATAGCCGGCTGCGTCAGGAGCTCGCGCAAAAAGGGATCGATCGCGATACCATCGCCAATGTTCTGTCGGAACAGCCGGATGAGCTGTCGCGCTGCCACGACATTTGGCGCAAAAAATTCGGCCAGTTGCCCCGCGACATGAACGAACGCATGAAGCAGACCCGGCATCTGGCCAGCCGTGGTTTCGCCATGCGTGTGATCCAACAGGTCCTGCGTGGTGAAGGCGGCATCGAAAATTTACTCGATAGCGACGACGCTTCCTGCGACAATAGCGACAACACGGCTCCGGCTGCTTAAACACGGACAACATGACTCAGACTCAATCTGCCACCGCCAAGCTTTCGGCGCGTAATCTACGCAAGGTCTATCGCAAGCGCACCGTCGTTAAGGATGTTTCTTTCGATGTGAACGCCGGCGAGGTGGTTGGCCTGCTCGGGCCGAATGGCGCGGGCAAGACCACCTGCTTTTATATGGTCGTCGGCCTCGTTCCCGCAGATGGCGGCAACATCGCGCTGTGCGGGGACGAAGTCGTGCATCTGCCGATTCACAAACGTGCCCACCTGGGTGTTTCGTATCTGCCGCAGGAAGCCTCAGTTTTCCGCAAACTCACGGTCGAAGAAAACATTCTGGCCGTGCTGCAGCTGCAGAAGCTGCCTGCCGACGAAGAACGCAACCGGCTGGAGACGCTGCTCGACGAACTCGCCATCCAGCATATCCGCCACAACCGCGCCGCCTCGCTGTCCGGCGGCGAGCGCCGCCGCGTGGAAATCGCCCGCGCTCTGGCCACCCAGCCACGCTTCATTCTGCTCGACGAACCCTTCGCCGGCGTCGACCCGATCGCCGTGCTTGAAATCCAGAAGATCATCCGCTTCCTCAAAGAGCGCGGTATTGGCGTGCTGATCACCGACCACAACGTGCGCGAGACGCTGGGCATCACCGATCGCGCCTACATCATCAGCGAAGGCACGGTCCTCGCTTCCGGCCACCCGGAAGACATCATCAACAACGATGCCGTGCGTCAGGTTTATCTGGGCGAACACTTCCGCCTCTAAGCACCCGCCAAAACGCGTACGCGTAGTACATCCACGAAAGACTCCATGAAGGCCAGCCTGCAACTCAAGGCCTCGCAGCATTTGGCGATGACGCCACAGTTGCAGCAGTCGATCCGCTTGCTGCAACTATCGTCGGTGGAGCTACAACAGGAAGTCGCTCAGGCACTCGCCGAGAACCCCATGCTCGAACGCGAGGAAGGGGAAGAGAACGAAGAAGGTTCGGAATCGGGGGGCGTTGCATCCACTGCACCGGAGACGTCAACGCTGGAGGGTGGGCCAAGCGGTGAGCCGGATCGGCAAGGCGAGTTTGACGCTTCGCCCGGCGCTACGCACGACACCACTCTCGGCGTCACAAACGGCGACGAAATTACTGACACTGCGACGGCACTCGCAGCGGATCATCGTATCGACATTGACGACGGGCCTTACGATGACGGCGGCGGGCCGGGCGGAAGTAGCGGCCACGACGAGGATTTCGAACACGAACAAGCCGATACGGCGGGCATTACGTTGCGCGAACACCTGCTGGTCCAGGCCGGCCTGCAGCGCATCTCCTGGCGCGAACTGGCCCTGTTGCGTATTCTCATCGAGGCGCTGGATGAGCGCGGCTACTTGAGCAGCCCGCTGTCCGAGGTGCTGACCACGCTACCCGACGAAGAAACGGTGACGCTTGATGAACTCGAAGTCGCCCTGACCCGTTTGCAGGAATTCGATCCACCGGGTGTCGGCGCCCGTTCACTGGAAGAATGCCTGCTCCTACAATTGCGTGACTTGCACGACGCCGCAGCGCCGCTCGCCCGTCGTTTGGTCGCCGAATATCTGCCGTTGCTGGCGCAACGTGATTTCACCCAGCTGCGACGTAAAACCGGCGCTAACGATGACGCACTGCGCGACGCACACCACCTGATCCGCAGCCTCAACCCGCATCCGGGCGATGCCTTTGTCGACGACGCGAGTCCGTACATCATCCCCGACGTCCTCGTGCGCCGCATCTCGCCCCGCGCCGACCGTGCTTCAAGCGCTGGGACAACCAACACCCGCTGGCAAGCGGTGATCAATCCTGACGCTTTGCCGCGCCTGAAGATCAACCGCTTGTATGCCGACTTGCTGCGCCGATCGGGCGACAACGGCAACAAGCTCACGGGTCAGTTGCAAGAGGCACGTTGGCTCATTAAAAATATCCAGCAGCGTTTCGAAACCATTGAGCGCGTCGCCCAAGCCATCGTCAACGAACAGGCCGAATTTTTCGAAAAAGGTGAGCTGGCCATGCGACCACTGGTGTTACGCGAAATCGCCGATCAGCTTGGCCTACACGAATCGACGATTTCCCGGGTTACCTCCCAGAAATTCATGGCGACACCGCGCGGAGTCCTTGAATTTAAATACTTTTTTGGCAGCCATGTCGGTACGGACGACGGTGGCGCAGCTTCGGCGACGGCGATTAAAGCCCGGATTCGCCAACTCGTCGCCGGCGAAAACCCAAAAAAACCACTATCGGATCAACAAATTTGTGATGAATTTGCCTCAGGAGGCATTGTCGTAGCACGCCGGACCATAGCAAAATACCGTGAGGCGATGGGAATTCCCACCGCCAGTTTGCGCAAGACCCTATAGAGGAGGCAGTAATGAATCTGCAAATCAGTGGTCATCACCTGGAAGTCAGTCCGGCCATTCGTGACTATGTCAGCCAGAAGCTGCAAAAGGTTACGCGCCATTTCGATCACGTCATCGACATTCATGTCGTGCTCAGCGTCGAAAAACTAAACCAGAAAGCGGAAGTCACATTGCACGTGCCCGGGAAGGATATTTTTGTCGAAAGCACGGACCCAAACTTGTACGCCGCAGTCGATGACCTGACCGACAAGCTGGATCGTCAGGTACAGAAATACAAGCAGAAGCTCCAGGATCACGGTCGCGGCCACAGTGTCGCCAGCCATCTCGAATAACCCATCACCGGTCGGCGGGCACCTACTACGGGTGCCCGTCTTGATTTATGAACGCCATCGCCCGTCTTCTTTCGCCGGATAGCATCTCGCTGTCCACTCAAGCCGCCACCAAGGAGGCACTCTTCCAGATTGCCGCCGAGGCCTTCGGCACGCGTCTTGGTATCAGCGAAGCCCAAATCCGTGATTCGCTGCTCATGCGCGAGCAGCTCGGCTCCACCGGCCTCGGGCAAGGCGTGGGTATTCCGCACGGTCGCCTCAAAGGGCTCAAGCAGGTGGCCGGCATGTTTTTTCGCTTGAGCAAGCCGATCCCTTTCGACGCACCGGACAATCGACCGGTCGACCTGATCTTTTTTCTGCTCGTACCCGAGCAAAGCACCGAAGAACATCTGCAGTTGCTTTCGGAGCTGGCCCAAGGTTTCTCGGATCCGGATTTCCGTGACGGCCTGCGCAATGCCGTCGACGTTAACACCGTCATTCAAACTTTCACGAACGTCGCTCAGTAATGATCAAAGAACTTAGCGTCGCTCAACTCTATGATGAACACAAGGAGCGTCTGGCGCTGAACTGGGTCGGCAGCGTCGGCTGCAACCGCAGCGTCCGCCTCCTGGAAAAAGATGCCTACGGCTCCGACATCGTCGGCCACCTCAACATCATTCACCCGGATCGCCTGCAGGTCGTCGGCGCGGCGGAACAGAAGTGGGCGTTGCGCACGCGTGCCCAGCGCCGTCAGTCCGTGTTCGAAGATCTTTGCCAAGCCGCACCGCCCGCCATCATCGTTGCCGACAATCTGCCGGTGCTCGATGAACTGCGCGAAGCTTGCGAAAAGACTGGCACACCGCTCTTCGCGTCACCGCGCAGTTGCTCCGCCGTCATCGACCAGCTGCGCCATTATCTGGCACGCAAGCTCGCCGACACCACCAGTCTGCACGGCGTCTTCATGGACGTGCTGGGTATGGGCGTCATGATCACGGGTGACTCCGGTTCGGGGAAAAGCGAACTCGCGCTCGAATTGATCTCACGCGGCCACGGCCTGGTCGCCGATGATGCCGTCGAGCTGACGCGCGTCGCACCCGATGTTATCGAGGGCCGTTGCCCCAACATTCTGCGCGACTTCCTAGAAGTGCGCGGTCTGGGTTTGCTCAATATCCGCACAATCTTCGGTGAAACTGCATCGCGCCGCAAAATGCGTCTCAAGCTGATCGTCCATCTGCACCGGCAACAACCCGGTGTCGATACGCCGCGCCTGCCGTTCGAGGCGCAGACGCAGGAAATCCTGGGCGTCAACATTCGCAAGGTGAACATTCCGGTGGCCGCTGGCCGCAACCTGGCCGTGCTGCTCGAAGCCGCTGTACGCAATACCATTCTTCAGCTACGCGGTATCGACAGCCTGCAGGAATTTATCGCACGGCAGCAGGAAGAAGTGCTCGCGCAGGAAGCGCTGGCTGCCAAGAATGCACAACGCGCACTCAAGCTGGACGCTACCGACAGCACAGCGGGTGGGAATAAATAACCCGACCGCTTGACGGCGCGTGGCTGACCCCCTAGCGGAAGGTAATGACCTGCGGCTGATCAGTCAGCTCGCCATCGGTGACTGTCTCCGGCGTTGTGCAGGTGTCATCAAAGCTCTCGGCGTCAAAAGCAATATCGCCGCCGCCGGGAATCTCGCCTGCCGTCTCGGCCCGCAAGTTTTCGAAATCGAACAGATTGCGGTCGCCCAGATGCGACGGCACCACGTTCTGAATGGCCGTCAGCACGGACTCCGTGCGCCCCGGATAACGTTGGTCCCATTCCGCCATCATCTCGCGCACTTTCTGCCGTTGCAGATTTTCCTGAGAGCCACACAGATTGCACGGAATAATCGGGAATCCCACGCCACGTGCGTAGCGTGCGATATCGGTTTCGGGAACATACGCCAAGGGGCGAATGACGGTGTTGGTGCCGTCATCGGTCACCAGCTTGGGCGGCATCGCCTTGAGCTTGCCGCCAAACAACATATTCAGAAACAACGTGTGCACAATGTCATCACGATGATGCCCCAAGGCAATCTTGTTGGCGCCAAGTTCCTTTGCCGTCTTGTAGATAATGCCGCGGCGCAAGCGTGAGCACAGCGAGCACGTCGTCTTGCCTTCGGGCACTTTTTCTTTGACGATTGAATAGGTGTCTTGCGTCACAATGCGGTATTCGACACCCAGATTCTCTAGATAGTTCGGCAGCACTTCAGCCGGAAAACCGGGCTGCTTCTGATCCAGATTCATGGCGATGATGCGGAAATCAATCGGAGCGCGTTTGCGTAACGCGAGCAACGCATCAAGCAAGGTGTAGGAATCCTTGCCGCCCGACAGACAAACCATCACCGTATCGCCGTCGTCGATCATGCGGTAATCGCCGATCGCTTTACCGACGCGGTTCTCGATGAAACGGCGCAGTTTCTGCAAAGACTGGGAAAGCGGTTCGGGTGTGGGCTGCGACATGAATAGCGTCTGGTTAAGTTGCGAGATGGGCGCTACGCCCGCCATCGACGTTGATGACCTGGCCCGTGATGTAGGGGGCATCGAACATCAGAAACCGGACCGTTCGTGCAATGTCTTCCGGCGATCCGGCGCGTTTTAATAGTGTGTGCTGCACGATGGCGTCGCGCTCGGCTACCGGAAACTGGCCGTCTTCCGGCCACAGAATCGGCCCTGGGGCGACAGCGTTGACGCGGACCTCCGGCGCCAACTCGACGGCCAGCGCGCGCGTTAATGTGAGCAGCGCTCCTTTGGCGGCTGTATAAAGCGGGTAACCGGCGAGCGGTCGTTCGGCGTGAATATCGGTGATATTGACGATGGCGCCGCCTGCGGCGCGCAGATGGGGCGCAGCGGCCTGCGCCAGAAACAGCGGCGCCTTGAAGTTGCTGCCCACCAGATCGTGCCATGCCGCTTCATCGATACCACCAAGCGGTGTCGGAAAAAACGACGAAGCATTGCAGACCAGACCGTCGAGTCGGCCGAACTGCGCCACCGCATCGGCCACCAGAGGCGCAATTGATGACGTATCCAGCAAATCGGCACGGACCACACGCACCGAATCGGCACGCTCGCCATTCAATCGTTGCGCCAGGGCCTCGGCCGCAGCCAGCGAGTGACGCGCATGCAACACCACGCGCGCACCAGCGTCGTGCAGGGCCACGGCAATGGCTGCGCCCACACGACGCGCGGCCCCTGTAATCAGTATCACCGGAGCAGCAGATGTGGGCGAAGAAAGCGCGTTTGGGTTGTTCGACATGACGCGTATTGTCGCATGCGCTATCCTCACGCTCTACCGATACATCGCCGTCGCCTATTCATGAGCCTGCCCACCATCATTCAACCCGCCTCGCCTCGCGGCCAAGATCCGCTACCGCAGCCGGATGCCACGGCGCAGGCGCATAGCCGGCAACTGACCGAAAAAATCCTGACGGCGATCGAGCGGGCTGGTGGCTGGATCTCCTTCCCGCAGTACATGGAACTGGCGCTCTATGCACCAGGCCTAGGCTATTACAGCGGCGGCGCCCGCAAATTCGGCGGCGCCGGCGACTTTGTCACTGCGCCGGAAATGACCCCGCTGTTCGGCCGCACGCTGGCGCGCACCATTGCCCCCATCATGGCGGCTTCCGCACCCATCGTGACCGAAGCTGGCGCTGGCACAGGCAAGCTGGCTGGCGATCTCCTCGTGGCGCTTGAAGGATTAGGGCAGCTGCCTGATCGGTACAACATTCTCGAACTCTCGGCCGAACTGGCCGAACGCCAGCGCCAGCATTTGCAAGCCAGCGTGCCGCATCTCATGGATCGCGTGAGATGGCTGAGCGAGCTGCCCGAAACACTGTCGGGTGTGATCGTCGGTAACGAAGTACTCGACGCGATGCCGGTCGAACTTGTGCGTTGGCAACGGGGTGCCACACCCGAGGTCGAGCGACTGGGCGTCCGTATCGAAACCGTGGAGGGCGGCGTCCGTTTCATGACCGCGCCGGCACCGCAAACCGAGGCGGCTTCTCCGGCATTGGTCGAACGCGTGCGAGCTCTGGCCGAGAAATACGACTGGCCGGATACCTACACGACCGAGATTCCCGAGGCCGGGCCAGCCTGGGTCGCCACGCTGGCGCAGCGCTTAACGCAAGGAGCGCTACTGCTGCTCGATTATGGCTTCCCGCGCCATGAGTTCTATCATCATGAACGAACCGGCGGCACCTTGATGTGTCACTACCGCCATCGTGCGCATCCGGATCCTTATTACTGGCCGGGTCTGCAGGACATCACCAGCCACGTCGATTTCACCAGCATCGCTGAGGCCGGTTTCGATGCCGGGCTAGAAGTCACCGGCTACTGCACACAGGCCGGCTGGCTCATGGATGCCGGCCTGCTCGACCTGTTGGCTGCCGAGCAACCGGCGGATTTCACCCAGGCCGACGCCGCCTGGGTGCGCACCCAGCATGCCGTGCAGACCTTGCTCTCGCCCGCCGAGATGGGCGAGTTTTTCAAAGTCATTCTGTTGACGCGCGGCTTACCGGCGGGATTAGTGATTCCTGGCTTCGTGCGCAGCGACCGTTCGCATACGCTCTAACGCAATCGCTTAAGCGGTCTTCTTGCGCGCGGTCGCTGACTCGACAGGCGCATCTGGCACCACTGCCATCAGCCAATCGTTGACCACGCTGGCGACGTGCTCCCAGTCACGTTCCAGCATCAGGCCGTGGCCCATGCCGGGGAAGATGACGGGCTCGACGCCGTAAGCTTCGGCAGTCGCGCGCACCTGATTGGCCGGAATGATGTGATCCAGTTCTGCTCCGATGATCAGTTTGGGCACCGGATGTAACCGTTGGGGTTGAATCAGGTTGAACATGGTCATGTCCCAGATGGCGCGCTGCGATTCCGGCTGCGATAGCGTCAAGTAGCGCTGCAGATCGGTCAACGAGGCCGGCTGGGCGAACAGCCCGTCCTTCAGTGAGTCAATGTCGACCGGGCCGCCAGTCATCATCTGGGAGAGATTGCCGAGCAGGTCCGGGCGCGACCAGATCATCGATAGCGAACTGGCCAGCAGACCTGTCGGCGGCACGGAACACATCAGTACCGCCGCCGGGAAATGCTGCTGCTCCAGACATTTCTGCACGACGAAGCCACCCATCGAATGGCCAATCAGCACCGGCATTTCGCCGATCTCCTCGATCACCTGCACCACATCCGCTACATAGTGATCGATACCCCAGTTGCCCAGTTGCTCATGCCCTTCACTACCGCCGTGCCCCCGTACCGAAACAGCGTGTGCCGGCCAGCCGCGCTCGGCAAACCATTCGAGAAAGTGTTCGGACCAGGTCCATGCCGCCGTGAACGCACCATGCACAAACAATAATGGCGTGCGGCGCTTGCCTTTGCTCGGGTAACGACTCACAACTTCAAGAGACAGGGTATCGGGGGAGGCAAACACAGTGGATTCCTTAAACAAGATTCTGAATGGCTTCGATCCGCGCATCACGGATGCGCGAGGCGATATGGTTCTGGGTGCGCACGGCGAGGGCGATGGCGCCCGCATCGACGCTGCTGGCAGCTGCTTGTATTTTTAACCAGTGATCGGCGATGTCGGATGATGCG
This sequence comes from uncultured Dechloromonas sp., assembly GCA_964604765.1. Lineage (GTDB taxonomy): Bacteria > Pseudomonadota > Gammaproteobacteria > Burkholderiales > Rhodocyclaceae > Fluviibacter. The sequence goes on along the minus strand of CAZSAE010000003.1, from coordinate 22,059 downwards.
CCCAGAATTGGCAGGGTGTTGAGCAGCATCTTGAAACGATCGGCCCGGCGCAAGCCATCGCAACGCTCGAGCGTTTCCAGCCGATCTTCAGCACTCAGCGCATCAGCTTGCATCAGATTGACCTGGTGGCGAACGAGCAACATCGCCAGATCGCGGCAATCCGTCGGTAATCGCAAACGCTCGGCGAGGGCATGCACCTGTTCCGGGCTACATGCCGCCAACCAGATGGCGACGCGCGCCGGGAGCGGCAATCCGGCACGAGCCGCGGCATTCAGGCGGCCATCGACATGGGTGATGGCTGGAAAAAGATCCGCCGTGGCGCCACAGGCTTCTAGCTCGGCAAACATCCGCTCTGGCGCCTCGGCCATCAGCCCCCGTGCGAGCTCCTGCCAGACGCGCTCGGCCACGAGATGTTTGGTTTCGCCGGCGCGCACCATCTGTTGCATCAGGGCCCGTGTTTCGGCGGCAACCGTGAATTGCGGGAAGCGTGCGGCAAAACGCGCCAGGCGCAGAATGCGCACCGGATCTTCGGCAAAGGCCGGACTGACGTGGCGCAATACCTGCGCACGCAGATCGTTCTGGCCGCCATAGGGATCAATAACGCAGCCATCGACATCTTCGGCCATGGCATTGATGGTCAGATCGCGCCGCGCCAGATCTTCTTCCAGCGTGACATCGGGCGCCGCATAAAAACTGAAGCCGTGATAACCATGCCCGGTCTTGCGCTCGGTACGCGCCAGCGCATATTCCTCATGGGTTTTAGGGTGCAGGAAGACGGGAAAATCCTTACCGACCTGCGTGTAGCCGGCGGCAAGCATTTCTTCCGGAGAGGCGCCGACGACGACGTAATCGCGGTCGCCCGGCACCAAACCGAGCAGGCGGTCACGCACGGCACCGCCGACAGTGTAGATCTTCATGACCGGCGCCTTAGTGTCTGCTCAAGCGCGGTACAGACAAAATCAACGGCCGGCGCGGCTACGGTAGTCGTCGAACTGCACGGTGTCGCCACTACCCAACAGGTATAGCGGGGCGACCGCTTCCAGCGGTTCCGGGTTCCAGCCCGGCGGGGTTTTGCAGTTGCCGCTACAGACACTGTCGATTTCCATCGAGCGCACGTTGTCAGCAGACATCATCTTGTTGGGCAACATCGACAGCAATGCGGCCTGGAAGTACGCCAGGTTTTCCGACAGCGGAATGATGCGACGCTTAATGCCGAGCACCTCACCAACGTATTCGACGAGCTCTTTGAGCGTGTAGACCGTCGGGCCACAGAGATCGTAAGCCTGACCTTCCATGCCCGGCGTATCCAGTGCCTGGGCAAATGCCTTGGCGACGTCGTCTACAGAAACCGGCTGGAAACGCGCATCGGCACAGCCCAGCGGCAGGAACGGTAACTTGCGCAACAGACCGGCAAAGGTATTGATGAACGAATCGCGCGTACCGAAAATCACCGACGGCCGGAAGATGGTGGTGATAAGGCCGGAATTCGTAACCACCTCTTCGCCGGCGGCCTTGGAGCGCAGATATTCCGAAGGCGCTTTCTTGCCCGCGTGCAGGGCACTCATGTGCAAAAGACGCTTTACGCCGGCTGCCTTGCAGGCGGCAACGATTTTCTTGGGCAGTTCGACGTGAGCTGCGGCAAATTCTTTGCCGTAAGGAATCTCCGGGGTGTTGCCGTGCAGGATACCGACCAGATTGATCACTGCATCCTGACCGCTGACCAGCCGCTCCAGCACGCTGGCGTCGTTGATGTCCGCTTCGACGAGCGTCACGCTTGGCAACATCGAGACATCTCGATTTTTTTCATAACGGCGGGTCGGAATCGTGACTTGGACACCCGCATCGACCAGTACACGGGCCAGATGTCGCCCAACAAAACCGGTGCCACCAATGAGGAGAATTTTCTTATTCGTCAGCATGCGTTTTCCTTGGTCGATCGTCTGATCAGAAGTTTGGTCGTCCAGCTGGTTATTTTATGCCATTTCAGGGTAAATCCGGCACCCCGTCGGTTTTGGCGGAACGCGGTGCAATCGTGCCCAACATCATCTTCAGCGATGGCGTGTTGCCCGTCATCACCGTCTGATAGAAGACGGCATTGCTCATGACCTTTTTCACATAATCGCGCGTCTCCGAAAACGGGATCGTCTCAGCATAAATTGCGCCCTCCAGCGGCTTCACGTCGCGCCATTTGCGGGCGCGCCCGGGGCCGGCGTTATAGGCTGCCGAGGCCAGCACGGGGTGATTGTCCAGGCTTTCGAGCACCAGACGCATGTAGGTGGTACCTAGCATGACGTTGGTGTCTGGATCGTGCAGATCACCGGGCCCCAGCTTGACGCCGATCTTGTTGGCGACCCATTTGCCGGTGGCCGGCATGACCTGCATGAGGCCCGCCGCACCGACGTTGGATTTGGCGTTGGTGACGAAACGGCTTTCCTGACGCATGAGGCCATAGACCCAGGCCTTGTCCAGGTTCTGCCGATCTGAATGCGGCATGATCTTATCGGCATAGGGCGTCGGAAAACGCAGTTTGTAGTTGTGCTCTTCCTTCGTGCGGTCGGCCGCGCTGATCGAACGATCAATGATCTGGTTGCGCTGCGCCACTTCGGCAGCTGCCAGTAGCTGACGATCGTTCATGCCGCGCAATGCCCAACTCCATTCTTTGACACCTTCGGGGCGCAGATCCAGGCGATACATGGCCAGCGCCCGGCGGATACCCGGCTGCCGCTCGACGGCCCGGATTTCCTCAGGAGTGATGGGTTTGGCCTGCACGGGCACTTTGGCGCGCGCGCCCAATTCTTCGCTGGCCAGAACGCCGTAAAAATTGGGCTGACCGGCGATCTTCTGGAATTGCTCTTCGGCCGCACTGTCACGCCCCTGAGCCTTGTAGGCCCGACCCAACCAGTACACCCACTCGGGCGAATTGATCATCGGCTCGGGCATGGCCTCGATGCTCTTTCTCACCAGGCCCCAATCCTGTGCCCGCAATGCCACGCGCACCCGCCAGGCCTCGGCGTCGTCCGGCAACAGGATCGTCCCACTGCGCTTCATGGCATCCAGGGCTTCAGGGCTCTGCTGAACACCGAGTTGCCAACCGATGATGCCCCACACATATTCCTGCTGCGCCCGATCCAGCCCAGAGCCATAACGCTTGAGCGCCGACACGGCGCTGCTCGGTTCGTTACGCGCCATGCGCACCAGCGCCAGCGTGACGAGTTCCTTTTGGGTCTCATCGTTCGGTGTACCGACCCGTTCCAGATAAATGACGGGCTTGCTCAGCACGGCGTCCAGACCGCCGGCCGCATCGTTGGCGTTGACGCGCATGACGGATAAGGTCTGACGGGCCAGATTGAGTTTGTTAGTCGCCACCTGACGGCGCGCCCGCAACCAGCCATCACTGGCCTTGAGTTCGCCGTTGGCCCAGAGCGCATCGAACAGAAGCTGGCAGGCTTCCGGCGATTCCGTACCGGTGACCCACACAGCACGGCCCGCCTCCTTGGCGGCGCTGTCGCCATTGTTCACACGTGGCAACAGGCTATAACACTGCACATCCAGTTCCGGTTGCAACATCAGCGCACCCTGTTGCGCCACCAGCGACCAATTACCCTGTTTGGCCTGCGCGCGTATCCAGTCAGCACGTAACAACTCGGCCGGCCGCTCACCATCGTATTTTTTCAGAAAGGCACGAATGTCCGGGCTATCGGTCATTAGTTGTGGCTTGAGCATCCAGATTTCGACATAGGGCGCAAGCTCGTGCTGTTTGAGTTGTGGGTAAAGCTGCTCCACCTTGTTGAGCTGACCCTTTTGCACGGCTTCGCGAGCATTCAAGTAAGTCGCATCCTGCGCTTGGGCAAGCTGGGGCAATCCTGTCGTCACCGCCAAGACAATCATCGACAAAAATACCCGCAAAGGGTTCAAACAAGGGAGGCACATCGACATAGGCGCAATCGTAGATAGGAAAAGAGAGACGACGAATGAGGTGGTTCGATTATGTTACTGTCCGGACTATGCCGAACCCGACGGATGAAAAATTCTATCGCAGTACACTGCGCACCCGCATGAAATCATGGCGACGAACGCTGTCGGCTCACGACCATGCCGCGTTCAGCCGACGCATATGTGACATTCTGGAAGACCATTTCCATCCACCGCCATCACCCTTTGCGTTCTATGAGCCGATTACCAAAGAGCCGGACATCGCGCCACTCATGCATGAATGGTATGCCGTCGGTGTTGGCGTTTGTTTGCCTCGCGTCAGCGAAGCTTGCGCGCCACTCGACTTCTATCTATGGGATCCGAACATTCGTCCGACCCTCGACGAAGCGGGTATCGCCGCGCCACCCGCTAATCCGGCCAAGCTGGTGATACCGAAGATGCTGTTCATTCCCTGTCTGGGGCTAGACAAAAACGGCTACCGGCTGGGCTACGGCGGTGGTTACTATGACCGTACCTTGCCATTGCTGCCCGGCGTCAAAACGATTGGCGTCCTGTTTTCGGATCAGCTGCTCGACGACATCCGGCCGCAAGCACACGACGTACCGCTGGACGGCTGGGTCACCGAAAAAGGCCTGGTGTTCTAAGTCGACTGCGTTGGTAGTGGCTGACGCAGCACGACCCCGGTCAGCACAAACAGAACCGATGCTTCGATAAAGGCCAGCGCGGCATCTGCAACATCGTACAGTGAGGTTTCGACGGTGAAGAAGGCGGCGTTCAAGGCGCGATCAAACGCGACCACAAGCAGCAGCGCCAGGCAGAAGCGCACGCCCTTCACGCCACCGGAATTGGGCAGACGCGGCAACAACCGGCCACAAGACCAGCCGAGCAAAACAAGGGCACCGGCCAGCAGATAGACAGTGGTTTCGTACATCGTGGCAGTGGCCGGTCTTAGGCCAGGAACAACCGGTAAGCCGGGTTGCTCGATTCGTCCTGGTACGGGTAGCCAAGGCCGGCGAGAAAAGCTTCGAAGGCCGATCGATCGGTTGCCGGCACCTGAAAGCCGACCAGCACGCGACCAAAATCCGCGCCATGGTTGCGGTAGTGAAACAGGCTGATATTCCAGCCGGCGCTCATGTTCTCGAGGAACTTCATCAATGCGCCCGGACGTTCCGGAAACTCAAAACGGTAGATAAGCTCGTTGAGCATGCCGTCTCTCTGACCTGCGCGCGGCGTATGGCCACCCACCATATAACGTATATGCAGTTTGGCCATTTCGTCGTTGGTCAGATCCAACGCGGGGTAGCCTTCTGCTTTAAGCCGCTCAACGAGGGTGGTGACTTCGGCGCGTTTGGCCGTCTGAATACCGACGAACACGTGCGCGGCAGCCGGGTCGTTGTAGCGGTAATTGAACTCGGTGATGCTGCGGCTACCGAGCAACGAAAGAAATTTGCGATAGGCGCCCGGCGTCTCGGGTAAGGTCACCGCCAGAATGGCCTCTCGCTGCTCGCCCAGTTCGGCGCGTTCGGCCACAAAGCGCAGCCGGTCAAAGTTCATGTTGGCCCCCGAGGCGATGGCGACCAGTGTTTTGCCCTCGGCGCCCGTTTTGGCAGCCCAAGCCTTCATGCCGGCCACGGCCAGTGCACCGGCCGGTTCCAACACCGAACGGGTATCTTCAAACACATCCTTGATCGCGGCGCAGATGGCGTCGTTATCGACAAGAATCATCTCGTCAACATAGTGTTCGGCGATCCGGAAGCACTCTGTGCCAACTTCCTTAACGGCGGCACCGTCGGCAAACAGACCGACCTGATCCAGACGCACGCGATCATGCTTGGCGAGCGAGCGCGTCATGGCATCGGCATCGACCGCTTCGACGCCGATGATCTTGATATCGGGACGCACCAGCTTGACGGCCGCCGCCACACCGGCGATGAGACCGCCGCCGCCGACGCAGCAAAAAATGGCTTCGATGGGTTTAGGGTGCTGACGCAGAATCTCCAGGCCGATCGTGCCCTGACCAGCAATGACATCCGGATCGTCGAAGGGATGAACGAAGGTCAGCCCTTCCTCGCGTTCCAGACGGCGCGCTTCGTTGTAAGCATCGTCGAAAGAATCGCCGAAGAGCACGACCTCGCCGCCGCGCGCACGCACGGCGTTGATTTTGATGCCCGGTGTCGTGGTCGGCATCACGATCACGGCACGACAACCGAGCTTTTGCGCCGACAGCGCCACGCCTTGCGCGTGATTGCCGGCCGAGGCCGCCACCACGCCGCGCTTCAACGCATCGGCTGGCAGCTTCGCCATCTTGTTATAGGCACCACGCAACTTGAACGAAAACACCGGCTGCTGGTCTTCCCGCTTGAAAAACACCTGGTTGCCGATCCGCGCCGAAAGGTTCGGGGCGAAGTCCAGCGGCGTCTCGATGGCCACATCATAGACCTCCGCCGCTTCGATACGGCGCAGATAATCGGTCAACGGAAAAGGCACATCGGTTTTGGCGGTCATGGCAACATCGCAAATCATGGAAAAGGCACAACGTCAGAAGGGCTGAAAAGCCATGCCGGCGCGTGATTGCATTATACCGATGCGCTACAATATAAGGTCCGAAAAAGGCCTTCACGGCCGCAATCGACCAGAACAAAATCATGAACGCACGCCTCCGCGAGATCCCCTACAACTACACCTCGTACTCCGACCGCGAGATCGTCATTCGCCTACTCGGTCAGGAGAACTGGGGGATTCTGAACGCACTACGCAGCGAACGCGTGACCGGCCGCTCGGCCCGCATGCTGTACGAAGTGCTGGGCGATATCTGGGTTGTGCAACGTAACCCGTATCTGGAAGATGATCTGCTCCAGAACCGTCAACGCCAGAGCGCGTTGATCTCGGCGCTGCGCCATCGTTTGACGGAAATCGAAAAGCGTCGTGATGGCAACGAAAAAGTGGCGCAACTGCTCAAGGCAACCGACGATGCCATTGGCCGCTTTGCCAAACACCTCGACACGATGGCCGCACGCCGACGCAAGGTGCTGCGTGTCCTGAGCAAGCATACCCGCAAAGACAACATCGCCTTCGACGGTCTGGCCCGCGTCTCGCACGTTACCGACGCCACCGACTGGCGTGTCGAGTATCCGTTCGTGGTCCTCTATCCCGATACCGAAGACGAGATCGGGCCGCTGGTGCGCGACTGCATCAAGCTCGGCCTGACCATCATTCCGCGTGGCGGCGGCACCGGCTATACCGGCGGCGCCGTTCCGCTGACGGCGGATTCCGTAGTCATCAATACCGAAAAGCTCATTGATATTGGTCCTGTCGAATTCGTCAATCTGCCCGGCGTCGACCACCCGGTCGGCACGGTGCGAACGGGCGCCGGTGTAGTGACCAAACGCGTGTCTGAGGCGGCTGAAGGCGCCGGCCTGGTTTTCGCGGTCGACCCCACGTCGGCCGAAGCATCGTGCATCGGCGGCAACATCGCCATGAACGCCGGCGGCAAAAAGGCCGTACTGTGGGGCACCGCGCTCGACAATCTGGCCTGGTGGCGCATGGTGACGCCGGACGGTAACTGGCTGGAAGTCGAACGCCTCGATCACAATCTGGGCAAGATCCACGAGCAGGAAACGGTGCGCTTCCGCCTCAAGCGGTTTGATGCGCACGGCAAGAAACTACTGAGCGAGGAAGTACTCAGCATCGCGGGCGCCGCCTGCCGCAAGATTGGGTTGGGCAAGGACGTCACCGACAAGTTTCTGGGCGGTGTTCCCGGCGTACAGAAAGAGGGTACCGATGGCATCATCGTCGCCGCCCGTTGGGTACTGCACAAGATGCCGACGCACACGCGCACCGTCTGTCTCGAATTCTTCGGTCAGGTGCGCGAAGCTGTCCCGGCCATCGTCGAGATCACCGACTATTTCAAACCCGAAGGCGGGGGGCGCAAACTCGGCGTACTGCTGGCCGGCCTGGAGCACCTCGACGAGCGCTATCTGAAGGCCGTTGGCTACGCCACCAAGGCTAAACGTCATGGCCGCCCGAAGATGGTGCTGATCGGCGACCTGGTTGGCGACGATGAAAACGCCGTTATGCAAGCGGCCTCCGAAGTTGTGCGCATGTGCAACCTGCGCGGCGCCGAAGGCTTCATCGCCGTCAGCGCTGAACAACGCAAGAACTTCTGGCTGGATCGCTCGCGCACTGCGGCGATTTCGAAGCACACCAATGCGTTCAAGCTCAACGAAGACGTGGTGATCCCATTGCCACGCATGGGCGATTATTGCGACGGCATCGAGCGCATTAATATCGAGCTTTCGATCGCTAACAAACTGGCACTCTGCGACGCCCTCACCGATTATCTGAATAGCGACAACCTGCCCCTCGACACGGGCGACGCCAACGTCGGCAAGGATGTGCTGATCGGTGACCGCGTTCAAGGCGCACTGGAACTTGTTGCGAACGTACGCTCGCGTTGGCAATGGCTGCTGGATCATCTGGACACGCCGTTGGCGGAGGCGGAAGCATCGTTCGCAAGCTTTGGCGTTGTCGCCGGCACGCTGGAAAACAAGGCTGCCAACCCAGTGCTCTTCCATCGCCTGCAAGACTATAGCGTGCGCGTCTCGTGGAAGCAGGAACTGAAACCCGCGCTGAAGGATATCTTCGACGGCAACGTCTACCGCCCGATTCTCGATCGCATCAACGCCATCCACAAAGAGGTGTTACGAGGTCGCGTTTTCGTCGCGCTCCACATGCACGCCGGTGACGGTAACGTGCATACCAATCTGCCGGTCAACTCAGACAACTACCAGATGCTGCAAACCGCGAACCAGGCGGTCGATCGCATCATGCTGTTGGCCCGCTCGCTCGATGGCGTGATCTCGGGCGAGCACGGCATCGGCATCACCAAAATCGATTATCTCGAAGACAACGAGATGGCCGCTTTCTGGGCTTACAAACAGCAGGTTGATCCGGCAGGCCACTTCAATCGTGGCAAGCTCATGCGCGGTGGCAATCTCGACATGGCGTACACGCCAAGCTACAACCTCATCGGTAGCGAGTCCATCCTGATGGAGCAATCGGGCATCGGCGAAATTTCCGCGATGATCAAGGACTGCCTGCGTTGCGGTAAATGCAAACCGGTCTGTTCGACGCACGTGCCACGCGCCAATCTTCTCTACTCACCGCGCAACAAGATTCTGGGTACCTCGCTGCTCATCGAAGCCTTCTTGTATGAAGAGCAGACGCGACGCGGCGTGTCGCTGGCGCACTGGGCCGAATTCGATGACGTGGCTGCGCATTGCACCGTCTGCCACCGTTGCGAGAAACCTTGCCCCGTCGACATCGATTTCGGTGACGTCACGATCGCCATGCGTAACCTACTGCGCAAGCAGGGTAAAAAGAAATTCAATCTGGGTACAGCGGCGGCCATGACCTTCCTCACGGTCAAGGATCCGACCTTTATCAAGGGCATCCGCGAGGTCATGATCCGCTTTGGCTACGCCGCACAGAACAAGTTCTACAAGCTCGGCAAGTCGCTGCATCTGATCCAGAAGCAGGTCGCCCACCCACCGGCCACGGTCCATAAACCGACGGTGCGTACGCAGATCATCAACTTCATCAACAAGCCGATGCCGGGCAACCTGCCCAAGCGCACCTCGCGCGCACTGCTCGACATTGAAGACGACAAGATCATCCCGGTGATCCGTAATCCGAAGCTCAGTGCCGACGAATCGGAAGCGGTCTTCTATTTCCCGGGCTGCGGTTCGGAGCGCCTATTTTCGCAGGTGGGTCTGGCTACGCAAGCCATGCTTTACGAAGTGGGTGCCACCACGGTGCTGCCGCCGGGTTATCTGTGCTGCGGTTATCCACAAACCTCCGGTGGTCACGAAGACAAGGGACATCGCATTACGACCGATAACCGCGTCCTCTTCCACCGCGTCGCCAACACACTGAACTATCTGGACATCAAGACGGTCATCGTCTCCTGCGGGACGTGTATGGACCAGCTGCAGAAGTACGAATTCGAACGGATTTTCCCGGGCTGCCGCTTGCTCGACATCCACGAATACCTCATGGAGAAAGGCGTCAAGCTCGACGGTGTCGAGGGCGTGCGCTATATGTATCACGATCCGTGTCACACGCCGATGAAGACCTACGCACCGTTGAAGGTCACCAGCGAGTTGATGGGAACGAACGTGCCGCTCAACGATCGTTGCTGCGGCGAATCGGGAACCCTGGCCGTAACACGTCCCGACATCTCGACGCAGGTCCGCTTCCGCAAGCAGGAAGAAATGGAGCAGGGCGCGAACGCACTACGCGCCGACGGCTTCACCGGGCAGGTCAAGATTCTCACGTCGTGCCCGTCATGCCTGCAGGGTCTGCATCGCTTCCGCGACGACGCCGGCACCGATGCCGACTACATTGTTGTTGAGCTGGCAAAAAATCTGCTGGGCACCAACTGGATGGCGGATTATGTCAGCCGTGCCAACGCCGGCAGCATCGAACGCGTGCTGCTTTAAGCGACGCGTGTATTAAACCAACAAGGGCAGCTTTGGCTGCCCTTTGTTTTTAGACCGCCCAAACCCTGCTCAAAGATCGGCGAAGTCGATGCCCTGCTTTTTGGCGAGTTCCTGAAAACTCGCAAACACACTTCGCTTCCGACGATCTGCATCGTCAGCTTCTTGGTCTGTGGATTCGCGGCGACGGATTTCCTCGGGCAAGATTTCAAGCAAACGCTCAAGCTCGTGGGTCGTCAAACTTTGTAGATCCATAACATCCATCATCATGACTTATCTTTGTATGAAGTATAAAGAGAAGCGGCAAAATTCGCGAATGATAAAGCCGGTTTCCAAGATTGCCGCCATACTGCCAACAGCGGGGGCCAACAGAGGAGGCCGACAGAGGCCCTTGAAACCCTTGCCAGGAGCCGCCTCCAGCGATCGGCGTTATACTGAGCGCTCTGACGCGTTCAAACGACCCAAGCCATACCATGACCTCACCTTGCCCGTTGTGCACGCCCACAGGCGAAGATATTTTGTATCTAACTGATTTATATAGAATAATTTCGGTCAACGACCCTCAATGGCCGGGTTTTTGCCGCGTGATACTCAATGCCCATGTCGCCGAGATGAGCGACCTGCCCGATCAACAACGCACCGCTTTGATGAAGGCCGTTTTCGTCACCGAGTCCGGTTTACGTGACCTGATGGCGCCGACCAAAATCAATTTGGCAAGCCTGGGTAATGTTGTTCCCCATGTTCACTGGCATGTGATTCCGCGTTGGAATCTGGACTCACATTTTCCCGATCCGATATGGGCGACAGCTCAACGCGATTGGCCCAACAAGCCGACCCTGCCCCGTGAGGAGCTCGTTGCTCGTCTGAATAACGACCTTGGGTAGCTATATGTTTCACGTGGAACAACAGCCACTTTGGCTTTTATGAGTTTTATTTGTTGATCGCCACGCCGGGCAGTTGGCAGGAAAGAATCGCCTGACGCACGGCATCAATGGCTTTCGGACGCGGAAATGTCGCCCGCCAAGCCAGGCCTACTGTGCGGCCGATCTTCCCGGCCCCCTCGGTTACGATCCTTTTAGTCGTCTCTGGCTCCTCGAATGGCAACACTTTGACCATGGGTTCGCGGTTGACCAGCGGATCGGCGGCGGAACTCGGCATCACGGCAATCCCGGCGCCACTTGCCACCATATGACGGATGGTTTCCAGAGAGCTGCCTTCCAGCGAACCGGACAACCCTTCAGCGCGCTGCAAACGGGGGCAGGCCTCGAGGACTTGGTCACGGAAGCAGTTACCGCTACCCAACAGAAGCAAATGCTCACCTGCCAGCTCGTCGTTTTTGATGCTGGTCCGCTGCGCCCAGGCATGCGAAGCGGGCACCACGACCCGGAACGGTTCTTCGTACACTTTCTGGGTGACCACACCGGGCATATCAACCGGCAAAGCAAGCACCAACACATCCAACTCCCCGTCCTTCAGCGCAGGCAGCAGATTACCCGTGAAATCCTCGCGTAAAAACAGGGGCATTTCGGGTGCCAATCGATGCAGAACGGGAATCAGGGACGGGAGCAAATAAGGCGCGATCGTGTAAATCACGCCGACCCGCAGCGGCCCCTTTAATGGATCTCGATTCTGTGTCGCGATTTCTTCAAGGCGTAAAGCCTCATCGAGTACGCGCTTGATCTGATCGACAATCTGTTCACCCAGCGGCGTCGTCCGGATCTCGGTTGCGCCACGCTCAAACAGTGGTGCGCCAATCTGTTGCTCTACTTTCTTGATGGCGACCGAAAGTGTCGGCTGGCTGACATGACACAAATCGGCGGCTTTGCCAAAGTGGCGGGTTTTATCCAACGCGCTGATGTAGCGCATTTCGGTCAGTGTCATTGAGGCCATATCACTCTCGTTGGCAAATCAGTTTTGTTCCACGTGAAACATCTCGCTCACGACTTGATTGAATTATGTTCCACGTGAAACAACTTGGGATGTCTTGGCGGGCCATCCCGCAAGAAGCATACCTTGGCTATCGACCCACTGCCAATCCCCGGCTGCCAGATTACTGGGCAAACACAGATCGCCCATGGCAATCCGCACCAGCCCCGAGACATGATTACCGGCGGCGACCACCATTCGACGAACCTGATGGTACTTGCCCTGGGTGATGGTCAGCTCCAATAACAGCGGATCGATCAGTCGACAGGACTCGACCGCCAGCATCTCGTTCTCATCCTTGAGCTGGACGCCCGCAAGCAGCTGATCGCATAGCGACTGATCCGCCGGTTCGGCCAGCGCCGCCCGATAACGTTTCGGAACTGCATGGCGCGGCGAGGTCAGCTTATGGATGCACTGCCCATCGTCGGTCAGCAGCAACAAGCCAGTCGTATCGACATCCAAACGGCCGATTGGCTGAACGTCTCGGGTGCGGAGCGGGTCGGGTAACAACGACAAAACGCTCGGATGATGTTTGGGTGCACGCGAACATTCATAGCCTGCGGGTTTATTCAGGAGAATATAGGCGTACTTGCAATAGGGCCAGACACCGTCGAAACCCTCGACCTCAAAGCGTAGATCGGCCGTTTCAAAGCTTTCGTCCGGATTGTCACAGACGTCGCCGTTGACCAATACCGACCCGGCCTGTACCAGAGTGCGACAGAATTTACGCGAACCAAACCCCTGGCTTTGCAGCAGGCGTTCCAGGGTTGCGTTACGATCGGATTTTGCCATATTTGATCTTAACTTCTGCTATTTTCTTTTAACGTGCAGCGTTTGTGCGCTTATATGAACAATGTATTGACACCCAAAACAGAAAAAAAACGGCTCGCCGCAGCGAGCCGTTCATGCCATCACGGTTGCTTAGGCATCAATGTTACGAGCGGTCAGCGCGTTGCTTTCGATGAACGCACGACGCGGCTCAACCAGTTCGCCCATCAGGGTCGAGAAGATCTGGTCGGCGCCGATCGCATCTTCGATCTGCACTTTGAGCAGACGACGAACGGTCGGGTCCATCGTCGTTTCCCACAGCTGCCCAGGGTTCATCTCACCCAGACCTTTATAACGCTGTTTGCTAATACCCCGTTCCACTTCGTTGAACAGCCATTGCATGGCTTCGCTGAAGCGGCTGACCGTCTGTTGCTTTTCGCCACGATGGACGGTGGCGCCGGCTTTCATGAGGTCAGCGAGCAGCTCGGCGGTCTTGCGCAACTGCACGTAGTCTCCTGAACCGGTGAACTCGTCGTCGATGAGACCCAGCTTGAGGTTACCGTGGTGCCAGCGCTCCAGACGCAGCACCCAGCTTTCGCGGGCGGCATCATAGGCCGGTACGATTTCCAACGCCTTTTCATGTGCGGCGCGAAGTGTGGTGTGTGCGGCTAGCGCATCACCCAGCACCTTGGCCGATTTTTGGGCAGCGGCTTCACTGCTCAGATCGACGCTGAGGTTATCGTTGACCAGCGTGTGCAAGACTTCCGGCGGAATCAAATACGACAGACGCTCGATGATGGCTTCCGACAACAGGAAGCTACGCGCCAAATCGGCCAATGCCTCGCCTTCAATTGCCTTGGCGCCCTTGCCCGGTTGCAGCTTGGCTTCATCCAGCGCCATTTGCAGCAGGAACTGGTGATATTCGTGGTCATCCTTGAGGTAACGCTCGGTCTTACCGTGTTTGACCTTGTATAGCGGCGGCTGGGCAATGTAGATATGCCCACGCTCGACCAGCTCCGGCATCTGGCGATAGAAGAAGGTCAGCAACAGTGTGCGGATGTGGGCGCCATCGACGTCGGCATCGGTCATGATGATGATGCGGTGATAACGCAGTTTTTCCGGCTTGTATTCATCCTTGCCAATACCGGTTCCGAGTGCAGTAATCAGCGTGGCGATTTCCTGCGATCCAATCAGCTTGTCGAAACGGGCCTTCTCCACGTTAAGGATCTTACCCTTGAGCGGCAGGATGGCCTGAAACTTACGATCGCGACCTTGTTTGGCAGAACCACCGGCGGAGTCACCCTCCACCAGATACAGTTCGCACTGCGACGGATCTTTTTCCTGACAGTCGGCCAGCTTACCCGGCAGACCCACGCCATCCATCACGCTCTTACGACGCGTCATTTCACGCGCCTTACGCGCTGCATCACGGGCACGCGCCGCTTCGACGATCTTGCCGGTAATCACTTTGGCGTCAGCCGGGCGCTCGAGCAGAAAGTCGGCCAGTTTCTGGGCAACAACTTCCTCCACAGCCGGACGGGCTTCGGACGACACCAGCTTCATTTTAGTCTGCGAGGCAAACTTCGGATCCGGCATCTTCACCGATAGCACGCAGGTCAGACCTTCGCGCATATCGTCACCCGTGATGTCGACCTTGGCCTTCTTGGCGATGTCGTTCTCTTCAATGTACTTGTTGATAACGCGGGTCATTGCCGCACGCAGGCCGGTCAGGTGGGTGCCACCATCCGACTGCGGAATGTTGTTGGTGAAGCAGAGGACGTTTTCTGCATATGAGTCATTCCACTGCATCGCAACTTCGACCGAAATCGTCGCGTCACCTGCTTTAGACTCGCCTGTTGAGTAGAACACATTCGGGTGCAGCACGGTTTTGTTCTTGTTGATGTAATCAACGAAGCCTTTGACGCCCCCCGAAAAGGCAAAATCTTCTTCCTTGCCATTGCGCTGATCGACCAGACGAACACGGACACCATTATTCAGGAACGAGAGTTCACGTAAACGCTTGGCCAAAATTTCGTAATGAAATTCGATATTGCCGAAAATTTCTGGGTCGGCCAGAAAGTGCACTTCCGTACCGCGATTCTCAGTATCGCCAATAATCTGTAGAGGCGACACTTCAACGCCATTCTGCATTTCGATAACGCGATTAACCGCCTTACCCTGATTGAACTCCATGAAGTGCTTTTTGCCATCACGACGGATGGTCAGCTTGAGCCACTGCGACAGGGCGTTCACACAGGAAACGCCAACGCCATGCAGACCGCCCGAAACCTTGTAGCTGTTCTGGTTGAACTTACCACCGGCGTGCAGCACGCACATGACAATTTCAGCCGCCGAACGTTTGGGTTCGTGCTTGTCGTCGAACTTGATGCCCGTAGGAATACCTCGGCCGTTATCCCTAACCGAAATCGAGTTGTCCGCATGAATCGTTACGACAATATCGTCGCAATGACCGGCTAGCGCTTCATCAATACCATTATCGACGACCTCGAACACCATGTGGTGCAGACCGCTACCATCGGAGGTATCGCCGATATACATGCCCGGACGCTTACGAACCGCTTCCAGACCTTCCAGTTGTTGAATTGATGATTCGTCGTAATCAGGTACTGCGGGTGTTTTCTTTTCGGCCATCTTTTTGCTTCGTTAATTGAATCTTTGTAAACGGTTTCAGATTGTCAGATCAAGAAACTCAGATACGCATCGGCATCACGACGTATTTGAAGTTGCTACTATCGACCGGACCAAACAGTGCACTGGAATTCGAATCATTAAAGCGCCAGACCACCGTTTCGTCGCTGACATGATTCAAAACGTCGAGCAGATAATTGACGTTAAACCCGATATCCAGACGTTCGCCGCTGTAGCTCACTTCCAGTTCTTCCTGCGCTTCTTCCTGCTCCGCGTTGGCGGCACTGATGCGCAGCGCGCCATTTTCCAGAATCAAGCGTACTCCCGAGAACTTTTCATTCGACAGAATCCGAGCTCGTTGTAGCGCCTGACTGAAGGCGATGCGGTTTAGCACCAGCTCCTGCGAGAAGCTCGGTGGAATCACGCGCGTGTAATCCGGGAACTTGCCATCGATCAGTTTGGTGACAAACACCACATCGCCAAACGAGAAGCGCGCCTGGTTATTGGCCAGGGTGATATTCAGCGGATCTTCGGAATCCGCCAGCAGACGGCCCAATTCCAGAACCGACTTACGCGGCAGAATCACTTCCTGACGTTCCAGGCTTTCCCCGATTTCCATTTGGGCAAAGGCCAAGCGGTGACCATCGGTAGCAACTGAACGCAGGGCATTACCTTCAACCTGCAACAGCATACCGTTCAGATAATAACGTACATCCTGAGCCGCCATGGAGTACTGCGTCTGGGCCAACAGCTGCTTGAAAGACTTCTGCGTCACCGTCAACGACACCTGATTGGCGGCGTTGAGGTTCATTTGCGGAAAATCTTCAGCAGGCAGCGTTTGCAGCGAGAAGCGGCTCTTACCTGCCTTCACCACCAGACGTTTCTCGTCCAGATCCAGACTGACGGTGCATTCTTCAGGAAGCGACCGCAAAATATCCTGCAGCTTGCGCGCACCAACCGTGACCGAAGCTTCAGGTCCACCTTCCAGCTGGGTGCCTGCCGTAATCTGGATTTCAATATCCGTCGCGACCAGGGTCAGCATGGACCCCTTTTTCTCGATCAGCACATTCGACAGAATGGGAAGCGTATGACGCTTCTCGACAATACCGGCGACCGTCTGAAGGGGAGCCAGAAGTGTTTCTCTGGAGGTCTTTAATAACAACATATATCAGGTTCCTAATACGAATAAGCTCAGGTCACTTTGGTGGATAACGCAATTTTCTCACGAAAATTCATACTATTGCTGGCTGTACAACCCCACGGAAAACCCCGGGGATTGCCTGTGGTGGAAACGGGGATGAAATTCCGTTGCTTGACCAAAGGGCGGGTTATACACAAAACACCCACGTACTTTACAGGAGTTGTTCCTCATCCTTTCAAGACCTGAAGAAGAACATGGATGTCGTGGTTAATCTGTTGATCTTTATTGCGCAGGTCTTCCACCGTGCGCACCGCGTGTAGAACGGTCGTGTGGTCGCGACCGCCGAAGGATTCGCCGATCATCTGGTAGCTATGGGGCGTCACTTCTTTGCACAACCACATGGCAATCTGGCGGGGTCGGGCGATCATACGACTACGTTTCTTGGAATAAAGGTCGGCAACCTTCAATTTATAGTAGTCAGCGACCATTTTTTGGATGTTTTCAACGGTAATTTGCCGATTATAGGCACCAACAATGTCTTTTAGCGCTTCTTTTGCCGTTTCTAGGTTGATTTCACGCCCGTGGAACTGCGAAAACGCCAAAACTCGGGTCAAAGCACCCTCTAACTCACGCACATTGGATCTTAAATGCTTGGCAATGAAGAAAGCCACCTCGTCGGCAATCGGTTTGCCTTCGGATTCCGCCTTCTTTTTCAGAATGGCGACGCGCATTTCGGTTTCCGGCGGTTCGATTTGAACGGTCAAGCCCCAATCCAGACGCGTGATGAGCCGATCTTCCAGACCTTCGATGGCCTTCGGGTAGGTATCGCAGGTGATGACGATCTGCTTGCGGGCTTCGACCAACGCATTAAATAGATAGAAAAACTCTTCCTGGGAGCGATCCTTGCCTTTGAGGAATTGCACATCGTCGAGCAACAACAGGTCGAGCGAGCGGTAGTTGCGTTTGAAGCTATCGAAAGCTTTCTGCTGATAGGCGCGCACAACATCGGAATAGTAATCTTCGGCGTGGACGTAGCGCACCACCTTGCTCGGGTCATTAGCCAGCACCGCATTTCCTATCGCGTGAATGAGGTGGGTTTTACCTAACCCGGCGCCCCCATAAATGAACAAGGGGTTATAAGCGCCTCCGGGCGATTGGGCCACGTTCAGACAGGCCGCACGAGCCAGTTCGTTGGCTTTACCGACCACGAGCGAATCAAAAGTGAAGTGCGGCATTAACCGCGTACCTTGTCCGTTCAGACTGCCGGTGTTTTTACGAACAGCGGTCTGCGCCGCCGCTTCGCGGACATCGCCTTTTTCAATGGCCGGTTCCGCTGATTTTTGGTTGGAAGCCGGTACGGCGGACAATGGTGCAGCCGAGCGCGTCGGCAAATCGGCCGAGGCTGTCGCTGCGCCCACCGAGAGTACGACGGTCACCGGTTCCTGATAGAAATCCTCTGCTAGCTGCTGGAAGTTGGCTAGATAATTGTCGCGAACCCACTTCAGGATGAATCGATTTGGTGCGGCAATGGTGATTTCACCGTTCGCATTTTTATCCGCATTGAGCTGTAGCGGTCGAATCCATGTGCTGAACTGTTGGGCAGGAAGGTTCGCGCCCAGCTGTTCAAGACAAAAATTCCAGAATGGATTCATAGAGTTATTCCAAATTCACACGGCCGAACCCGATGTGCCCACAAAGTGTTTTTGTGGATAACCGGTCGTGGATAACCCGAAATGAAGGGGTTGCTCCGGGAGGATTTTATTGATTTTGCAGCGGTCAGGATACCTGAATGAACCTGATTTGTCCGTTTTTTCTGGGTTTTCCACTGAAACGGTGGATAAGTTTAAACGCAGGATCTTATTGACAGGCATGGGGAACTTGCTGTTTAATCACGGGTTTTCTGCGGCACCCGCCGCTCTTTGATGAATTCCGGGGAGCCCCCAACATGAAACGTACTTATCAACCTTCCGTCGTCCGTCGCAAGCGCACCCACGGTTTCCTCGTTCGCTCGCGTACCCGTGGTGGTCGTGCTGTTCTGGCCGCTCGTCGCGCCAAAGGCCGTCATCGTCTGGCCGTATAAGTTTGCGTGTCCGTTAATCGGACATACGAACATCTCTGCCGGATAGCTTTTGCATCCGGTTGGAACAACGGTGAGTTTTACCCAAACTCCATCCCGTTATCGCTTTAGTCGGGCATCAAGACTTCTTAAGCCGTCAGAGTTCCAGGCGGTTTTTGATGCCCGCAAAGCCTGCCGCGGGCAGTGGCTCACGCTGCATCGAATCGAAGGTCCGTTGGCTTCGAGCACGAACGACGAAACCGAAACGCCTGAGCGCCTGACACAAGACGCCACCGCCACGCGTCTTGGCCTGATTGTGGCTAAGCGATTGGTGCCGGCTGCGGCGCGTCGTAATCTGATCCGCCGCGTAGTGCGTGAGTATTTTCGGTTGAATCCCGCTGCCTTTGCGCCGGGAGACTGGATCGTGCGACTGCATGAGTCCCCTTTTCCGTCGCCGGCGCGCATCCGTAAGGGTGCGCCGGTTCCGACCCGATTATCGATCGTCAACGGATTACGCAGCGATCTGTCGCAAGTTCTCAAACGGATCGAACGGCAACGTATGAAAGAAACGACGGACCGTGATCTCTGAAAAAATTTTTTGGCCGCGCCTCACGGCGCTTCCGGGTCGGCTGATTCAACGTTTTCTTCTCATCCTGATTACCGTTTATCGCTATGCTCTGAGTCCCTTGCTGGGCCAGCGTTGTCGTTTTCATCCCAGTTGTTCCGTTTATGCCGCTGAGGCGCTGACGAAATATGGCGCCATTCGCGGCAGTTGGTTGGCTGCCAAGCGGGTCTGCCGCTGCCACCCTTTTCATCCCGGAGGTCACGATCCTGTGCCCTGAATCTGGTACCCTTGCAAGCTTTATTGTGTTGCCCGTCGATCATGCCGGCGCAACGACCGATTTCAGTTCTCTTTCGCTGGTTGAACCATGGATTACCGCCGTTTATTTCTGACCCTGATTTTCACGATCTCCGCCTTCATGTTGTGGGAAGGTTGGAGTCAGCATAAAGCGGCGCAAAAAGCCGCAAATACCCCGGCGGCGACGCAAGGCGCGCCCGCAGCATCGGTCGATCTGCGCAAGGATGCAAACGGTGTCCCAGCCCGCGCCGCGAGTGGCAATGGCAGTAGCAATAGCCAGCCCGCCGCAGAAGCCCCGGCAGCAAGCAACGCACCGACGGTGACGATAAAAACGGATGAATACGTCGCCACGATCAGTCTGGCCGGCGCTTCGATCACCAATTTGGAACTGCTCAAGCATCAAGGCTGGGATGGTACCGGCCATGTCGAACTGTTTGGCAAAACGCACAGGTACGTGGCGCAGTCGGGTCTGATTGGTGACGGCCTGCCGAATCACAAGACGCTGTGGCGTCAGGTGTCGACGACGACTGAAATGAAACCGGGCCAGAACACGCTGGACGTGGTTTTTGAAGCAGACGGCGGCAAGGTGAGCAAAACGCTGACGTTCAAACGCGGTGACTACGGCATCGACGTGACCTACAAGCTCAAGGGCGCCGGCGCCGATAAAGCTGACGCTTACTTCCAGCTGGTGCGCGATGACAAAGCGCCGTCAGGTGACCCCAACATGGTGAGCGTCTTCACCGGGCCGGCCTTTTATACCGACGCGCAGAAGTTTAACAAGATCAACTTCGCCGATATCGCCGATGGCAGCGCCAAGTTTGAAAAGACGGCGGACAACGGTTGGGTCGCGATGATCCAGCACTATTTCGTTACGGCCTTCCTGCCGGCCAACGGCACGCCGCGCGAGTTTTATACGCGTCAGGTGGAGCCGGGTGTTTTCGCAGCAGGTGTGATCGTCCCGATGCCTGACGCCAAGGATGGCGTCAGCACGCTGACCGTACCGCTCTACGCCGGACCGCAAGAACACAATACTCTGGAAAAAGTCGCGCCGGGCTTTGATCTGGTCGTCGATTACGGTTGGCTGACCATTCTGGCTGCACCGATTTTCTGGGCGCTGGAGTGGCTCGACAGACTGGTCGGCAACTGGGGTTGGGCAATCGTCGTGTTGACGATCCTGCTCAAGCTTGCGTTCTTCCCGCTGTCGGCCGCAAGCTACAAATCGATGGCGCGCATGCGCACGGTCACGCCGCGACTGATGGCGCTGAAAGAGCGCTACGCCAACGACAAACAGAAATTGAATCAGGAAATGATGGATCTCTACCGCAAGGAAAAGATCAATCCGCTGGGCGGCTGCTTGCCGATTCTGGTGCAGATTCCGGTGTTCATTGCCTTGTATTGGGTGCTGCTCGGCGCCGTGGAAATGCGTAACGCGCCGTGGGTCGGCTGGATCCACGACCTGACTCAGCCGGATCCGCTCTACATCCTGCCGGCGATCATGATGGCCACCATGCTGCTGCAGGTGAAGCTGAACCCAACGCCGCCGGATCCGGTACAAGCCAAGATCATGTGGATCATGCCGATCGGCTTTGGCGTCATGTTCTTCTTTTTCCCGGCCGGTCTGGTGCTGTACTGGACGGTTAACAACATCCTGTCGATCGCGCAACAATGGGCGATCAACCGCAAGATCGAAGCCGACGTGACGCATCGCGGCCATCGTTAAAATGAAAGCCCCACCCATCGCGGCCATCGCCACGGCGCCGGGTCGCGGTGGGGTGGGTATTGTGCGCCTGTCGGGTAGCGATCTCAAAAGCTGGATCGAACCGCTGACCGGCAAAGCGCCATCCGCCCATTTTGCGGCGCCGCGCGTCGCCACCCTCACCCCCTTTGTGGATACGGCAGGTCAGGCCATCGACGAAGGCCTGCTCATCTACTTTGCAGGGCCCAATTCATTTACGGGCGAAGACGTCATCGAACTGCACGGGCACGGTGGCCCCGTGGTCATGCAACTTTTGCTGGCACGCTGTTTGGATCTGGGCGCACGCCTGGCCGAGCCCGGCGAGTTCACGCGTCGTGCCTTCATCAACGGCAAGCTCGATCTGGCGCAAGCCGAAGCCGTCGCCGATCTCATTAACGCGTCTACCGCGACCGCCGCCCGCTCTGCGGTGCGCTCATTGCAGGGCGATTTTTCCCGCGCCATCGACGCGCTTATGCAGCCGCTCATCGAACTGCG
>CAZSAE010000002.1:33068-39272 GCA_964604765.1 uncultured Dechloromonas sp. | reverse complement strand
TGGTGGGTTGGGTGGGATTCGAACCCACGACCAACGGATTAAAAGTCCGCTGCTCTACCGGCTGAGCTACCGACCCCCAGGGCACTACAAAGAGGCAAAATTCTAGCGGTTTTCGGCTGTATCCGTCAAGTCAGGCTTTTGCCCGGTATCGGGTGGGGTCGGGAATCCCCGCGGCGGCAAATCCGGCGGCGCGCAAAGCGCAGGAGTCGCAGTGACCGCAGGCTTCGCCTTCGGCGTTGGCCTGATAACAGGAAACCGTCAGGCTGTAATCCACGCCAAGTTCGGTACCTAGCCGAATGATCTCGGCCTTGCTCAGATTAATGAGCGGCGCGTGGACACGAAAGCGGGTGCCCTCGATGCCGGCCTTGGTGGCCAGATTGGCCAGGTGTTCGAAGGCGGCGATGTATTCCGGACGGCAATCCGGGTAACCGGAATAGTCGACAGCATTGACACCGATGAAGATGTCGCGGCTTTGCAGTGTTTCGGCCAGCGCCAACGCCAGCGAAAGCATGACGGTGTTGCGCGCCGGGACATAAGTGCTGGGGATGCCTGCTTGGCTGTGGGCCTCGGGCACCTCAATCGAGAAATCAGTGAGGGCCGAACCGCCAAACTGGTTCATGTCGACATGCACAACGCGATGGGACTTGGCGCCTAGCGCCTTGGCCTGGCGCAAAGACGCATCAAGTTCAGCGCGGTGGCGTTGGCCGTAGTCGAAAGCGATCGCATGGCACTCGTAACCCTGGCTGTGGGCGATGGCAAGAACGGTCGCGGAATCGAGGCCCCCTGAGAGCAGTACGACGGCAGGCGGATTGCGGGTCAGGTTACTTGCCACGGGCATCGTTCCACAGGAGTTTGTGCAGCTGGAGTTGAAAGCGCACAGGCAGGCCGGCCGCCAAAATCCATGTCGCCAAATCGGTTGGGTTTTGCTGGCCGGCGACGGGCGATAGCACGACATCGCAACGGTCGGTCAGGTGGTATTGAGCAATGATCTCTTGAGCCCAATCGAAATCCGCACGCGAAGCGATGACGATCTTGATCTCATCGGTTGCCCGTAAATTGGTGATGTTGTCGAACAAATTCTTGTCACATTCGCCCGAGCCCGGCGCTTTGAGATCCATGATACGGGCGACGCGAGGATCGACGGCGCTAATGTCGAGCGCACCGGAAGTTTCCAGGCACACGTCGTACCCAGCATCACAGAGCGCGCTCAGCAGCTTAAGACAGGATTTCTGGGCTAAAGGCTCGCCACCCGTGACACAGACGTGGCGCGTTGGATACTTCGCAACTTCAGCCAGTACATGGTTAATGGCGGTGGTGGCGCCGCCGGTGAAGGCGTATTCTGTATCGCACCAGGTGCAGCGTAATGGGCAGCCCGTTAACCGGATAAAAACGGTCGGCAAACCGGAGCGCGCCGCTTCGCCCTGTAGTGAAAAGAATATCTCGGTCAGGCGGACCGTGGTTTCGCGATCCGCGCTGCTCAGCTCCGTCATAGTGCGCTACTTCTTGAGTTGTTGCTTGGCTGCGCCCGCCGCTTTGGACTCTGGATATTTGCTAACCAGATCCTTAAGCGTTTTCTGGGATTCGGCTTTCTGCCCCAGATCGGCCTGACAGTTGGCGATCTTGGCCATGGCATCCGGCGCACGGCTGTTCTTGGGCCACTTGGCCAGCAACTTCTGCTGCGAACTGATCACTTGTTTGCAGTCGCCCAGCATGTCATAGCTGTTGCCGAGCCAGAACTGTGCGTCCGGCGACTTGTCGTTGTCCGGATAGGCTTTAACGAACTTGTCGAAGGCGGCGGCGGATTCCTTGAACTTGCCGGCCTTGAACAGCGCCAGCGCACTTTCGTAGGCTTTCAGCGCTGCGGCGGGGTCATCAACCGGTTTGCTATCCGCTTTGGCGTCGGTTTTTGTATCCGTCTTGTCGGCCACTTTGGCGGTATCGTTGTTGGCCGGTGCGGTAACTTTCTTGCCTTTGCCGGCTTCCAATGCCTGGACGCGATTGTCGATATCGAGATACAGATCTTTTTGGCGTTTTTCCAGATCATGCACGCTATTGGTCAGCACTTCGATTTGACCGCGCAACTCGGCCACCTCGCGGGCCATCTGTTCGGCGAGCCGGTTTTGTTCGATCAGCGTTTGACTGGTCGACTTTTGGAGGTCGGCAATCTGCTTGCGCGCGACATCGTCGTCAAACAGACCGGCCTGTGCTGACGTGCTGAGATAAAGCAAACCGACGGCAATCAGCGCCGTCGGTGTGATACGACGAACCATCAGCTGGGTCATTAGTACTCGCCGTTGTAGAGCATGTCGGCGCGGCGGTTTTCGGCCCAGGCGGCTTCGTTATCGCCCAGTGCCTTCGGCTTTTCTTTACCCAGGCTCACCGATTCGATCTGCGATTCCGGAGCGCCCATCAGCACGAGCTGCTTCTTCACCGCGTCGGCACGACGCTGGCCCAGGGCCAGGTTGTATTCGCGGCTGCCGCGGTCATCCGTGTTGCCTTGAATCAGGACGCGCGCATTCGGCTCTTCGGCGATGAAGCGGGCATGCGCTTGCAGCTGATTTTTGTATTCCGGCTTCACATCGTACTGGTCGAAATCGAAGAAAACGCTGCGCTTGGACAGCGGGCTATTCGGGTCGCGCAGTTTGGCCAGCGCAGCGGCAGATAGTTTCGGTACACCCGAAGTGCCGGTGGCATCGACGGTGGCCAGATCAGAACTGCTGTCCGGGGTTGAACTACAAGCGGCGAGCAGTGACACGGCCAGGGCCGGCAGCAAGGTGCGCAGAAAGGTTTTGCGGGAGATGGTTTTCATTGGGGAAGCTCCAGAGGTTTTCAGAATTGTAAGCGATCAAGCCATTGAGACAAAAGCCTTTTTGTGCCGAGCTTAGCGGACTAGGGTTAACGGTTCGGCCCCCAGGCCGGCTCACGGGCATCGCCGTTCACGGCAGACAGCTTTTGACGAACCTGGCCGTCCGCCGAGACGGCGGCCAGAACGCCGCGACCACCCAGAATGGTGGCGTAGAGAATCATCTGGCCGTTAGGTGCAAAGGTCGGCGATTCATCGCGCTGAGAATCGGTCAGTACCGTGACCTGACGTGTGGCCAGATCCAGCGTGGCGACGCGGAACCCGCCATCGCGCCGCGTAATGAAGGCCAGTGTACGGCCGTCCGGCGATGGCCGTGCTGTGACGTTGTAGTTGCCGTCGAAGCTCACACGCTGAGCGCCGCCGCCGTTGGCTGGCATACGATAAATCTGCGGGCTGCCGCCGCGATCCGACGTAAAGTACAACCACTGGCCGTCGGGCGAGAAAGCCGGCTCGGTATCGATGCCCGACGTATTGGTGAGGCGTGTGGATTGCAGTGTCGCGAGATTGATGCTGTAGAGCTGTGTGCCGCCTTCACGCGAAAGCGCAACGACCAAGCGGCTGCCATCCGGAGAATAGGCCGGCGCCGAGTTGGAACCGCGGAAGCTGGCGACCGCGCGGCGAGCGCCGGTCTTCAGGGTCTGCTCGAAGATGACGGGTTTGCTCTTTTCGAATGACACGTAAGCCAGCTTGCTGCCATCCGGCGACCAGGCCGGGGAAATGATGGGCTGGTTATATTTGAAAACGGGCACCGGGTTCTGGCCATCGGCGTCGGCAACAATTAATTGATACTGGGCGTTAGGGCCGTTGCCGTGCTTGAGGACATAGGCGATGCGTGACGAGAAATAACCGGGTTGGCCCGTGAGTTTCTGATAAATGAAGTCAGCCACCTTATGGCCAACCAGGCGCGCGTTGTTGCCGGGTACTGTGATGACGGTGTTGCCCAGCGTGCCACGTTTGAGGATATCGGCGACACGGACGCGTACTTCGATTTGGCCGCCGGGCCGTGCTGCGGTTGCTGTCGCCAGCGCATCGGCCCCGCGTGTTTTCCATGCGGCAAAATCGACCGCGCTATTTTCCTCAGCGACGAGCGACTCTGTATTCACAATTTTGAAAAGTCCGCTGCTGTTGAGGTCATTGCGCACCGTCGTCGCAATCTCACGGCCCAGCGATTCGTCGCCGCCGAAATTCGGCACAGCGACTGAAATACGCTGCATACCTGCGCCGACGACCTCGATATTTAGTTGCGCCTGGGCGGCGCCCCAGACAAATAAAAAGCAGGCGCCGGCGAGAAGTCGGAGGTATCGAATCATGGTGGGATTATAGCGATCGTTAACTTAAGAAAAAATGAAGAGTGTCAGGTTCAGGGGCGGCGATGGCTGACGAACTGCGCGATTGCGGCAATCGATCCTGAGCCGACGAGTAAGCCGATGAGTGCGTAGGCGCTGATTGGCGCGTTATGCCAGGCGCTGTGAAACAACAACGCAAAGAGCAGCAGGTTGATGCACACGGCGGTCACCAGGATGCTACGCTTGGCGCCAGTCTTGTCGACGATGCGCCAATGGCCGATGGTGACGAACGCATAGACCAGCAAGAAAGCAAGGCTGGCCATTTGTCCGACGACCGCGAGCGGTAATGCCACAACCATCAACGCCACCAGCGTGGCGGAAAAGAGCAGTGCCGTCGGTACGCCATTTGTCACGCGCGTGAGCTGGTTGGGCAGGGTACCCTGCTTGGCGGTGTCGCGAGCAATATGCGACGCAGCGAAGATCGTGGCGTTGACCGCTGCTGCGGTGGCGAGCAGCGCGGACGCGCTGATGAGAATCAAACCGGCAGTGCCCCAGACGCTCTGAGCAATATTCGCGAGCACGTGGCCACTGTGGTCTTCGATCTGGGCAACGGGCCAGATGCCGACGGTGACGATTGACACGATGACGTAGATAAAGACCACGATGCCGAGGGCGAGAAACATGGCTCTGGGCAGTTCGTATGCCGGGTTCTTCATGGCGCCCGATGCGTTGGTGACGACGCCGAAGCCTTGGTAGTTCACATACAACACACCGGCGGCGACCAGAATGCCATGCCAATCATGCGTCGGCAGGGAGAGATGGGATGGCTGGATTTTAAAAACACCCGCACCCGAGAAAACGATGAGCGCCAAAATGGTGAAGCCCATGGCCAGTGAAGACGCGCGTCCGACTTTTGCCGTGCTGAGTAGATTGACCAGACTGAAGACGAAGACCACCATGACGGCACACAGCCGCATCGCCCAGGTCGGCAACGCATCGTTCATCAGCGCATTGGCGTATTCGGCAAAGGCGGCGGCGTACAACGCCGTGGCAACGAGATAGGCCAGATACTGAAAAACGTTGAGGCTGCCCGATAACCAGCCCGGCCCGAATCCGGCGACGGTGAAATTGGCCGGACCGCCACTGCCGGGAAATGCGGCGCCCAGACGTGCATAGGAATAAATGGAAAACGCTGCGGCGATAGCGCCCAGTAGAAAGGCGACGGCAATCTGGTTGCCGGCATGTTCACTGGCCAGCCCGAGTAGCGAATAGAGCCCGGCGCCCATCATGCCGCCGACGCCCAGGGCCGTTGCGCCCGCCAATCCGATGGCTGGCGGCGGTGGGGTAATAGAAGTTTTTTGCGGCGCGGTCTTCATGCGCATTACTGGGGTGGTTTCTCGAACGGCAGATAAGTGATGTCGATGATCCGGTCGGGGGAACGCCCTTCCGGTGTCGGTAGCGGCGATGATTTACGGATGGCGCGCTCGACGGCGG
The DNA here is from genome assembly GCA_964604765.1 of uncultured Dechloromonas sp. Lineage (GTDB taxonomy): Bacteria > Pseudomonadota > Gammaproteobacteria > Burkholderiales > Rhodocyclaceae > Fluviibacter. The sequence continues at coordinate 33,629 of CAZSAE010000002.1, read as the reverse complement.
CATCCAGTTGTGGATTGCCACTCGACTTCATGAGTCGCACATCGATGACTTCGCCGGAAGGGAGCTGCGTGACGCGGAAGACCGAGGCCGGATTACCCTGTAAGCCCGGTGGCAGAATCACGTTGCCGCGAATTTTGGTCTTGAGTTTGGCCAGATAGCTGCGATCGTCGCCACGAGCGCGTTCTGCACCGGCGGCTTTGGCTTCGGCGCCGGCTTGAGCCCGCATGGCCGCCTCTTTCTGGGCACGTGCATCGGCCGCCTGTTGTTTCTGGGCCGCCTGCTTTTGCGCAGCCAGCTTTTGTTCCTCGCGCTTCAACTCTTCCAGGATGTCGTCACTTTTCTTCTTGGTGTCCGGTTTTTTCCTATCGTTCTTTTCGTCCTTTTTATCGGACGTCTTTTCCTGGGGTTTATCTTTTTCCGCCTTTTTATCCTGTTTGATGGCGATATCCGCCTTCGGGTTTACCGGGGTCTTTGCCGGCTCCGGCTTGGGTTGCGGTTTGGGTTCAGGCCTCGGTTGTGGCTTTGGTTCGGGTTTGGGCGGCGTCGGCTCAGGCTTGGGCT
>CAZSAE010000002.1:0-32968 GCA_964604765.1 uncultured Dechloromonas sp. | reverse complement strand
GGCCTCGGTTGTGGCTTTGGTTCGGGTTTGGGCGGCGTCGGCTCAGGCTTGGGCTTGGGCTCGGGCTCGGGCTTAGGCTCAGGCTTGGGCGGCGTAGGTTCCGGTGCCGGGTCGCCATAGGTCTGCGCTTCCCGCTGGGCGGCGGCGGTTGCGGCGGCGAGCTGCTGCGGCGTCCAGATTTCCGCCTGCATGGCAGACGGCTCGCTGTTTTTCCAGTTGACGCTGATGATCAGGAACAGCACCAGAAGCAGGTGCATGGCAATCGTGTAGATCAGCGCCTTACGTTCCTGGGCCTTTTCCTCGGTTTCGCGGTCGAGCGTCTGCATCGCATCACCGGCAAAGCGATGACCATGCCAGAAGTTTTTCAAACGTGACAGGAAATCAGGCAACGACAACGTAACCGCTCCGCTTATTTGCCCGTGGGCGCGACCAGCAGGCCGACGCGCTTGATCTGGGCGCGCTGCAATTGATCCATGACCTGCAACACGGCTTCATAAGGCACGTTCTTGGCGCCGGCGATCAGCACCGGGGTGTCCGGGTTGCCCTTCTGCATGGTGAGCAGTTGATCCGTCAGCTGGTCCAGTGTGATGGACTGTTCTTTGGCGTTGCCACCGCGATCGACGATAGCGAGGCTGCGGTCTTCGCGGACGCTGACTTCAATCGGCGCTGCCGGCGGTGTGGCAGCCGTACCAACCGTCGGTAGGTCGATGTTGCCGGTCGGCATCATCGGCGCGGTGACCATGAAGATCACCAGCAGCACCAGCATGACGTCGATGTACGGGACGACGTTGATTTCGTTCTTGAGTTTGCGACGGTTACGCATTGCGCGGCACCCTTACTTCATCTGACGCTGGAGGATGTTCGAGAACTCTTCCATGAAGGATTCGAAACGCGAGGCCAGGCGGTCGATGTCGTACGAGAAGCGGTTGTAGGCAACGACCGCCGGGATGGCGGCGAACAGACCGATGGCCGTGGCCACCAGCGCCTCGGCAATGCCGGGGGCGACCGATGACAGCGTCGCCTGGCCGACATTGGCCAGCCCGCGGAAGGCGTGCATGATGCCCCAGACGGTTCCGAACAGACCGACGTAGGGCGAGACCGAACCCGTGGAGGCGAGGAATGCCAGGTGCGATTCGATGCGGTCGAGTTCGCGCTGATACGTGGCGCGCATGGCACGGCGCGAACCATCGAGAATGTCTTTCGGCTCAAGGGTGTGCTGATCGCGCAGCTTGTTGAACTCGCGCAGGCCGGACTCAAAGATCCGTTCCAGGCTGCCGGCGTTGTGTCGATCGTTGAGCGCGGCCTGATACAGGTCATTCAGGCTGCTGCCGGACCAGAAGGATTGTTCGAACTCCGAAGCTTTCTGCTTCTCGGAACGTACGGTCATCCACTTCAGGAAGATGTAGTACCAGGACATGAAAGAAACAATGAGCAGCAGGAGCATGATGCCCTGCACGACGGCGCCGGCGTTGAGCACCAGGCTGAGGATAGACATATCTTGGGTTGGATTCATGATGCGTCGGTCAGTTGTAGTTGGCTGTGCAGCCAGTCAGGGATAGAAACGGGTCGAAGGGATTTCAGGTTGACACAGGCCAGTTTGATGTGGCCCGTGACTAGGGTTTCGCGTGAGCCGTCGCTATTGAGTCGATCGGTCCATTGTTCGAATTGCAGCTGGGCGCGGCCGACGTGCGTCAGTCGCAAACCAACTTCCAGCGCATCGTCGAGACGCGCCGGTCGCTTGTAATCGACGGCCACCGATTTAACGACGAAGGCGATATCGTGGGTCGCGAGCAAGTCGACCTGCTCGTGGCCGAGCGAACGCAGCCATTCGGTACGACAGCGTTCAAAGAACTTGAGATAGTTCGCGTAATACACGACGCCACCCGCGTCGGTGTCTTCGTAGTAGATGCGGACCGGATAATGAAAGACGCTCATGGCATGCGAGTCACTTGCTCTCGTTTTGCCACAGCGGCATGTTGCCGTGATCTTCCGGCGTCGGTAGCCCCAGATGCTGGTAGACGCGGCTGGTGGCGATGCGACCACGTGGCGTGCGTTGCAGATAGCCCTGCTGGATCAGGAAGGGTTCGAGCACATCTTCGATGGTGTCGCGCGCTTCGCCGATCGCTGCGGCAAGGTTGTCCACGCCCACAGGGCCGCCGCCGAATTTTTCGATAACGGCGAGCAGCAGTTTACGGTCCATGAGATCGAGGCCGACGCCATCGACGTCGAGCATCGACAACGCGGCATCGGCGATGCGGGCATTGATGCCGCCCTGGTGATCTGCTGCGCGAATTTCGGCGTAGTCACGCACGCGACGTAATAGTCGGTTGGCAATACGCGGCGTGCCACGTGAGCGCTTGGCGACTTCCAGTGCGCCATCGTCGGCCAACGTCATTTCAAGTAAACGCGCGGAGCGCAGCACAATCTGTTGCAGATCTTCGGGGGCGTAGAACTCCAGGCGCGACACGATACCGAAACGATCGCGCAATGGATTGGTCAGCATGCCGGCGCGTGTCGTGGCGCCGACCAGCGTGAAAGGCGGCAGGTCGAGTTTGACCGAGCGAGCGGCCGGGCCTTCGCCGATCATGATGTCGATCTGGTAGTCCTCGAGCGCCGGGTAGAGGATTTCTTCGACGACCGGCGACAGCCGGTGAATTTCGTCGATGAATAGCACGTCGTGCGGTTCGAGATTGGTCAGCAGCGCCGCTAGATCGCCCGGACGTTCGAGCACCGGACCGCTGGTCTGGCGCAAGTTGACACCGAGTTCGTGCGCGATGATATGCGCCAAGGTGGTCTTGCCGAGGCCCGGCGGTCCGAACAACAGCACGTGATCGAGTGCATCGCCGCGTTTTCTAGCGGCTTCGATAAAGAGCCCGAGCTGATCGCGTACCTTGTGTTGGCCCGTGTAGTCAGCCAGTCGTTTCGGGCGTAGCGCGCGTTCCAGCGCCTCCTCTTGGCGAGAGGCACTGCCCGCATCGATCAGGCGTTCGGCGCCAGCCGAGAAATCTTCAGTCTCGATCACAGGCGCTCCGAATGCGTCAGGGTGCTACGGTGATTCAGCCACTGGTTGGTAATGGCGACGGCCAGTGCCAGGAGAGTCGGGCCAATGAACAGGCCGACAAAGCCGAAAGCTAGGATGCCGCCGAAGGTGCCCAGCGCGATCAGCAGGAAGGGCAGGCTGGCGGTGTGCGCGATGAGAATCGGACGCACAACGTTATCGACGCTGCTGATGCCGGCGGCGCCCCAGATCACCATGAAGATCGCCCAGCCGGTCATCCCCTGGTCGTACAGCCAGTAAGCAGCGCCCAGCCAGAGCAGTACCGGACCAGCCGGCAGCATCGACGTCATGAAAGTGGCGGCAGCCAGCAGGCCAGCGTTGGGGACGCTGGCGATCTTGTAGCCGACGTAGGCGACCAGCGCCTGAGTCGCCGCCGTACCCAGGATGCCGACCATGACGCCGATAATGGTGTTGCCGGCGACATCGACGACATGCGTACCCAGGTCGCCGCTAATGCGACGGGCGGCGTTGCGCAGCCAGTGCGCCCACTGTTCGCCGTCGCGATAGGCGAAGAAGGCAATGAAGATTGCCAGCAGCACCTGCAGAACGCCGTTGGCGACACCCGTGGTAATACCGGCGATGATCTTGCGAGTCGGTTCGTACATGCGTTGCAGAATTTCGCTGGCGGCGCCACTGTCGTTGACGAGATGGGCCCAGTATTCCTGTACATGCCCGCCGATCATCGGCAGCGTGATGAGCCACTCCGGTGGACTAGGGATGCCGTCATTGAATTTGTGGCGAATGATTTCGATCAGGAGGGCTGCGACCTTGGTGACCTGGCCGCCCAGAAAAAACATCGGGATCAAAATCACCACGGTGAGCAGCACGGTCATGAGACTGGCGGCCAGCAGCTGTCGGTTCCCCAGTCGGTGTACCAGCCAGTGATAGGGCTTCCAGGTGGCGATCACGATGATCAGCGCCGTCAGTAGCGGCGATAGGAACGGCAGCAATACCAAGACGACGCCGATGATGAGCAGCGCAATGATGGCGATGCGGGCGAGCTGTAATCCGGAGGCTTGCATCGTGAGTTTCTCAGTGATTTCTCGGCGGATCTTTATTTAAGACCGGACAATTGTTTCAGAGCGAGGCGGATGGCATCCGTCGTGCTCGCACCGGCCGGAAGGGATTTCACGGCGCTTTGCGCTTCGCGGGCATTGTAGCCGAGCGCGACCAAGGCATCGATCGTGTCTTGCCGCGCGTCGGTGGCGGTGGCTTGGCCGTCCGTCGTTGCACAGGTTGTGCCGGCGATCGTATCCAGCTTGCCCTTGAGTTCCAGCAGCAGCCGCTCGGCGGTTTTCTTGCCGATGCCCGGAATGCGGGTGAAACAGGCCACATCCTGGCGCGCGATGGCCGCCGCCAGCTCGTCGACGTTCAGCCCGGAAAGCACAGCCAGCGCCATGCGCGCACCGACGCCGGAAATCTTGACAAGTTGCCGGAAAGCCGCGCGCTCGTTTTCGCTCAGGAAGCCGTAAAGGAAATGGCCGTCCTCACGCACCGCCATATGAATATGCAAGGTCACCGGTGCGTCCAGCGCCGGCAGTTCGCAGAAGGTGTTCATCGACACGTCGATCTCATAGCCGACGCCATTGACATCGAGCAGGATCGAGGGCGGGTGTTTGGCCAGCAGGCGGCCGCTCAGGCGTCCGATCACGAGGCAGTTCTCCGGGCAGTAGCGCGCACGGTCGCGCGATTGAGGAGCTCGCTATCGGCCAAAGCCAGTAGGCGACCGCCCCGTTGGCGACGGCCAGGTGCGGCCAGTTGGCCCATGCCCTGTGTGGCGTGGGCGTGGCAGATGGCACAGGCCAGGGCATCCGCGGCGTCGCCGCCCGGTTCGCCAGGTAGGGCGAGCAGGCGCATCACCATATGGGCCACCTGCTGCTTGGCGGCTTTGCCGTGGCCGACAACGGATTGTTTGACCTGTAACGCAGTGTATTCACTGACCGGGAGCTGTTTGGCAACCAGAGCCGTGATGGCCGCGCCGCGCGCTTGACCGAGCAACAGCGTGGATTGCGGATTCACGTTCGAGAAGACCTGTTCCACAGCGGCAACCCCCGGATGGTAGGTCTCGATAATTTCGCTGACGCCGGCAAAGAGCGTGTGTAGACGCTCGGGCAGTTGCTGATCGCCATTCGACTTGATGCAGCCGCTGGCCACATAACGCAGCTTTTGCCCCTGGACATCGATGACGCCGAAGCCCGTCATACGCAGCCCCGGATCGATGCCGAGAACGCGGGTAACGCGGTTAGACGCGTGTGTGACCGGGGCGCTGGGCGACAAGAGAATCAGGCCTCGTCGAAAACGGCGTTGGTATAGACCGCCTGGACATCGTCCAGGGCCTCGATGGCGTCGATGAGCTTCTGCATCCTGGCGGCATCGTCACCGGTCAGTTCGGTTTCGTTGAGCGGTCGCATGGTCACTTCGGCCATCTCAGGTTTGAAACCGGCCGCAGTCAACGCATCCTGTACGGCGCCGAAATCATTCGGCGCGCACAGCACTTCCAGCGCGCCGTCGTCATGCGTCTGCACGTCCTCGGCGCCGGCCTCGATGGCGGTATCCATCAATTTTGCTTCGTCGGTGCCCGGGGCGAACAGAAACTGGCCGCAGTGCTGAAACTGGAAGGCCACGCAACCGTCGGTGCCCAGGTTGCCGCCGTTCTTCGAAAAGGCGTGGCGCACATCGGCCACAGTACGGGTTTTGTTATCGGTCAGGCAATCGACCATGACGGCGGCGCCGCCAATGCCGTAGCCTTCATAACGCAATTCGACGTAATCAACGCCTTCCAGCTCGCCAGTGCCTTTCTTGACGGCGCGGTCGATGTTGTCGGCCGGCATGTTGACGGCCTTGGCGCGGTCAACCGCCAGCCGCAGACGCGGGTTGAAACTGACGTCGCCGCCGCCCATTTTGGCAGCCACGGTGATTTCCTTGGCCAGACGCGAAAAGACGCGCCCACGTTTTTCGTCCTGGCGCCCCTTACGGTGCTGGATATTGGCCCATTTGCTATGTCCTGCCATGCGGTGTGTTTCCTGATACGGGTTGTTGCGGGCCAGGCACAGACCTTCGCCTGCACCGGCTGACAATAAAGACAATTACGAAAACGCCCGCTTAAAGCGGGCGCTTCGTATTGCCTTGAATTATACGGCTTTTAAGGCCGTTTTTTAAGTATCAGGCCGGCGCCAGATGAGTGCGCAGCGACTTCAACGCTTTGGCTTCAATTTGACGCACGCGCTCGGCCGAAACGCCGTATTCGTCGGCCAGTTCCTGCAGCGTGGCGCCGCCGTCATCGGCCAGCCAGCGTGCCTGCACGATATGGCGACTACGATCGTCCAGCTTGGCCAGCGCCTGTTGCAGGCCTTCGCTGTGCAGATGATCGCGGGCGCGGCCTTCGAGCACGGCAGTGGGTTCCATCGAATTGTCGGCCAGGTAGTCGATTGGCGCGAAATTGTCCTCGTCCGAAACGTCCGGGCCCGGGTCGAGGGCGATATCGCGACCGGTCAGACGCATATCCATTTCGCGGACATCCGCTTCGGACACGTTCAACTGACTGGCAATCGACTCGGCCGTCGTCTGATCGAGATGGCTGGTGTTGCCCTTCATGCTGCGCAGGTTGAAGAACAACTTACGCTGTGCCTTGGTGGTGGCCACTTTGACGAGGCGCCAGTTTTTCAGGATGTACTCATGGATTTCGGCCTTGATCCAGTGCAGGGCAAAAGACACCAAGCGCACGCCGCGCTCCGGGTCGAAGCGTTTCACGGCTTTCATCAGACCGATGTTGCCTTCCTGAATCAGGTCGGCATGCGATAGGCCGTAGCCCAGGTACTGACGCGCCGTCGATACCACCAGACGCAGGTGCGATAGGATCAGCTGGCGGGCGGCGTCCAGATCGTCCTGGTCGCGCAGACGGCGCGCCAGGCTTTGCTCTTCCTGTTCGGTGAGCATGGGGTAATGCTGGACGGCGCGGATATAGGCGTCCAGGTTGCCGACCGGCGACGGCATGGCCGTCAGGGCGTTGATTTTGGGGTTGGCAATAGTCATTGCAGTCGTTGTCATGGATTTCCTCTCGTTATTATCGTTGTTTTGGCACTCAAAGCAATAGAGTGCTAAAACCACGAAAAGTTCCCGGAAATCCGAAATATTTTTTAGAGAGCGATCCGTAAGACTAGGGCACCACGATCAGGAAGCCGTAGGTCAGGAACAGTACCAGCAGCACCGTACCCTGCATCAGATTGGTCCGCTTGGTCGCCAGGGCGATATTGGCCACCCAGAGCGTCGATAGCAGCATGATCATTTCTCGGGGCGGCAGCCCCAGGTCGATGTTATGTCCGAGCGAGCTGACGATGATCAGAATCGTCGGAACGCTGAGCGATAAGGTCGCCAGCCCGCTGCCCAGCGCGATATTGACCGCGCGTTGCAGCCGGTTGCGGTAGGCGGCGTTGATCGAGGCAATGATCTCGGGCGCCAGCACCAGCATCGCCACAACGAGGCCGCCCAGCTGTTCAGGCAGGTGGCGTTCTTCGAGCAGATCGTCGACCAGGATGGCCATTTCTTCGGCCAGCAGCACGACCAGCAGCAGACTGACGAGTAGCCAGGCCAGGTGTTTTAGCCGAAGGTAGGGCGGCGGTTTCTGCCCGAGTGGAATCGTGGGTGCCAGTTCGGCATCGAAGGTCAGGGGTTCCGGCGCCGATTCGTCGCGAAAGAGCTTGCGGTGACGGCGGGTCTGGATAAACAGGAAGATGGCATAGAGCAGCAGGGCCACCACGGCGATGAAGACCTCTTGGGCCAGCGCCAGCGTTGGTCCGATGGTGCTGTCCGTGAAATTGGGCAGAATCAGCGCCAGAATCGCCAGCGGAATAATGAGCCCCAGATAGGTCAGGGCGCCTTCGGTATTGACCGTCTGTTGACGGTGCACAAAGGCGCCGATAAACATCGCCAACCCTAGCATGAGGCCGACTGTGATCATGACGGTCGCGGCAATGGTGTCGCGGACGAAAGTCGGGTTGCCGCCAGCGTGGCCGAGCACCGTGACCATGATCGCCACCTCGATGATGGTCGCGGACAGCGTCAGAATCAGCGTGCCGTAGGGCTCGCCTAGCAACTCGGCCAGTTCGTCGGCATGGTGAGTGACCCGAAACACGCAAGTCAGCGTGATGAGGAACAGCCCGATTGCTAACAGGCCGGTTTGGGGAATGTCCTGAATCGGGATCGGTGCATTCCAGACCCCAATCATGGTGGCCAGCCCCAGCAACAGGGGCCACTCTCGCCGCAATAAACGCAACATCCGTGATTAACCGAGCAGCGCTTCGGCAAAAGCGCGGGCAGAAAAAGGTTGCAGGTCCTCGACCTGTTCGCCGACGCCGATGTAACGCACGGGTTTCGGGCATTGGCAGGCGATAGCGGCGAGCACGCCGCCTTTGGCCGAACCGTCGAGTTTGGTGATGACCAGACCGCTGACATTGATTGCCTTGTCGAAAGCCTTGACCTGGGCGATGGCGTTCTGACCGATGGTACCGTCCAGGACCAGCAGCACCTCATGCGGCGCCGTCGATTCGGCCTTGGCGATGACGCGGCGGATCTTGGCGATTTCGTCCATCAGATGCATCTGGGTCGGTAGGCGTCCGGCGGTGTCGGCCAGCACAATGTGGATGCCACGGGCGCGGGCCGCCTGCACGGCGTCGAAAATCACGGCCGACGGGTCGCCGCCCTCTTGAGAAATCACCGTGACATTATTGCGCTGGCCCCAGGCTTGTAGCTGTTCACGGGCGGCGGCGCGGAAGGTGTCGCCGGCCGCCAACAAGACCGAGTGACCCGCCGCCTGGAAATGGTGCGCCAATTTGCCCAGCGTCGTGGTTTTACCGGCGCCGTTGATGCCGGCAACCATGATCACAAACGGAGCGCCTGTTGGCGGATTAATTTGTAGCGGGCTTTCCAACGGTTGCAAAAGAGTGGTCAGGCTGTCGATCAGCGCAGCCTGGATGGCCTCGGGCGTTTGCAGGTTGTCGCGGCGCGCCTTGAGGCGTAATTCTTCGAGCAGCTTGACCGTCGCCTCGACCCCGACATCAGCGGAAAGCAACAGCGTTTCGAGTTCTTCGAGCAGCTCATCGTCCACCTTGCCGCGTGAGAAAAGGCTGCGCACCGAGCCGCCGATCTGCTGGCGGGTCTTGGTGAGTCCGGCGAAGAGCCGTTCACGCCAGGAGCGGCGAGGGGCCGTCTGGGTGTCTGCGTTGGCGTCAGTCATGAGGCACAGGTATCCTTAACAATCTCCCAATTTTAGCTTAGAGCCATGACAACCATGCTACTTCGAATTACCCGATCGTTTTTTCTAGTATGCGGACTCGTTGCCGCCATGCTGGTGCCCACGGTCGCCGCGAGCGCTGCCGATACCAGTACCACCTTCGAGACCCGTCTGGCCAACGGCATGCGGGTTGTTGTGCGTGAGGACCACCGGGCGCCGACAGCCGTGCAGATGGTTTGGTACCGCGTCGGCAGTATCGACGAGCACGACGGGGTGACCGGGGTCGCGCATGTGACCGAACATATGATGTTCAAGGGGACGCCGAAGGTGGGGCCGGGCGAATTCAATCGCCGTGTCGCCGCCATCGGTGGTCGCGATAATGCGTTCACGAGCACCGATTACACGGCTTATTTCCAGCAGGTGCCGGCCAGCCAGCTCAAAACCGTCATGGCGCTTGAGGCCGACCGGATGCGTCATCTGACCTTGGATTCGGCGGGTTATGGCAAAGAGATCCAGGTCATCATGGAAGAGCGCCGTATGCGAACCGACGATCAATCGACGGCGCGGGTGTATGAGGCCATGAATGCCGTGGCCTGGCAGGCACACCCTTATCGTCGTCCCATCATCGGTTGGATGAGCGATCTGGAGCAGATGCAGGTCGGCGACGTTCGTGACTGGTACCGCCGCTGGTATGTGCCCAACAACGCGATTCTGGTCGTAGTGGGCGATGTCCGCCATGCCCAGGTGTTCGCATGGGCGCGTGACACCTATGGCCGCATCCCGGCGCGTGCGCTGGCTGAACGCAAGCAGTACGCGGAGCCGATGCAAGCCGGCGCGCGCCAACTGGAAGTAAAGGCGCCGGCCGATCTGCCGTTGCTGGTGATGGGTTGGAAGGCACCCCGTCTGGCCGACCCGCAGAAAGATGTGGATCCGTACGCCTTGGAAATGTTGGCGCAGATTCTGGATGGCCACGAGGCCGCGCGTTTGCCAACGGCGCTGGTGCGTGAGCAGCAGATCGCCGTATCCGTCGATGCCAGTTACGACGCCATGAATCGTGGCCCCAGTATGTTCGTGCTGCAGGCCTCGCCGCGACCGGGCCACACCGTCGCCGAACTGGAGCGGGCGATCCGCGCTGCCTTGGCCAATGTGGCCAGTCAGGGCGTGACCGAAGCCGAATTGGCGCGAGCACGGAGCCAGCTGCGCGCGGCCGAGGTGTACAAGAAAGACTCGGTCATGGGGCAGGCGATGGAAATCGGCATGCTGGAAACGCTGGGTTATGGCTGGCAAAGCAGCGACCTGATGCTCGACAAACTGAACGCCGTCAGTGCCGCCGACGTGCAACGCGTGGCGCAGACTTATTTTAGCGACGACCAGTTGACGATTGCACGGCTGGTACCGCAGGCACTCGATGAGGCCGAACAAATCGCACGCGTAAAACGGGCGCAGTCTGTTCAGACGCAGAGCCGTCATTAAGAGGTTGGAAAAATCATGATGAACGTTCAATTCAAAAAAATGCTGGCGGCGTTGTTGGCCCTGGTTGCTTGGACCAGCGGTGCGGCCGCTGCCACACCCGTGCAGTCCTGGACGACGGCGCAGGGCGCCCGTGTTTACTTCATCGAGACGCATGCGTTACCGATCGTTGATGTGCAGGTGCTGTTTCTGGCGGGTTCGGCCTTTGATCCGGATGACAAGCCCGGCCTTGCGTCACTGACGGCAAGCCTCATGGATCAGGGGGCGGGCGCACGTAATGAACAGCAGGTGGCCGAAGCGCTGGCTGATATCGGTGCGTCCTTGTCCGTTGGCGCGGGGTTGGATAGCGCCACGCTGTCATTGCGCACGTTATCGGACCCCGAACGCCGCCGGATCGCATTCGATCTGATGGCCGATGTGATGGCGCGACCGCAGTTCGACCGGGCGATCTTCAAGCGCGATCAGGCACGTTCCATCGCGGCGCTGAAAGAAGCGCTGACCAAGCCGCAGGTGCTGGCGCAACGCGCCTACATGTCGGCTCTTTATGCCAATCATCCCTATGGTCGCCTGGCGACACCGGGCTCCATCGAGCGCATCGCGCACAGCGATATCACGTCTTTTTGGCGTGCACACTTCACCCCGGGCCGCGCCAGCGTGGCCATTGTCGGTGATCTGACGCGCAGTGAAGCCGAAGCGTTGGCCGATCAATTGCTGGCCGCGCTACCAGTGGACCAACCCGACGTGGCAAAACGTCTGCCCGACCCGGCGGCAACAAAGGCGAAAGTTGTGCGCGTCGAACACCCGGCTTCGCAAGCGCATCTGCTGGTCGGCATGCCGGCGCTGGCGCGTGACGATCCGGAGCAGATCGCCCTGCAGGTCGGTAACTACACGCTGGGTGGTGGCGGTTTTGTGTCGTTGCTGACCAAGGCCGTGCGTGAGGAGCGCGGTTACGCCTACAGCGTTTACAGCTATTTCCAGCCGCAGCTGGTGCCGGGGCCGTTCACGATCGGTTTGGAAACCAAGCGTGCGCAGGCGGATGATGCACTCAAGGTTGTGGATCAGGTCGTCGGTGATTTCCTCCAACGCGGGCCGACCGCGACTCAACTCAAAGCGGCGCAGGACAACATCGCTGGCGGTTTCGCGTTGCGCATCGATTCGAACAGTAAGCTGGCGGCTAATCTCGGTGTCATGGCGTTTTACGGATTACCCACCGACTGGCTGACGCAGTACCCGGCCCGGGTTCGGGCGCTGACGCCGGCGGCGGTACGTGACGCATTCCGTAAACACGTGTCGCTGGAAGGCCTGGTTACGGTGCGCGTCGCTGCCGACTGATCTACGTGAACCGTTCCATCCAAGGCGTTAAGTCGGGTGCACGGGCGGGCGCGCGGGCGGGTGCGCGCCCCAGCCAGGTGCGCATCATCGGCGGCAAACATCGCGGTCGCAAGCTGCCCGTGGCCGACGCGCCGGGGCTGCGTCCGACCCCAGACCGTGTTCGGGAAACCCTGTTCAACTGGCTGGGGCAGAACCTGACGGGTTGGCATTGTCTGGATCTGTTCGCCGGATCAGGCGTGCTGGGATTCGAAGCGCTGTCCCGGGGCGCGGCATCGGTGACGCTGGTGGAGCAGACGCCGCGTCTGGCCAAAAGTCTGCAGGCCGCCGCCGCGCTACTCAACGGACCTGGTTTGCAAGTCGTTTGTGCCGACGCGCAGGCCTACTTGTCGCGCCCCATTAGCCCGAATGCCGAAAAGCTGGATCTCGTCTTTCTTGATCCGCCCTATGGACAGGGATGGTTGGATCGGATCATCATGCCGTTATTGCCGCATCTGGCGGCGGACGCTCGACTCTACATCGAGTCCGAACAGCCGTTGCCGGAACATCCGGCGCCAGGCTTGACCTGCCTACGACAGGGTAAAGCCGGCCAGGTGCATTATCATTTGTATGCGTACGAACCAACGCACGAGCCTTCGACCCAAAGGGACCCCGCTGTCTGACATGCTAAAACGTGAAATCGCCATCTACCCCGGTACCTTCGATCCGCTGACCTGCGGTCACGAAGACTTGGTACGCCGTGCCGCCGGCCTATTCGACGAAGTGTTGCTGGCGATTGCCGAAAGTCGTGCCAAGTCGCCGGTCTTTACGTTGCAGGAGCGCGTCGATATGGCAAAAACCGTGCTCGCGCCGTTCAAGAATGTCCGCGTTGTCGGCTTCGACGGCCTGCTCATGGATTTTGTCCATGCGCAGCGCGCCAAAGTGTTGATTCGCGGCCTGCGCGCCGTCTCCGATTTCGAATACGAGTTCCAGATGGCCGGCATGAACCGTCGCCTGTACCCCGAAGTGGAAACCGTCTTCCTCACGCCCGGCGAACGCCACATGTTTGTCTCGGCCACGATGGTGCGTGAGATCGCCCGTTTGGGCGGCGACGTCAGTTCCTTCGTGTCACCTCACATCAATGCGTGTTTTGTGGCGCGCGGCTGGGGAAAACCCGCTGCCTGACGTGGGTATAGATTGCTTGGGCTGGCTAAAAAAGCGCCGATCGGCGAAAATTCTGCCTTCATTGAAACGTTGCTCAGGAGTCTGCCATGTCGCTCATAATCACCGATGAGTGCATCAACTGTGATGTCTGCGAACCCGAGTGCCCGAATGAGGCTATTTCGCAGGGTCCGGAAATTTACGTCATCGATCCGAATAAGTGCACCGAGTGTGTCGGTCACTACGATGAGCCGCAGTGCCAGCAGGTCTGCCCGGTTGACTGTATTCCGAAGGATGAGAATAACGTCGAGACCCAGGAGCAGCTTTGGGCCAAGTACGAAAAACTGACCGGTAAGTAATCGTTTTATAAGGGAGCGCGGTGACCGGTACGCGCTCGCAGCTCAGATGCCGCTGCGAGTCCATACCGGACACTACAGCGCGAGCACGGTTTATTTCTGGCAATTCGGGCAGTAAAACGTTGAACGTCCAGCCTGTCGGATCTTCCTGACCGGTTTGCCGCAGCCCACGCAGGGTTCGCCTTCGCGTTCGTAGACCGCGCATTGCAGCTGGAAGCAACCGGCGCCGCCATCCGAATGCACATAGTCCCGCACGCTGGAGCCACCAGCGGCCACCGCCGCCGATAGCGTCTGCTTCACCGCCTCGGCTAACCGATCGCAGCGTACCGCACTGATTTTTTGCGCTGAACGTAATGGCGAGATCCGCGACAGAAAAAGACTCTCAGCCGCGTAAATATTGCCGATGCCGACCACCATATGGCTATCCATGAGCACCGGTTTGATCGGGCCCGAACGTTGACGCAGATGCCCGTGCAACCATTCGCCATCGAAGAGGTCTTCAAGAGGTTCGACGCCCAGCACCTTCATGAGCGGGTGGTCTTCGATTGGCGTTTTGTTGTCGTGCCAGAGCAAGGCCCCGAAACGGCGCGGATCGCGCAGACGTAATACTTTGTCGCCAAAGGCAATATCCACATGGTCGTGCATTTGTGGTGGCGTATCGGGTGTCACGATCCGCAGGCTGCCCGACATCCCCAGGTGCAGAATCAACGTGGCGGTTTTGTCGCCGGGCAGATGGTCGATATCGAGCAGCAGATACTTGGCGCGGCGGCGAATATCCGCCAGACGTGCGCCCAAAAGTCTTTTGCCCAGATTGCTCGGCAGCGGATAGCGTAACTTTGGTGTTCGGGTTACGGCGTCCGTGATGAATCGGCCTTTGAGCTCCGGCAGCAGCCCCAGGCGGCTGACTTCGACTTCGGGTAGTTCGGGCATGGGTAGGTTTCCGGATTGCGGCGGATCTTCGGTGCGCCTGTCGGCGAAAGGGTCAAGACGGGATAAGATAGCGCCACCATGCCGTTCTTGCAAAACCCGTTGATCCCGAATCGTGCCCATCACGCCAATGCGTGGCGAGATCGCCTGCGTGGCGCACTCGTGGCTGCGCTATTGCTGAGCCCCATTGCACACGCCGAACCGGCACCCACGGGCGCGCTGACCAACAGGTCGACCGACACGCCGCCACAAGTCGTGTTTGAAGTTGTATTAGCCGAGATTGCGCTGAAGCGGGATAAGCCACAGGTGGCGATGGCTGCCTACGCTGACCTGGCACTGAAATACAACGACCCCGGGATTTTCCGGCGCACGCTGGAAGTGGCGGCGTTGAATCGCCGCCCCGAGCTGATGCTGGAGACCGCGCGCCTGTGGTCCGAGCGTGAGCCCGATTCGACGGATGCCTTGAGCGCCCTGTCGGGCATTCAGATGCTGTTAGGGCGTTACGACGACGCACAGCCAATCCTGGTGCGCTATCTGGCCGCATTGCCGCCGGATCAACGCGCGAAAGTGCTGCTGCAATTGCCGCAACGTTTCCCGCCGCAGGTAGACGCGCTCCGCGCCCGCAAATTTGTCGACGCGGTGACGATGCCGTATCTATCGACCCCCGAAGCCTTGTTGGCCCGCGCGCAAATGGCGCAACGCGCCGGCGATGACGCCGCAGCACTGCAAGATATTCAGCGGGTGCGGCGTCTGCAGCCGGAGTCGGAAGCGGCATTGCTCTTGAACGCTCAGATTTATGCCCAACGATCACCGGAAGCGGTGCTGGTGTTGTTTTCCGACTTTCTTGCCCGCTATCCAAAAGCGACGACGATACGCGCGCTCTATGCGCAGCAGTTGCTGAATGCAGGTCGTTTGGCGGAGGCGCGCAGCGAAGTCGAGCGACTTCTGGCGCAACCGGATGTAGCACCGGAGCCCCTGTTCGCCGCCGCAGCCGTCGCGGTTCAGGCACAGGCGCCCGGGCTGGCGGTACAAGCGTTGAACCGGTTGTTGCTGGTCGATGCGATCGACACCTCGCTCATTCAGTACAACCTGGGGCTCACTTTTGAGGCGCAGGCGGATCTGGATCGCGAACAGGCCGAGAAAAAAGCTGACGCAACAGCGGCGGAGGCTGAGGCGATCATGCACTACCTGCAGGTCCGGCGCGGTGACTATCTCGTTCCGGCGCGGTTGCGTGCCGCGAGTCTCATGGCGCGGCGCGGCAACCTTGCGGGCGCCCAAGCCTTGTTGCAAAACACGGCGGTGCCGGATTCGGCGGCTCGTGCCGAGCTCGCGATTGGTGAAGCGACGCTGCTCAGCGAAAGCGGCAATAAAAAAGCCGCCCTCCAGTTGTTGGAGCGCGCGGTCAGCAAAGACCCGAATAACGTCACACTGCGCTATGAATTCGGTATGACGGCCGAACGCTTGGGCCGGATGGATCTGTTCGAACGCAGCATGCGGGCGGTAATCCGCAAAGATCCCCGGTACGCGCAAGCCTATAACGCCTTGGGCTTCACCTATGCCGATCGTAACGAACGACTGAAAGAGGCGCGGCAGTTGATTGAGAAGGCGTTGTCGCTGTCGCCGAATGACCCCTTCATTCTGGATAGCATGGGCTGGCTCTGCTACCGGGAAAAAAACCTCGATGCCGCACTCGACTATCTGAACCGTGCGGCGGCATTGCGTGCCGATCCGGAAATTGTGGCGCATCAGATCGCCGTATTGCAGGCGATGGGACGGCATGACGATGCTGTGCGTGTATGGCGGGCCGGCACGCAGCGCTTTCCCGGCAACGCCGAGCTTCAAGCCTTGGGCAAAACGCTCCAGCCTGCAGCTGCGCCGGCTGGGCGGCAGGATCTCTGATCGGCATGTGGTCGTTGATGCTCAAACGGTTGTTCATGGGGCTCACCGTCTGCAGCTTGACGGCCTGCGCGCTGGTGCCTGGGCCGCAAGATCAATCGCTAAGCTCCAGCGACCAATGGCAGGTGGGCGGCCGCTTTGCGGCGGGGCAGACACGTGGGGATGGCGATGGCGCGCCCGAACCGGTGGCGGGCCGCTTTGCCTGGCAGCATTCGTTGGCCCATGACGTCCTTTGGCTCATCGGCCCTTTGGGCAATACGTTGGCTCGCGTTGAGATGACGCCGACGGGCGTGCGCTGGCAGGATGCCGCCGGTCAACGCGGTGAAGCGACGAATCTGCGGGCGCTGGGTGAATCCTTGGCCGGTGTCGTGTTGCCGGAATTGCCGGCGGAGCGTTGGTTGCACGCGCAATGGCCCGCCGATGACGTACGCCAGCGTGACGATGCTGCACGTGTGCAGATGGCGGTGGCGCGCGGTTGGCGATTCGCCTATCGATATGGCGCGCCAGCGCCCGAGGGTTGGCCTTTGGCCATCGACGCCACCGGACCGGATGGCGTCTGGATGCGCCTTGCCTTGACCGAATGGAACGGCATCAGCGATCCGGCGGAACAACCTGCGCCCTGATCGGAATATCTGTATGCGTTTCACAGACCCCGCCGAACTGCCAGATCCGCAGCTGGCCATGCGCTGGAACTGGTCATCGATTTACCCGGCGCCGGCCAAGCTCAACCTGTTTCTGCATGTCACGGGTCGTCGGGCCGATGGTTATCACACGCTACAAACGCTTTTCCGCTTCATCGGACTGTACGATGAACTGCGGTTTGTCCCGCGCAGTGATGGGCAAATCGTGCTGGCCAATCCCACGCCTGGCGTAGCGTCCGAAACCGATCTGACGGTACGCGCCGCCGATGCGCTGCGTCGCGCTGCCAGCGTGCGCGATGGGGTCACCATCCGGCTGGAGAAGCGCCTGCCGATGGGGGGCGGTCTGGGGGGCGGCAGCTCCGATGCCGCGACCGTGTTGCTCGCCCTGAACAGTCTTTGGCGCCTAGGGGGCAGCCAGGCGGAATTATTGGCACTGGCCCTGTCGTTGGGCGCCGATGTACCGGTTTTCGTGTTCGGCCGCAGTGCGTTTGCGGAAGGCTTGGGCGAGGCGTTGTCGCCGGTCGACTTGCCACCCGCGTGGTATCTGGTCATTCATCCCGGTGTGTCGGTGCCGACTGCTGAGATTTTCACCGCTCCCGACCTGGCGCGCGATACACCGTCAATGGCGCCGGAGGCCTGGGCGGGTGCCTTGACGCAGGGCGTGGGGGCCAATGACCTAGAAGCGGTGGCGGTTGCGCGCTATCCCGAAGTTGGCATTGCTCTGGCGTGGTTGCGGCAACAGCCCGAGGTGGCCGGGCGGGTGCGGATGACCGGTTCAGGCGCCTGTGTATTCGCAGTGTTCGACGACGAAGCGACCGCGCAAACGGTTGGCCAGCGCCTGTCAGTGCAGGGTAGTCGTTGGTGCAGCTGGGTCTGCCCGGGGCTGGATCGGCATCCGCTGAGCGACCTGATTCCCGCCTGAGCGGCCTTTGTCATCGCTGAGATAGCGCCGAACCCGTTTTGGACCCGGGGAAAGGGGATTCCAAGGCCAGGTTCTCAAGCGATCTCAGGGGATGTGCAAACGCAAAATTTTGGGTATAATTTCGGCCTCACCGCCGTAAGGGTTGCCTTGGGGGTGCGCGTTGGGGAGTCGCCAAGCTGGTTAAGGCACCGGATTTTGATTCCGGCATGCGAAGGTTCGAATCCTTCCTCCCCAGCCACCGAATTGCGGGCAGTTGCGAAGGCAGCTGCCCATTTTGTTTGTAGCGTCTCACGTGTGCCGTCGACGGGCACCCCGATTGGTCCAGGAAACCAAAAGGATAAATACATCATGGCCTTCCAGAACCTGATGGTCTTTTCCGGCAATGCCAACCCCAAGTTGGCGGCCGATGTTGCCGAACGTCTTGGCCTGCCGATGGGGCGTGCCGATGTCGGCCGTTTCTCCGACGGTGAAGTCAGCGTCGAGATCCAGGAGCACGTGCGCGGCAACGATGTGTTCGTGCTGCAGTCGACCTGTCATCCGTCGAACGACAACCTGATGGAGCTGCTGGTCATCGTCGATGCGCTCAAGCGTGCATCGGCCGGCCGCATCACCGCCGCCATCCCGTATTTCGGTTACGCGCGTCAGGATCGCCGCCCGCGCTCCAATCGCGTGCCCATCGCCGCCAAGCTGGTCGCCAATATGCTGGTCGCCGCCGGTGTTGATCGCGTGATGACCATGGACCTGCACGCTGAGCAGATTCAGGGTTTCTTCGACATTCCGGTCGATAACATCTACGGTTTGCCGATCCTGCTCGACGACGTCAAGAACAAACACCTGGAAAAACCGATCGTCGTATCGCCGGACCATGGCGGTGTGGTGCGTGCCCGCTCGCTGGCCAAGCGTTTGGAATGCGATCTGGCCATCATCGACAAGCGTCGCCCGAAAGCGAACGTGTCGGAAGTCATGAATATCATCGGTGATGTGACCGGCAAGGATTGCATCATCGTCGACGATCTCGTCGATACGGCCGGGACGCTGTGCAAAGCCGCCGTCGCCCTCAAGGAAAACGGCGCGCGCAGCGTGACTGCCTACTGCACCCACCCGGTGCTGTCGGGCGCGGCGGTTGAGCGTCTGAACGAGTCGGCGCTCGACGAGCTGGTGGTGCTCGACACCATTCCGCTCACCGAGGCCGCCCAGAAATGTTCACGCATCCGACAGCTGTCGGTTGCCGAGTTGCTGGCGGAAACCATCCGCCGCATCAGCAAGGAAGACTCCGTCTCCTCGCTGTTCATCGACTGAGGCGTCTGCCCCGGTCATTTCATCGGAGAACCTGGTCGCGGGTTGTCCAATTTTTGGAGTAAGTCATGAGTACTTTTGAATTTAATGCTACCAAGCGCGATGTGCAGGGATCGAGTGCGAGCCGCCGCCTGCGTCGTGCTGGCCGTGTTCCTGGCGTCATTTATGGCGCAGGCAAGCCGGCTGTTTCGTTCGACGTCGATCACAACGAGATCTATCAGTGCCTGCGTAAAGAAGCGTTCCATTCGTCCGTCGTTTCGGCGAATCTGGACGGTGCCAAGGAGCAGGTGTTGCTGCGCGACGTGCAGCTGCATGCCTACAAGCCGCTGGTTCTGCACGTGGACTTTCAACGCGTCGATGCCAACACCGAGCTGCACACCAAGGTGCCGCTGCACTTCGTGAACGGCGATGTGTGCCCGGGCGTCAAGCTGCAAGGGGGTATCGTCAGCCACGTGATTACCGAAGTCGATGTCGCTTGTTTGCCGAAGGCGCTGCCGGAATTCATCGAAGTGGATCTGAAGGATCTGGCGATGGGCCACTCGCTGCACATCAACGATCTGAAGCTGCCGGCCGGCGTTCGCGTTGTGCTGCACGGTGGTGACAACTCGGTCGTGGCTGCCGTGATGGCGGTCAAGGGTTCCGACGCCAGCGCCGCTGTTGCTGCTGACGAAAGCGCCGCACCGACGGCCTAAGTCGTCATGCCGGGTGACCGGCGTCAGAAGAGAGCCGTGCCGGTTTAAGCCGCACGGCTTTTTTCATGGAATGATCAAATTACGTTAGGCTACGGTTCATGAACCAAACCATGCAGAATCCGCCGTCGGCGCAGTCCGAAGAAAAAGCCAAAGCCGCGAAAGCGCCGCTGACGCCTATTCGCTTGATCGTCGGCCTGGGTAATCCGGGTGCCGAATATGAACGGACGCGCCACAACGCGGGTTGCTGGGCGGTTGATGCATTGGCGCGCGAGCTTGGGGGGCATGGTTTCAGCGCCGATAAGAAAATGAAGGCCGACTTAGCGTCGGCGCTGGTCAACGGCCGCAAAGTGTGGTTTATCAAGCCGCAAACCTACATGAATTGTTCCGGTCAGTCCGTCGGCCCCTTCGCGCGCTTTCACGATATCCGTCCGAACGAGATTCTCGTCCTGCATGACGAATTGGACCTGTTGCCGGGGCAGTTGCGTGTCAAACTGGGCGGCAGCAGCGGCGGCCATAACGGGCTCAAGGATATCCAATCCGCGCTCGGGACGCCGGATTATTGGCGGTTACGCATCGGCATTGGTCATCCGCGCTCGTTGCAGCTCAATCAGGGCGTCGCCGACTTCGTGCTGCATCGACCGCGTCAGGATGAACAGATCGAGATTGATCGAGCCATCGATCGCGTCGCTGCAGAAGCCCTGTTGCTCGTGCGTGGCGACATGTCCGAAGCGCAGCGTCTGCTGCACACCGTCCCTAAAGCAATCTGATCAGGCGTAGTACCAGGCAGCAAACCAAGCGGCAAACTAGGCTCACTCGGGATGACTGTCCGAGGATGTGGCGCGGTTGGCGATCAGGGTTTCCCGATCCGCAGCCGCCCAGCCGCCACCCAATGCCATGTATATGCCAACAATTGACGTGGCTTCCTGACGTTGTGCATCGACCAGTTGTAGTTGCGACTGAAAGAGGCTTTCCTCGGCGTTCAGGACAGTGAGGTAATCCGCGTAACCGTAATTGAACTGCATGCTTGATAGATTGGCGTAGGTCATCAGCGTACCGACCTGTTGTTGTCGTGCGATGACCAGCTTGCGGTTCTCCGTAGTGGCGACCAGCGCGTTGTCGACATCGCGGAAGGCAGCTTCCACCGCCTTGCGATATTGCGCCAGCGCCATCTGCTGGCCCGCCTCGGCACTCGTCACCTGGCCGGCGATCGCCCCAGCGGTAAAGATGGGCATCGTGGCGGCCGCACCGACCGACCAGATCTTACCGGGGCCACTGAACAGGCTGATCAGGTTCGTACTCGATGACCCCAAGGTGCCGGTCAGCGAAATCGACGGGAAGTACTGCGCCTTGGCGACACCGATCTGCGCATTGGCGGCAATGAGTTGCTGCTCGGCATTCATGACATCCGGACGGCGTTCCAGTAACTCGGAAGGAAGTCCCGCGGGCGGCACCGGCAATGCAAGCTGGTCAATGGACTTGCCGCGCGGCACCCCACCGGGGTTGCGACCGGCCAGGAAGTTGATGGCGTTTTCCTGCTCGGCAATCGCTTTCACAAGCGGCGGGATCGCGGCTTGTGCCTGATCCACCTGCGACTGGATCTGCGAAACTTGCACCATGTTCGCCGTGCCGTATTTGAAACGCAGTTCGAAGATGCGTAGCGTGGTGCGATAGTTTTCCAGCGTCTGGCGTGTGATCTTGAGTTGCTGATCCAGCGCGCGCAGCATGATGTAACTGTCAGCCATTTGTCCGGCGACCGAAAGCGCGACCGCGCGACGGTTGGCAACAGCGGCCGCTTCGCTGGCGCTCGCCGCCTCTACCTGGCGTCGGATACCGCCAAAGAGATCGATCTGCCAGCTGGCCGGTAATTGCAAGGTTGAGACGTTAGTAATGGACGTCGCTGGGGCGACGATCGCCGAGCCTACGCCCGAGCCTTGACCGCGGGCGGTCCCGGCGCTGGCCCCCAGCTGCGGAAAAAATTGGGCGCGCGTGGTCTCCAGCTGGCCACGTGCCTTGATGACGTTGGCAATCGCCGATTGCAGGTCGCGATTATTGGCCAGCGCTGCCTGGATGAGCTTGTCGAGTACCGGGTCGCTGAAGCCCGTCCACCAGGCGTCGGCCGGTTGCACGGTCAGCACATTGGCGCTGACGGGTTGCGCGGTCGCCGACCGATAATGTGTCGGCGTATCGACATCAGGGCGTTGGTAATCGGGTCCCACGGCGCAGGCCGACAGCAGGCCGACACTGATCAGCGCCCAGCAAACGCGGGGGGGATGGCGCGCGTTCATCGGCGCTCCTCGCAATTCTCGTTATCGCTCAGATGATGCGGGCCCGGTTGGGCAGGTGTTTCGGCGACCATCTGCTTTTGTTTCTTACCCATTTCTTCGAAGACCACGAAGAAAAGCGGGACAAAGATGATGGCGACCATCGTGGCGCCGATCATGCCGCCGATGATGCCAGTGCCTATGGAATGACGGCTGTTGGCCGAAGCGCCGACCGCAATTGCCAGCGGCACACAGCCCAGAATGAACGATAGCGAGGTCATCATGATCGGACGAAAGCGAATCTCTGCGGCATGCAGCGCGGCTTCGGTGGCCGTCATGCCTTTTTCGACGTTCTCGACGGCAAACTCGACGATCAGAATGGCGTTCTTGGCGGCCAGCGCGATCAGCGTCACCAGCCCGATCTGGAAGTACACATCGTTTTCAAGGCCGCGCAGCAGTACCGATAAAAGCGCACCGAACAGCGCGAACGGTACCGCGAACATCACACTGAACGGCAGCGACCATTTTTCATAGAGCGCCGCCAGAATCAGGAACACCATGATCAGCGCGAAGGCAAAGACGAAGACCGCGGTGCTGCCGGATTTGACCTGCTCAAAGGCCTGACCTGACCACGCAATCTTGTAGCCCGAGGGCAGCACGTTGTCGGCGATCTGTTGCATCGCTTCGATCGCCTGACCCGAACTGTAGCCGGCAGCGTTATTGCCGGTGATTTGCACCGCCGGATAGGCATTGAAGCGCGTCACGACGTCCGGGCTCGCCCGGTAGCTTTGCGTCAGCAGAGCACTGAGCGGCACCATCGCGCCGGAGCGTGAGCGTACATACATCAGATCAAAAGCGCGCGGGTCCTGGCGGTATTCAGCCTCGGCCTGCAGGATCACCTGCCACAGGCGATTCTGGTAGGCGAATTGATTGGTATAGAGCGAGCCCACCAAGGTCTGCATGGTGTTGTAGACATCCTCGACGGCCACGTCCAGCAGCTCCGCCTTGGCGCGATTGACATCGATAAACATCTGACGCGCGTTGGTGTTAAAGGTCGTGTTGATCGCGGTTAAGGCGGGATGGTTTTTAGCCTCGGCGATGAAGCGTTGGGTCTGCTGCTCGAGCTCATCAAGCGAGCCATTGCCGGTTTGTTCCAGCCACATCTGGAAGCCGCCGGTATTGCCTAGACCCGGAATCGCCGGCGGATTCAGCGGAATGACGATACCGTCATTTTCCGTGCGGAAGTGTTTACGGGCGTTGTCGATGATCGTGAAGGCCGACGCCTCCTTGTCTGTACGTTCTTTGAAGCTCTTCAGACCGAGAAACAACGTGCTGGCACTGGGCAGCAGTTGCGAGTCGATAATGCTGTAGCCCGCGTAGCTGGTAGCGGAACCAACACCGTCCTGCGCCTGGAACCAGTTGGCGCTCTGTTGGGAAAAATCGGCCGCGCGCTGCAGGCTGGCCGCTTTGGGCAGGATGACGGCGCCGAGCAGATAGCCCTGGTCTTCGTCGGGTACAAAAGAGCCCGGCACCAGACGGAACAGTACGATCATGCCGACGACCATCGCGCCAAAAATCGTGAATGCGCCACGCCGATGTTCCAGCGCCCAACGCACGGCATTCATGTAATGGTCTCGCAGGCTGTTGAACAGCGCCTCGAAGCCGATGAAGAAGCGCGGCTGGGCGATATGATCGTCGTCGTCCTTGGCGCGGATCAGAATCGCGGCCATGGCCGGCGACAGCGTCAACGCGACGATCGACGAAATGGTCACGGACACGGAGAGCGTCAATGCGAACTGTCGATAGAGTTGTCCTGTAATGCCCGATAGAAACGCCACCGGCACGAATACGGCGACCATGACCAGCGTGGTGGCGATGATGGGGCCCGTCACCTGGGACATGGCCAACGCGGCTGCCTCACGCGGCTGCATGCTCGGATTCTCCTGCATGATGCGTTCGACGTTTTCGATGACCACGATCGCGTCGTCGACGACTAGTCCGATAGCGAGCACCAGGCCGAACAGCGTCAGCATGTTGATCGAGAAGCCGAACAGATGCATGCCGATGAAAGTGCCGATGATCGAGACGGGCACCGCGACCAGCGGAATCAACGTCGCCTTCGGTTTCTGCAGGAACAGGAAGACGACCAGAACGACCAAGATCATCGCCTCGAAGAAAGTATGGATCACTTCCTCGATCGACGAGTTGATGAATTCGGTGGCATCCAGCGAGATCTGGTACGTCACCCCCGGCGGAAAGTTCGGTTGTAGTTCGGCCAGTTTGGCCTTGACGGCCGCCGCCACGTTCAACGCGTTGTAACCGGGTTGGAAATACACCATGAGCAGCGCCGACGTATGCTGATTCGTCGTGACGATATTGTTGTAGGTCTGGGAGCCCAATTCGGCGCGACCAATGTCACGCAGACGCACGACCGCGCCTTCGCTGCCCGGCTGTACTGAGGGTTTGCCGGCCTTGACGATGATGTTCTCGAATTCCTGCGGGGTTTGCAGCATGCCATTGGTCGTGACCGAAAAATTCTGGATCACCGTGCCCTTGGACGGCAGTTGGCCAAGTTGGCCGACGGCATATTGCTGGTTTTGGGCACGAATGGCGTTGGCGATGTCGCCGGCCGTCAATCTGTATTGTGCAAGTTTGGTCGGGTCCAGCCAGACACGCATGGCGTAGTTCGGGTTGCCGCCAACAGCCGCCATGCTGGCGCCGGGGATCCGCTGCACCTCGTTGAGCACGACGATGTTGGCGAAGGTGCTGAGCTCGGTCAGATCGTATTTTTCGTCCGGGTCGAAGATCGAGACGACCATCATGATCGACTGGCTTTTCTGCTGAATGTTTACGCCCTGATTGCGCACAGATTGGGGCAACTGCGGCATTGCCGTGTTGACGCGGTTCAGCACATCCGTTTGCGCCAGCGCCGGATCTTTGTCGATATCGAAATAGATGCTCAATGTCATGTTGCCGGCCGTATTGGTCGAGTACATGTAGAGCATGCCGTCGGCGCCGTTGACCTGCAGTTCGATCGGTGAGGCGACGTTTTGCGACACCACATCGGCGGTGGCGCCGGGGTAACTGGTCGAGATCTGGATCTGGGGCGGCGTGATGTTCGGGTACTGCGCAATCGGCAACGTCACCATAGCCACCAGACCGGCGATGGTGATGATGATGGAAATGACCGCCGAAAAAATGGGGCGATCGATGAAGAATTTGGAGAACATGGAGCGCGCTTCTGCCGGTTATTGAGCGCTGGACGTTATTGGCGCTTGTAGAGTCTTCGGCACGGACGCGGGTGCGGTGGGCACGCCGGGTGCTACGGGGGCTTCCTTGGGCGCGGCGAGACTTGCAGGAACGCCCGGTGCGACAGGCATCGGCGGTTGCTGTGGTGTTTGCGCCTGATTCACGTTTTCCGGCAATGTTTGGGCGCCCGGGCTGATCGGGCTCGGCTTCTGTTCGGTGGTTGGTGGCGTCGGCAAGCGGATGGGCTGCGGCTCCGGCGCCTTCACAGTGGTGGTCTTAACCAGTTGGTTCGGTGACATACGCAATACGTTACTGACCACAACGCGTTCGCCCGGATTCAGGCCGCCATTGATGACCCAGTTTGGCCCGTTCCAGACGCCCGGGGTTACCGTACGTGAGTGAACACGATTGTCCGGATCGACAACCCAGACATAGGCGCCCTGGCTACTTTGCTGCACAGCGGCCTGTGGCACCAGATACACGTTCGTCTGATTCAGACCGACGATGCTGGCGGTCACGAACTGCCCCTGTTGCAGGGCGGACGCCGGGTTTGGGAACACCGCGCGCATGAGTCGCGTACCCGTGTCGACGTTATAGAGCACATCGGTGAAACCGATTTTGCCAACGTAGGGATAGAGCGTGCCATCCGACAGTGTGAGCGTCACATCCAGATCGGCCAGCGTTGGCGTATCAAGTTGCTTTAAATGGAGTAGCCTGTCGACATTGAGGACCTGGTCTTCCGATACCGAGAAGTAGACCCACATCGGATTCATCTGGTTGACCACCGTGAGCTCGGTGTTGGCGCCGCCGACGGCCAGGTAGGTGCCGAGAGCCTGTTTGCGCACCGAGGCCAGGCCGGAAATCGGTGAACGAATGGTGCAGTACTCGAGATTGAGCTGGGCGGATTCCACGTTCGCGCGCGCCTGATCAACGCCGGCCTGGGCGCGCAGGAAGTTGCCCGTGGCGTTATCCAGATCCTGTTGCGAGAGCGCCTTGGCGGCGGCCAGCGGTTTGATCCGATTCAAGGTCAAGGTTGCGGTTCTTAGCGCGGCTTCCTGTGAAACCAGTGCGGCCTTGGCGGCATCCAGTTGCGTGATGAAGGGGCGTTTATCCATCTCAAAGAGGACGTCGCCAGCATTCACCCAGGAACCTTCCTGATAGACCTGTTTCTCCAGGAAACCAGAAACGCGGGTGTAGATCACCACCGACTGCGGGCTGCGCGTCTGGCCG
This sequence comes from uncultured Dechloromonas sp., assembly GCA_964604765.1. GTDB lineage: Bacteria > Pseudomonadota > Gammaproteobacteria > Burkholderiales > Rhodocyclaceae > Fluviibacter. The sequence continues at coordinate 6,272 of CAZSAE010000002.1, read as the reverse complement.
ACCAGCTGTGATTGCAATGGCACCGTCATCGGTTGTACTTCGATGACATCCACGCCCAGCGCATAGTGCGCTTTCATGTAGGGCAGGATGATGTCGGTCTTGATCACATGCAGCGCGATCAGGACCCCAACCACGACCGCGACAGGTTTGTGCCAACGTGGATCTTTCAGCGCACGGACGATATCCTCTTGCCGCAGATGCCTGAGTGATTGCCAATTGAAATGAGTGAGCTTGGCGAATACGGAGGACAGCCGTGCAACGACCGCGTCGAAAAACGCTTGCAGCCGGTGTGGAATAAATTTAGCCATGGAGATATGGTTGACCGGCCATTGTGGGTCGACGGGAATGCGCTAGCCCGGAAGATTTTCTGGCGCGCGCGGCTGTGCAAACAGAGCAAAACCTTACCATAGGCATGACTAATTTGGCCTTCTTATTTCGCAAAGCAGACGCAAGCGGCGCCTTATTTGCTGGCATAATGCTGCGTCGCAAAACAAACGGAATAAAGCCTTGAGTGAGTTTGGCCAGCGGATTTATTTAACCGGCATCGGTACGGACGTGACCGAGGGCGATCTGCGCGAGTTTCTTCATAAATACACCGAAAAAACTCCGGACATGGTTGAGCGTGTCGATCTCGACACAGCGCGGCCGGCCTACATCATCAGTTTTGCCGGGCTCGTTGACGGCGAGCTCCAGAAGTTCGCGGAGCGGGTCAACGGGATGTACTGGCACGGGTACACGGTCGTTGCCCACGTGATGTAAGCGTCTCTGCTTTAAAATACGGCCATTACAGAAACAGATCAGACCTTCAAGGAACACCATGAGTCTCAAATGCGGCATCGTCGGCCTGCCTAACGTCGGCAAATCCACCCTCTTCAACGCGCTGACCAAAGCCGGTATTGCGGCCGAGAACTATCCATTCTGTACGATCGAGCCGAACGTCGGCATTGTCGAAGTGCCGGATCCGCGACTCGATGCCCTGTCAGAGATCGTTAAACCGCAACGCGTGCAGCCTGCCATTGTCGAATTCGTCGATATCGCCGGTCTGGTTGCTGGTGCCTCGAAGGGCGAAGGGCTGGGCAACCAGTTTCTGGCCAACATTCGTGAGACCGATGCCATCGTCAATGTCGTGCGCTGCTTCGATGACGAGAATGTCGTGCACGTCTCCGGCCGCGTCGACCCCATCGCCGATATCGAAACCATCGTCACCGAGCTGGCATTGGCCGACCTGGCCGTCGTCGAGCGCACCATCAACCGCGACAGCAAAAAGGCGCGCTCGGGTGATAAAGAAGCGCAAAAGCTTGTGGCGATTCTGGAAAAACTGCTGCCGCACCTTAATGAAGGCAAGCCAGCACGCACCCTGGGCCTGAGCGACGAAGACAAAGTCCTGCTCAAGCCGCTGTGCTTGCTGACCATCAAACCGGCCATGTACGTCGGCAACGTCCTCGAAGACGGTTTTGAGAATAACCCGTTCCTGGATCGTCTGCGTGAGTTCGCCGCCAAGGAAGGCGCGCCAGTGGTTGCCGTCTGCGCCAAGCTGGAAGCCGAATTGGCCGATCTGGATGATGAAGACAAAAAAGCGTTCCTCGTTGACCTGGGGCTGGAAGAACCCGGTCTTAATCGCTTGATTCGCGCCGGTTATGAACTGCTGGGCCTGCAGACCTATTTCACCGCTGGTGTAAAAGAGGTTCGCGCCTGGACAATCCACAAGGGTGACACTGCGCCGCAGGCAGCCGGTGTGATCCACACCGATTTTGAGCGCGGTTTCATTCGGGCCCAGACCATCGCCTTTGCCGATTTCATTGCCTTCAAGGGTGAACAGGGTGCTAAGGAAGCCGGCAAGATGCGAGCCGAAGGCAAGGAGTATGTCGTGCAGGATGGCGACGTTCTCAATTTCCTCTTTAACGTCTGATGATCGGATTCGCGATGAAACGTCTGTTTACGCTCACCGTGTGTGCTCTAGCGCTGGCCTTGCCGGTCGCTCCGGCGCATGCATTGTTTGACAGCAAGCCTGTCGCGCAGCAACGTGCCGATATCCTGAAACAGAGCGAGCAGATCATGCAGCGCCTATATCGTTTGCAACCGCACGCCAAGGAACTGGTCGAAAAGTCGGCAGGTTATGCGACCTTCAGTAACTTTGGCATGAAGATCTTCATCGCAGGCGGTGGTTCCGGTTCAGGTGCCGTGTTCCGTAAAAGCAACGGCAAACCGGTGTTCATGAAAATGGTTGAAGTGCAGGCTGGCCTGGGTATTGGCGTTAAATCTTTTAGCGTGATCTTCGTTTTCGAAACCGAACAGGCACTCAATAGCTTTATTAATTCTGGTTGGGAGTTCGGCGGTCAGGCGACCGCAGCCGCGAAATACGAGAACAAAGGCGGTGCCTACGAAGGCGCGGCTAATGTGGCCGAGGGCGTCTGGATGTATCAGCTCACCGACAGTGGGCTTGCTGCCGAAATTACTGCCAAGGGCACCAAGTATTACAAAGACAGCGATTTGAACAAATAAAGCGCCAGGTCACGGTGAATAAAGTCGCCCCGATCGATCAGCACAAGCCAAGGATCGGGCGCTTTGCGCCGTCGCCGACCGGACCGTTGCATTTTGGCTCGCTGGTAGCAGCGGTTGGCAGCTATCTGGATGCCCGCGCTTCCGGCGGGCAATGGTTGCTGCGCATTGAAGACGTGGATCGACCGCGCACTGTGCGCGGAATGATCGAAGCCCAGATGACGGCACTCGAGGCCTATGGTTTTGCCTGGGACGGTCCCGTCATCCGGCAGTCAGAGCGTTCAGCGCTCTATCAGTCGGCACTGGATCGGTTAATCGCCGCTGGACTGGCCTATCCCTGCGTCTGCACCCGTAGCCAGATAGCCGCGACAGCGGGTGTGCGGAAGGGCGTCGATGGGCTTGTCTACCCGGGCAATTGCGCGAATTGGCGCATGGACCTGCCGGTGCCGGCATCCGCTGCCTGGCGTTTCCGGGTGCCGGTCGGCGCGATCAGTTTTGAAGATCGGGTGTTGGGCTACCGGCAACAGGATCTGCAATCCGACGTCGGCGATTTCGTGCTGCTGCGCGCCGATGGTTGTTTTACCTATCAGTTGGCCGTAGTGGTCGACGACCTGGCGCAGGGTGTGACCGATGTCGTGCGCGGCGCCGATTTGATCGACTCGACGCCACGACAGATCGCACTCATCCGGGCCTTGGGCGGCACGCTTCCGACCTATGCGCATCTGCCCGTCGTAAGCAATAGCGCGGGCGAAAAACTATCGAAGCAGACACGGGCGCCGGCGATTCCCGTCGATGATGCGGCGCAGCGCGTTGCAATGCTTTGGCAGGCCCTGGATTTCCTCGGGCAACGTCCGAAACCCGCACTGCGGCATGCCTCACAACAAACTCTCTGGTCATGGGCATTGGCCCATTGGTCGTTGGCGCACGTGGCACCACAGGTGGCGGGGTAGTAGCGGGCCGCCGGTTAATAATTTTCGGCATAGCCGGTAAGACGCAAAAAGCGGTACAGCAGGCGCGCGCTGAAATCGCGCAGCAAGCGATGATGCCCGGGTTGTGCCGCCCAGGCGGCGGGCGTGACTTCCCGGCCGTGTGCGCGAATCGCCTCTTCAAGTTGCGCCCGCAGGGTTTGCGTAAAGCGCCGGTCGCGAATCACGATATTGGCTTCGAGCGCCACGAGCAGAGAAAAGGGGTCCAGGTTGGCGGAGCCGATGATGGACCAATCGTCGTCGATCACGGCGACCTTGGCGTGCATGAAACCCGGGCAATATTCGACGATCCGTATACCGTGGGCCAGCAATCGGCCGTAGAGCGATTGCGATGCATAGTGTTGGAGCCGATATTCGACCCGACCTTGCAACAGTAAGGTGATTCGTACGCCACGGCTAGCCGCGTCGAACAGTGCCGCCAGAATGCGCTGGCTGGGAATGAAGTACGCCATCGCCAAAGTGATTTCGCTGCGTGCGCCGTGGATGGCATGCAGGTAAGCGAGCTCGATGGTGCGGCGCTGAAACAGATTGTCACGCAGCGCCAGCGCCGCACGGACATCACCCACCGGTGCGGTCTGCAGTTGCGTCGGCATTGTCGGCATTGGGTCGGTGTGATTGCGCTGCGACAACGGGTGCCGTAAACGTTGTAAGCGAGTTAGCAGATACCATTGGCGATCAATGGCCTGGGCAATGGGGCCGATGAGCGGTCCGTTGACCCGGACGGCAAAGTCGAAGCGTATGTCGTCCGTATTGCCGGTCGCATCGTCGATGATGTTGATGCCGCCCAGCAGAGCGGTACGGCCGTCGATCAGCACCAGCTTGCGGTGCATACGCCGCAAATGCACCCGTCTGAACGACAGCAAATGCCGGAGCAACTGATTTTCGGGACGGAAGACGCGCAACTGCGCGCCTGCCTGCTCCAGGCGCTGACGGTGTCGTTTTTCAATGTTGCGCGCACCGAAGCCGTCGACCACGACCCTTACATCGACACCGCGCTGCGCTGCCCGGCACAGCGCGTCGGTCGTCGCGTCACCGATTTTGTCGTCAGCATAAAGATAAGTTTCGAGACGAATGCTGTCGGTGGCGTCGTCGATGGCTTTTAGCAGCACCGGGAAATAGCTTGCGCCATGACAAAGCAGGGTGACATCGTTGCCGCCCAGATAGTGCAGTCTCGGGTGGAGCGCTTGCTGTAATCGGCCGCGCAGCGTCATGGTGGGGTAGTCTAACCGGTCAATGCCAATTCGCAACGCAGCGCGGCATGATCGGAAATCTTTGACCAACCGGCGCCATAGTGCACATCGGCGCGGACAGCGCGCAACCCGCGTACGTAAATTCGGTCGAGACGGAGCATCGGCATGGCCACCGGAAAGCTGCGCGCCGGGCGTCCCGATAGCTGGTGAAAGACTTCGACCAGATCCAAGCGCTCGGCCAGATGCTCGCTGGCGTGGTTACGCCAATCGTTGAAGTCGCCGGCGATGATCAACGGTTGGTCATGCGGCACGAGCCGATCGATTTCTTCGGCCAGCGCCGCCATCTGCCATTTGCGTGAGCGAGCGAATAACGATAGGTGCGCGCAAACACAGTGAATCATGTGGCCCTGCCAGCTGATCTGGGTGTGCAATAGTCCGCGGCGCTCGAAGCTTAGATGCGTGACATCCTGATTGTGGCTGCGCTCGATCGGATAACGCGACAGAATCGCGTTGCCGTGGTGGCCATGGTCATAAAGCACGTTTTGGCCGTAACTGGATGCCCAGACCGAATCCGCCAGAAATTCATGTTGCGGTTGCATCGGCCAGTTGTCATGCTTCTGCGCGTGCTGCTCGTGCAATCCCTGCACTTCCTGAAGAAAGACCAGATCGGGGTTGAGCGTGCGCAATCGGTTGCGCAGTTCGTGCACCGTCACGCGACGGTTGAATTGCGACAATCCCTTGTGGATATTGTAGGTGACCAGCGAAAGCGTGTCGGACATGGCGCCGCCCGTAACTTGTGCGATTCAGGAGATGGCCAGCATCCGATCCATCGCCTGTTTGGCTGCGGCACGCTGGTTTTCCGGGACGTGGATCGCGTTGACCACATGGCCTTCGACTAAGTTTTCCAGCGTCCAGGCCAGATGTTGCGGGTCAATGCGCTGCATGGTCGAACACATGCACACCGTTGGCGCCATGAACTGGACGATCTTGCCTTCCGGCGCCACCTCGCGCGCCAGACGTTCGACCAGATTGAGCTCGGTCCCGACCAGCCAGCGTGAGCCGGCCGGCGATTCTTTGACGGTCTTGACGATGTATTCGGTCGAGCCGATCTCATCCGATGCGGCACAGACCTCGAACGAACACTCGGGGTGGGAAATCACCTTGCCCTCCGGGTGTTTGGCGCGAAAAGCATCGATGTGCGATTTTTGGAACATCTGGTGCACCGAGCAGTGCCCTTTCCAGAGCAGGATGCGCGCGTTGCGAATCTGTTCCGGCGTCAGACCACCGCGTGGCTGGTCGGGGTCCCAGACCACCATTTCGTCCAGTGGTACGCCCATCGTGTGCCCAGTCCAGCGCCCCAGATGCTGATCGGGGAAGAACAGGACTTTCGGGCGCTGCTCGAAGGCCCATTTCAGAATGACTGGCGCATTCGACGAGGTGCAGACGATGCCACCCCGGTCACCGCAGAAGGCCTTGAGGTCGGCCGCCGAATTGATGTAGGTGATCGGTGTGATCAGATTGGCCGGGTCTTCGCCCAACGCATTGCCCAGGTCGCGCCAGCAGCGTTCGACCTTGGTTAGGTTGGCCATGTCGGCCA
>CAZSAE010000001.1:0-39817 GCA_964604765.1 uncultured Dechloromonas sp. | reverse complement strand
TTTGAAGCAGCAGCCGAATTATTTCTTGGCAGGCTTCACGAAGCCGACGGCGATGTCCTGCACGTACTCAACCAGCACTTCATCACCGGCCTTGAAGTTCTCCAGGCCCAGAACTGCTTTGTCGACCTTGACCTTCAGGGTCTTGCCGTCCGGCGTGGTCAGCACGGCCGTGCGGGCCTTGGCGTCGACGCTCTGAATCTTGGCGGTAGCGTAGATGGTGTCGGTTTCTTCTGCAAACGGCTTCTTGTTGGCTGCGTCCTGCACCTTCACACCACGGGTGGCCGAAACGCCCGGTTGGGTACCCTTCGGTGCAGGCGTCAGGCCAACAGCGACGGCTTGTGCGTATTCGACGACGAAGATGTCGCCCTTCTTGATGTTGTTGAAGTTGGTGACGCCCTTGCCGACCTTCATCGGAGCCAGCTGACCTTGATCATTCTTCAGAACGACCGTGCGGGTCTTGGCATCCACCGAATCCACGGTAGCGGTGAGCACGACGACTTCAGCGGCGACCGGGGTTACTTGACCCGAAGCCTGCTGAGCAGCCGGGGCGGCGGTTTGAGCTTGAACAGAGAAACCGGCGGTAGCCAGCAGTGCGGCGAGCAACAGCGATTTTTTCATGCGGATAACTCCTGATTGGGGAAAATAAGTTGGCTAATCTTTTAGCCTGTCACGATGATAACAGGGCTTCCAATAACTTGTTGTGGATTCCCTGAAAACCACCGTTACTCATGACGAGGATATGATCGCCCGCCTGGGCGTTCCCTACGATTGCCTTCAGCATGGCGTCAAAATCCTCGTACACTTCGGCGCGCGGTCCCATCGGGTGCAGCGCATCGGCAGCGTCCCAACCCAGGTTGGCGCCGTAGCAATAGACCTGGTCGCAATCAGCCAGGCTGCCCGGCAACTGATCTTTCATGACACCGAGCTTCATGGTGTTGGAACGCGGTTCGATCACGGCCAGAATGCGCGCATCGCCGACCTTGCGGCGTAGACCGCTGACTGTGGTGGCGATGGCGGTGGGGTGATGGGCGAAATCATCGTAGACGGTCACGCCACGTTCGACACCACGCACTTCCATGCGACGTTTGACATTCTCGAAACGCGACAGCGCCTCCAGACCTTTATCCAAAGGCACGCCGGCATGACGTGCGGCAAGTATGGCAGCCAGAGCGTTCATGCGGTTGTGATCGCCGGTGAGCGCCCAGGTGATTTCGCCAACGACGGCATCGCCTTCGCGGACCGTCATGCGGCCGGTGGCGTCATCGCCGTCTACCGTGAAGCCGCTGTTGGCACCAAAACCAACAACCGGTGTCCAGCAACCGCGCTCGAGCACACGATTGAGCGCGGGTTCGGCGGCGTTGGAAACAATCAGCCCATTGCCCGGCATCGTGCGCACCAGGTGATGAAACTGGGTTTCGATGGCAGCCAGGTCGCTAAAGATGTCGGCGTGATCGAATTCGAGGTTGTTCAGGATGACGGTGCGCGGCCGGTAGTGCACAAACTTGGAGCGCTTGTCGCAGAAGGCCGTGTCGTATTCGTCGGCTTCGATGACGAAGAAGGGCGAATCCTTGAGGTCACCATGCAGTCGCGCCGAGACGCCGAAATTGCGCGGCACGCCACCGATGAGGAAGCCCGGCGCCAGACCGGCGTCTTCCAGAATCCAGGCGAGCAGCGAGGCGGTGGTGGTCTTACCGTGCGTACCGGCAACGCCGAGCACCCAGCGCCCTTGCAAAATATGTTCGGCCAACCACTGCGGCCCAGAGACATAGGGCAAACCGGCATCCAGAATTGCTTCAAGCAATGGGTTGCCGCGCGAGATGGCGTTACCGATGACGTAAACGTCGGCTTTTAACGACAGTTGCGAGGGGTCGTAGCCTTCGATGAGTTCGATGCCGGCGCCGCGTAGCTGATCACTCATTGGCGGATACACGCCGGCATCACAACCCGTGACTTTATGTCCTGCGGCACACGCCAGTTGCGCCAGGCCGCCCATGAAGGTGCCGCAAACACCCAGAATATGCAGATGCATCGTTTTTCCGTTTTCGCGTCACACCGGCGCAATCTGCATCCGGTAGGTTTAGAATGGAACGCATTGTACCTGCCCCGGAGACTCGAGATGCGCCACCGACGACGCCCTACCGGCATGCAGAACAACGGCACCGCGTATATCGCCGCCGTGGCCGCCCGCCTGATGGCCGAAGACGGTCTGGAGGATGTGGAACTGGCCAAACGCAAGGCGGCGCACCAGCTGAATTTACCGGAATGGATCGGCCTGCCGACCACGCAGGCGGTGTACGACGCATTACGCACGCATCAGGCGATCTTTCACGACACGGAACAGCGCGAGCGTATCGTCGCCATGCGCGAGGAAGCACTGTACTGGATGGACGCCCTGGCCGATTTTCATCCGTATCTGACGGGCTCGGTTCTCGAAGGCACGGCGGGTCGCTTCGCCATGATCGATATCCTGCTCTACCCGGACAGCGACAAGGACGTGGAAATCTTTCTACTCAATCAGGGCATCGCCTATGAGCACATTCCGCCGCGCAACGAGCGCACCAGCGCCGTGCTGCAAGTCGCACGCAACGACCTGGTGACCAACCTGGTGATCTATCCCAGCCACGACGAACGGGTGGTTTTCAAAAAACACGATGGCTCGGTGCGCGAACGCGCCCGGGCCGATGTGGTGCGCGCGCGCATGGCGGCAGAAGCCATCATGGCGTGAACCTCTCGGCATTTACCGGGAATATGTGCACAACATGCGCGCAACATTCGGCCAATTGTTCGATAAAATGACGCCATCTGCACAACGACTCATGTCACGGAAACCCATATGCCCCCTCGGATGACTTCACCCATGCACCGTTTGCGCAGCCTGGCCGGCTGGCTGGCTCTGCTAGCCCTGGTCAGCTTGACCGCCGCTTGTTCAAAATTTGATAGCGCGCAGAACGCCCATAACGGGCCGCAAGTCTCGGCAAAATTTTTTGACAGCAAATTCACAGACATTAACGGCAAGATCGTCGACCTAACCGCATTGCGCGGTAAAACCGTGGTCGTGAATTTCTGGTCGAGCTGGTGTCCGCCCTGCGTTGAAGAAATGCCGATGTTCAATGAAGTACAAGACCAATGGAAAGACAAAGGTGTGGTTTTTGTCGGCATCGCCGCCGATCAGGCCGATAACATCAAGGCATTTCTCAAGAAAACACCGGTTGATTACCCCATTGTCGTGAGCGGTCAACCCGGCTTTGACCTCTCGCGCGAACTGGGCAACCGTTACGACGCCATCCCGTTTACGGTAATCATCAACGCCAAAGAAAGCATCACGAATCGTCATTTTGGTATTTACACCCGCAAGGACCTGGAAGCGGATCTGACCAAGGCCACCAAGTAACTAGTCACGATATTGTGGCTTGTTGTGGCCTTTTGTGGCGATATGGCCGCGAACTTCCTGGAACTCTGCCGATAATTGGGGGATAATGCACCGATGAATAGCCAAGCTCAACCCTGTGCCGAACAACTCGGCAAGGTCCTGGTCCTGAACGGCCCGAATCTGAACCTGCTCGGCCAACGCGAACCGCATCTGTACGGCTTCACTACGCTGGACGACATCGATCGGGCGCTGACGCAACGCGCCGAACGTGCCGGCATTGTGCTGGAAACTTTCCAGAGCAACCACGAAGGCGCACTGATCGAACGTTTGCACGCGGCGCGCAACGAAGGTTTCGATTTTCTGATCATCAACCCCGGTGGCTTTACGCATTCGAGCGTCGCTCTGCGCGATGCCGTGCTGGCCTCGGACCTGTCGTTCATCGAGGTGCATCTCTCGAACGTGCACGCCCGTGAACCGTTCCGTCATCATTCTTATTTCTCCGACAAGGCCGTAGGCACCATCACCGGTCTGGGCGCTCAGGGTTATCTCCTGGCGCTGGATTACATCGTCGCCGCGTTGTCGGACAATCTGGACCCGGCCAAAGCCTGAGTCCATTCGCCCCCTCTTTTAATCTCAAGACACCACTCGGGAGACCCACATGGATCTGCGTAAACTAAAAAAACTGATCGACCTGGTTCAGGAATCCGGCATTTCGGAACTCGAAGTCACCGAGGGTGAAGAAAAGGTCCGCATTGCCAAACAACTGACCAGCGCGCCTGTCGCGCACCAGGTGTATGCCGCGGCGCCCGTCGCCCACGCCGCACCGGCAGCTACCGCCCCAGCCGCCGCCGAAGCATCGGCGCCTGCTCTGCCCGCTGGGCACGTCGTGAAGAGCCCCATGGTCGGTACCTTCTACCGCGCGTCATCGCCGGAAGCCAGCGCGTTCGTGCAGGTCGGCGACAGTGTCAAGGAAGGTCAGACTCTGTGCATCGTCGAAGCCATGAAGCTCCTGAATGAAATCGAAGCCGATGCCTCCGGCGTGATCAAAGCCATTCTGGTTGAAAACGGCCAGCCGGTCGAATTCGGCGAACCCCTCTTCGTTATCGGCTGATCGCCATGTTCGGAAAGATCCTGATCGCCAACCGGGGCGAGATCGCCCTCCGCATCCAGCGCGCCTGCCGCCTACTGGGTGTCAAAACCGTGGTCGTGCACTCCGAAGCCGATCGCGACGCCAAATACGTCAAGCTGGCCGACGAGTCGGTCTGTATCGGCCCAGCCGCATCGAAAGACAGCTATCTGAACGTGCCGGCCATTATCTCGGCCGCCGAAGTCACCGATGCCGAAGCAATCCATCCGGGTTACGGCTTCCTCTCGGAAAACGCCGACTTCTCGGAGCGCGTCGAGCAATGTGGGTTTGTGTTCATTGGCCCCAAGGCCGACACGATTCGCCTGATGGGCGACAAGGTTTCGGCCAAAGACGCCATGAAAAAAGCCGGCGTGCCCTGCGTGCCCGGTTCGGAAGGGGCGCTGCCGGATGACCACAAGGAGATTGTCCGCATCGCCCGCGAAGTCGGTTACCCCGTTATCATCAAGGCGGCCGGCGGTGGCGGTGGGCGAGGCATGCGCGTCGTGCATACTGAAGCCGCGCTGCTCAACGCCGTGCAGATGACCAAGCAGGAAGCGCAGACCGCTTTCGGCAATCCGACGGTCTACATGGAGAAGTTCCTGGAGCATCCGCGTCACGTGGAAATCCAGGTACTGGCCGACACGCACGGCAACGCCGTGTATCTGGGTGAGCGCGACTGTTCGATGCAGCGCCGGCACCAGAAGGTGATCGAAGAGGCCCCGGCACCGGGCATCCCGGAAAAGCTGATCGAGAAGATCGGCGAGCGCTGCGCCGAAGCCTGTCGCAAGATCGGTTATCGCGGCGCCGGTACCTTCGAGTTTCTCTTCGAGAACGGCGAATTCTATTTCATTGAAATGAACACGCGCGTGCAGGTCGAGCACCCAGTCACCGAAATGATCACGGGGGTCGACATCGTGCAGGAGCAGATCCGCATTGCCGCCGGCGAAAAGCTACGCTTCAAGCAGCGGGACATTGTTTTCCGCGGCCACGCCATCGAATGCCGGATCAACGCCGAAGACCCCTACACCTTCGTCCCGTCACCGGGCACGATCAATGCCTGGCACACGCCGGGCGGTCCGGGCATCCGCGTCGATTCGCATGTGTACGCAGGCTACAAGGTACCGCCGCACTACGATTCGATGATCGGTAAGCTGATCGCCTATGGCGAAACTCGCGACCAGGCCATCCGCAAGATGCGTATCGCGCTGTCGGAAATGCTGGTCGAAGGTATCAAGACCAACATTCCGCTGCATCACGAGCTGATGCGCGACAAAGGCTTCGTGGACGGCGGCGCCAGCATTCACTATCTGGAAGAAATGCTGGCCGAGAAAAAAGAAGTCGAGCGCAAATAAGTGCCTTGGGTTAATGCGCGCATCATCGCGGACGCGCAACAAGCCGAGGCGCTCGGCGACGCTTTGATGGAGGCCGGCGCCTTGTCGGTGACCGTCGAGGATGCCGATGCCGGCACCCCCGCCGAAACACCGCAGTATGGCGAACCCGGCATGGAAACACACACCGTCTGGGCGCGTTCCGTGCTGTCGGCGCTGTTCGACGCCGAGCAACCGGTGCACGACATCGTTGCCGTCTGCGCCGCAGAACTCGACGTTGCCGCCGAGCTCACGATCGAAGAGGTCCCCGAAACTGACTGGGTGCGCGCCACACAGGCGCAGTTCGATCCGATTCCCATCGGCGGACCGCTGTGGATCGTGCCGAGTTGGCATACGCCACCGGACACCAGCGCCGAGGCGATCAATCTGGTGCTGGATCCGGGCTTGGCTTTCGGCACCGGCAGTCACCCGACGACCCGCATGTGCCTGCAATGGTTGGTGCGCGAACGCCCAACCGGTAACGTGCTCGACTATGGCTGCGGCTCCGGCATCTTGGCCATCGCTGCCGCCAAACTCGGCGCGCGCGAAGTCGTTGGCGTCGACATCGACCCGCAGGCCGTGCGCTCGGCGCACGACAATGCTGAAGCCAACGCGGTCACCGCCGCTTTCTTTGACGCCAGCGACAAACTGCCGACACCTTACGACACGCAAACCTACGACGTGGTGCTGGCCAATATTCTGGCCAACCCGCTGCGTATTCTGGCGCCAGCGTTGACATCGCGCCTCAAGCCCGGCGCTTCGCTGGTGCTGGCTGGCCTGCTCGCCGAACAGGCCGAAGAGCTGATTGGCATCTACCGCCCTTGGCTGGAACTGCGCGTCGCCGACACCCAGGAAGGCTGGAGCCTGCTCGTCGGCCAACTCCCCGAATAACCCTCACTCAACGATCATCACCATGCGCAAGAAAATCCTGATCTGCGGCTCGCTCGCTTTTGACAACATCATGGTCTTTAACGGCCGCTTTCGCGATCAGATTCTGCCGGAGCAGATTCATATTTTGAACGTGGCGTTTCTGGTGCCGGAAATGCGTCGGGAGTTCGGCGGTTGCGCCGGCAACATCGCCTACGCGCTGCACAGCCTGGGCGGCGAGGCGGAGATCATGGCCACGATTGGTGAAGACGGCATTCCGTACCTGGATCGCCTGGATGCGCATGGCCTGTCGCGCAAATACGTGCGCAAGGTGCCGGGCGCTTTTACCGCTCAAGCCTTCATCACGACCGACCTGGACGATAACCAGATCACGGCCTTCCACCCGGGCGCCATGGGGCAAGCGCATCTGAACGAAGTAGCGCACGCCGAAAACATTGGCCTCGGTATCGTCGCACCGGATGGCCGCGACGCCATGATCGAACACGCCCGCCAGTTCGCCGAAGCCAACATCCCGTTCATCTTTGACCCGGGTCAGGGCCTGCCGATGTTTGACGGCGACGATCTGAAACAGTTTCTGTCGCTCGCCACCTACGCCTGTGTCAACGACTATGAAGCACAGATGCTGTGCGAACGCACCGGTCAGTCACTGGAACAACTCGCCGACAATGTCGCGGCGTTGGTGGTGACGCGGGGCGCCGAAGGTGCCTGGATTTTCACGGGTGGCAAGCGCATCGATATCGAAACCGTGCAGCCGGACGCCATCATCGACCCGACGGGTTGCGGCGACGCTTTCCGGGGTGGCCTGCTCTTCGGCCTGGCCAACGGCTACGACTGGCAGAAAGCCGGTCGTCTGGCTTCGCTGATGGGTGCGATCAAGATCGCGCACGCCGGCCCGCAAAACTACAAGGTCGACTTCGCCCACGTTGCGACGCGTTTCGAAGCCGCTTTCGGTGAACCACTCTAACCCCTAGCCCATGACAACCGAACCGACCCCGAAGCTACTGCGCTTCGTGCGAGGTACGCGCGTCATCGCGCACCTACTCGGCGGACTCGTCTGGGTGGCGGTCGCCTTTCCTTTTTATTCGCTGGAACGACGTCGTCGGACACGTCATCGCTGGTCGCGCGAACTGCTGCGCCACTTCGGTTTCACCTTGAAGATCGAGGGCGCGCTGCCGGCAGAAGGCGGTCTGATCGCCGCCAATCATGTGAGCTGGATCGATATCTTCGCGGTCAACGCACTGACACCGGTCGCTTTTGTCTCGAAGGATGACGTGATCCACTGGCCCATCATCGGCACGCTGGCGCGCCATAACGAAACGATCTTTCTGCAACGCGGTAGCCGTGGCCACGCCCACACCATCGGCCGCGACATGGCGCAACGCCTGGCAGGCGGTCACTGGCTTGCCGTCTTCCCGGAAGGCACCACCACCGACGGCACGCATCTGCATGCGTTTCACGGCGCGCTACTCCAGCCGGCCATCGATGCCAATGTGCCGGTGACGCCGGTAGCACTCCGTTACGAGGACGCGCAGGGTAACCGCTCGCTATTACCCGCTTACGCCGGCGACACCTCGCTGTGGCAAAGCTTTTGCGCCATTCTGTCGGCGCGCCAACTGGTCGTGCGCCTAACGATCGGCGCGCCTATGCGCATCGAACCGGGGTCGGGCAACCTCGGCCGCAAACAACTTGCTCACCGATTGCACGACGAGATCAGACGGGCGCTTGATTTCTAATCCGCCGCGTCCACGCCCAGGTTACCGGCAACAAAATACCCGCCGAAGCGGGCTTTAATATGGGATACCCGATCCGCAAATCAGAGTGCGAACTCGCGAACGCGCGGCGCGTTTTCCAACGGCGGCAGATAGGTTTCAAATAGCGTTTCGCGCGCATAGGTGCCAGGGCCCGTGCAGTGTACGCGCACGACTTCCATGACCGGACCGGTGCCGACCACGGCCAGCAGGCGGCCACCCAATGCCAACTGGTGCAGCAGTACATCAGGCACTTCCGGCACCGACCCGGTGAGCACGATCGCGTCATAGGGTTCGCCCGCTTCATAACCCTTGAGACCATCACCCGATACCAGCGTGACATTCTCGATACCCGCTTCATCCAGATTGGCTTTGGCCTGCGCCTGCAGCACCGGATCGATTTCCAGGCTGGTCACGTGTGCCCCTTGCGAGGCCAGCAGGGCCGTCATGTAGCCCGAGCCGGTACCCACTTCAAGAATCTGCGCATCCGGTGCCAACTCCAGCTCCTGCAGCAGACGGGCCTCCATGCGCGGGGGCATCATCACCGCATTCGGTGACAGCGGGATTTCGATATCGGCAAACGCCAGCGAACGATAGTTCGGCGGCACGAATTCCTCTCGACGCACCTCGAATAGCAGGTCCAGAACATTGGGATCCAGAACGTTCCACGGGCGAATCTGTTGCTCGACCATGTTGAAGCGGGCTTTTTCAGTATTCATGTGCAGGTTTCCGGCGTAAGTGATTGAAGGAAACGACCGAGATTCAAGCAAATGATTATACCCGCCCGGGGCGGGCTAGACATCCTGAGCGGCTCAAGCGGCGCCGTCCGTTCCATTCGTTTCGGGGGTTTGTGCTTCGGCCAACGGGCGTCCGCACCCCTGGCACAAGCCAGATTCGGGGTCGGCCATACAGACCCCGATGCACGGATAAACTGCCTCAATGTCGATGGGCGGCGTCGGGGGGGACAGATTTGGCTCAGGGTTCGGCATGCCAGCAGTTTACCGCCCGTCGCGTCCAAGCCCAATAGGCCTGAATGGGGAGTCGACCCATCGCAGTCATACCCCTTGTGCGATCTGACCTTTACAGGCAATCTATGGCTGTCGCACCCCGTGCTCGCTGGGTTGGCCGTTCTTGCCACCCTGACCGGCACGATTTTTTTGGCTTTATCGTTTTCGGAGACCACCATGTCGCAGTCCCCTAATCCCGCCGAGGGCTCAGAAGGCAAGAACCCCGCCGAACTGGTTCATGTATATGCCGAAGTCGCTCAACGTGCTTCCCGCGTTCTGAGCAGCTTTCTGGAGCGCCAGTCCGAAAAGGGTGTGAATACCGCTGGCGAAGAAGTCGGTATCGCCAAAGCCTTCATGGACCTGTCTGCCCGCCTGATGTCGAATCCGTACCAACTGGCCCAGGCTCAGATGAGCATGGTGCACAATTATTTCTCGTTATGGCAGAACTCGGTCATCCGCATGATGGGCATGCACGCCGAGCCGACCATGGCGCCCGAGCGGAGCGATAAGCGCTTCAAGGACGAAGGCTGGCAACAGGATTTTGTATTCGACTTCATCAAACAGTCGTATCTGATTGCTTCCAAGCACATCCTCGATACCGTTGGCACCGTCGAAGGGATGGATGACAAGCAGCGCGAGAAGGTCAATTTCTATACGCGCCAGTACGTCGATGCGCTGTCACCGAGCAACTTTGCGCTGACCAATCCGGAAGTCTTCCGCGAGACCGTGCGCACGCAGGGTCAGAACCTAGTCAAGGGTCTGAATAACCTGCTGCACGACGTTGAAGCCGGCGACGGGAAATTGCGCATCCGTATGACCGATACCTCGGCCTTCGAGCTGGGCAAGAACGTCGCTACCACCAAGGGCAAGGTCATTTACCAGAACGACCTGTTCCAGCTCATCCACTACGAGCCGACGACCAAGCAGCAGTTCGAGGTACCGCTGTTGATCGTGCCGCCCTGGATCAATAAATTCTATATTCTCGATCTGCGCGAGAAAAACTCATTTGTGAAGTGGGCCACCGACCAAGGTCACTCGACGTTTATCATGAGCTGGATCAACCCGGACGAGAAGCACGCCGACCTCAACTTCGAGGACTACCTGCTGGAGGGTTCGCTGGCCGCCATTAATGCCGTCGAACAAGCCACCGGTTGCAAGAAGATCAACCTGGCCGGTTACTGTCTGGGCGGCACGCTGCTCATGTCGACGCTCGCTTACATGGCCGCCAAGAAAGACAACCGCGTCAATTCGGCCACCTTCTTCACGACCATGCTCGACTTCACCGAGCCGGGCGAACTGGGCGTCTTTATCGACGAGGCCAGCATCGCCGCCATCGAAAAGAAGATGGAAAAAACCGGTTATCTGGAGGGTTCGGAAATGGCCGGCACCTTCAGCATGCTGCGCGCCAACGATTTGGTCTGGTCTTTCGTCATCAACAACTACCTGATGGGCAAGGATCCGTTCCCGTTCGATCTGCTGTACTGGAACTCGGACTCGACCCGAATGCCGCGCGCCATGCACAGCTTCTACCTGCGCAACATGTACCTGAAGAACATTCTGAAGGAACCAAACGGCGTCACGCTGGGCGGCGTGCCCATCGACATCCGCAAGGTCAAAACACCCTGCTACTTCATCTCGGCGATCGAAGACCACATCGCACCGTGGATCAGCACCTATATGGGCGTCCACCTGCCGTCGGGCCCGGTCACCTTCGTGCTGGGCGGCTCGGGCCACATCGCCGGTATCGTCAATCCGCCGGCCGGCAACAAGTATTGCTACTGGACGAACAGCAATTTGCCGGAAACGGCGCAGCAGTGGTTCGAAGGCGCCAAGCAGCACGAGGGCTCCTGGTGGCCGAACTGGGAACAATGGGTCGAAGCCATCGACAACAAGAAAGTTGCCGCCCGTATCCCGGGCGCCGGCCCACTCAAGGCCATCGAGGATGCGCCGGGTAGCTATGTCAAAATGCGCGCTGACGCCAAAAAGGCGGCGGCCGCAAGCAAAGCCAAGGCCAAAGCCGCCAAGTAAGTTCGGCAAATACCACGCCATGCAAAACGCCCGCAGTTGCGGGCGTTTTGCTTTTCTACGGCTTTGCTCGCACCGCGCTAGCCATGAGGGTTATTTCTGAGACTGTCGCGCCAAACGAATCACCGCTTCGGTATTGGCCAGCAGATCGGTAAAGCTCATGCCGCGTTGCTGCAGCATTTTGTAGCGACCGCCAACAATGATCGACGGCACCGCATCAATCTGATACGACATGGCCATGGCATCGGCCTTCTTCATGGCGTTGGTAACGTCCTGCGAGAAATACACGTCCTTGAACTTGTTTGCATCGACACCCGGCTGGCTTGCCGCCCACTGCAAGACTGCCTGATCATCGTAGAGCATTCTGCCCTGCTGATGAATCGCCGCGAAAGCAGCGGCATCCAGTGCGGGTAACTTCATGAACTGGACGGTGTAGAACAGCCGCCCCAACACCACCCACTGCGGGCGACCGAAGGTCACCGGCACGCGGCGCACGACGACATCTTTAGCCTGCTTACGGCTCCATCGATCAAACGGCTCGGAAAAATCGTGACAATGCGGGCAACCGTAGGAAAAGAATTCCAGCACCTCGATTTTGCCACTGGCCGCCGGCGCCGGGATATTCAATGGGGCATAGGTTTGGCCAGCGATCGCCGCACCTGCGGCGGCACTGGCAGACGGCATCGTGCCGCCGAGCGCGGCTTGGGCCAACACACTGCCCGAAGTGGCCGCACCAATGCCGGCGATCAGGGTGACGAGAAACTGACGACGCTGCATGACAACTCCGGTTTAGTTACGGGCGGGCACCGCTTCGATGCCGTTTTCCTTGAGTTCGTTACGGGCCCGGTTGGCATCGTCCTGACGCTTGAACGGGCCGATCTTGACGCGATACCAGACCTTTTCGCCGATGACCGCCTTCTGGACGCTGGCGTCGAAACCGATCAGCGCCAGGTTGGCCTTCTGCGCTTCGGCATCGGTCGGCTTCTGGAATGATCCTGCCATCAGATAAAAACCGCTTGGCGCCTCGGCAGGCTTAGCGGCATCTGCGGCTTTTGCCACTTCGGCCGGTTTGGCCGCTGGTGCAGTGGTGCCATCCGTTTTGCCCGACAGAATATCGGGAAACTGAAAACGCTTTTCGGGCAGCGGGTCGCCGGGCTTGCCGGGCAGCGCGATGGGTTGGCCGTTTTCGCCCTGCGCATTAACCGATGCAACAGGCGCGGCGGATGCCGGCGCCGCTTCGGGAGCCGCAACTCCCGGGGTCGTTTTGGCCGACGTTTGCCCACCACTAGCGCCTGTCCCGGTCTTGTCGATGAACGGTGATGGCATCCGGTTAAACCACCAGGCGACTGCTGCAGCAATCGCCAGACCCAAAATCAGGCCGTACAAAATACCCTTGAACGCGCCACCACCGGAGGCAGGCTCACGGTCGCGGGAAGCATGACGGTTCGGTTTGTAATCTCGGGACATAACAGCCTCGTCGTGAACTCAGAACAGCGCTTATCGGTTGTGCGAACAGGAAGCTACATGGATTCGGGGCAGGATACACCCAACAGCGCCATGCCGTTGCGGATCACCTGACGCACCGCCACCGACAGCGCCAATCGGGCGGCCGTTAACGCCGAATCATCGACCAGCATGCGTTCGGCGTTGTAGTACCCATGGAATTCGGCGGCCAGGTCGCGCAGATAAAAGGCGATCTGATGCGGCGCCAGGTCGCGCGCTGCCGATTCGACCACTTCCGGAAAACGTCCAAGGAAGGCGGTCAACGCCGCTTCGCGCGGATTGGTCAGCAGCGCCAGATCAGCTTCTGGCAAATCAGCCTCCGTGCCATTCCACTGCGCCATCAGCGAACAAATACGGGCATGCGCATACTGGATGTAATACACCGGGTTATCGGCACTCTGGCTCTTGGCCAGATCCAGGTCGAAGTCCAGATGCTGGTCGGCTTTGCGCAACACGTAGAAGAAACGGCAGGCATCGTCACCGACTTCGGCGCGCAGGGCGCGCAGCGTCACATAATCGCCGGCCCGGGTTGACATCGAGGCTTTCTCGCCATTGCGGTAGAGCACGGCGAACTGCACCAGTGCGATATCCAGCTTCTCCGGGTCCAGCGCCAACGCCTTGACGGCGCCCTTCACGCGCGGGATATACCCATGATGGTCGGCGCCCCAGATATTGATCATGCGATCAAAACCACGCTCGTATTTGTTGAGGTGGTAGGCAATGTCGGAAGCGAAATAGGTGTAGAGACCATTCTCGCGCTGAACCACACGGTCCTTTTCGTCGCCGAAATCGGTCGAGCGGAACCAACGGGCACCGTTCTGTTCATAGATATGACCCGCCGCATCCAGCTTTTCCAGACAGCGCGCCACCATGCCGGTGTCGAACAGCGCGTTTTCCGAGAACCAGTTCTGGAAATGCACACCGAAGCCGTTCAGGTCGTCGCGGCCGTCAGCCAGTTGTTCCGACAGCGCATGCTGGTGCACATACGGCCAGTCTTCGCCAAGCAGGGTCTTGCCGTTGGCGATCAGCGCATCCAGGTGCTGCTCGCGCTGCGCCTTGGCGACGTCGTCGGCGCGATCAGCGGCCGGTAGGCCCGGCGTGCCTTCCAGCACGGCAGTCTTGGCACGCACATACTTATCGCCGTGGGCATTGGTCAGCTGGCGCGCCATGTCGCGCACGTAATCCCCTTGATAGGCGTTCGGCGGGTAATCGATGGTGACACCGTGCTGATCCAGATAACGGATCCAGGTCGACACCGCCAGAATATCCATCTGACGACCGGCGTCGTTGACGTAATACTCACGCGTCACGTCCCAGCCGGCAAAGGCCAGCAGATCGGACAAACTCGCGCCATAGGCAGCGCCGCGACCATGACCGACATGCAGCGGACCGGTCGGGTTGGCCGAGACGAATTCGACCAGCACCTTGGCGTTGGCACCCAATGCGCTGCGGCCAAAATCTTCTCGCTGCGTCAACACGGTACTGACGACCCGGGTTTTGGCGCCAGCTTTTAGCTTAAAATTGATAAAGCCCGCGCCCGCGATCGAAACCTCGCCGACTTCGGGCGAGGGCGGCAATTCATGGACAATGCGCTCGGCGATAACGCGCGGCGCCAACTTGAGGGCCCGCGCCAGTTGCATGGGGAGATTGGTGGCAAAATCCCCATGATCGGCCTGCTTGGGACGCTCCAGATGGATCGGGGTTTCGGCGTGTTCCGGGGCAACGCTGGCAAGCGCGGCTTGCAGCAAGCCGGTGATGTGTTCGCGGCTATCAAAAGTCATGGGTAAAATTATACCTTCTGGCCCGACATCCCGTGGGCTGTCACTGTGAAAGTGAACGCTTATGCGTCTGCAGCGCCTCGCCCGGATTCTCTATGTCAGCTGGAAGAACGGGCTGTTGACCATGCTGGTTGAAGCCGAACCGGAGGGACGCGTTGCCCGCTGGTTGGGGTTCTATGCGCGCCGCCGGCATTTCAGCAAACCCCGCGCGGTCCGTCTGCGCGAAGCCCTGGAGTCGCTGGGGCCGATCTTCGTTAAATTCGGTCAGATGCTGTCAACGCGACGCGATCTGCTGGCGCCCGACTTCGCTAACGAACTGGCCAAACTGCAGGATCGGGTCCCACCGTTCTCTTCGGATCTGGCCATGGCCGAGATCGAACGCGGTTTGGGAATGCCACTCACCGAGGCCTTCAGCGAATTCGACCCCAAACCGGTAGCCTCCGCGTCGGTCGCTCAGGTACATTTCGCTCGCCTGCACAATGGTCACGATGTCGCTGTCAAAGTACTGCGCCCCGGGATGCACGGTGTCGTCAATCACGACATCGATCTGCTCGATACATTCGCTCAGCTCATCGAACGCTTCTCGGAAGACGGCCGCCGCCTGAAGCCGCGTGAAGTTGTCGCCGAGTTTGCCAAGCATCTGCACGACGAGTTCGACCTGGTGCGCGAAGCTGCCAACGCGTCGCAGCTACGACGCAATTTTGCCGATGGACGGCTGCTCGTCGTGCCCGAGGTGTACTGGGATTTCTGTGCCACCAACGTCATGACGATGGAGCGTATGCACGGTATTCCGGTCAGTCGCATTGACGAATTACGCGCGGCCGGCATCGACCTGAACCGCTTATCGAGTGAGGGCGTCGAGATTTTCTTCACCCAGGTCTTCCGAGATGGCTTTTTCCATGCGGATATGCACCCGGGGAACATTCTCGTGGCGCAGGATGGCCGTTATGTCGCGCTCGATTTTGGCATTGTCGGAACGCTCAACGAAGTGGACAAGAATTATCTGGCGCAGAACTTTCTGGCTTTCTTCCAACGCGACTACCGACGCGTCGCCGAGGTCCATGTCATCTCTGGCTGGGCGCCCAAAGACACGCGCATCGACGAGTTCGAGGCGGCCATTCGCACCGTGTGCGAACCCATCTTCGACAAGCCGCTCAAGGATATTTCCTTCGGCAAGGTGCTGCTGCGCCTGTTCCAGACCTCGCGCCGCTTCAACGTCGAAGTCCAACCGCAACTGGTGATGTTGCAGAAGACGTTACTTAATATCGAGGGGCTGGGTCGCCAGTTAAATCCGAATCTAGACCTGTGGAAAACCGCCAAGCCCTTCCTCGAACGCTGGATGAGCGAACAAATCGGCTGGCGTGGTTTTATCGATGGCATGAAGCGCGAGGGGGCCAACTGGGCCAAGATTCTGCCGCAACTGCCACGCCTGCTACACGACCATCTGATGCCGCACGATGAGCAAATCAAGGCCGACCAGAAAGTCGTCCGCGATCTACGTCGCATGCTCCGCCGTCAGCGCCAATGGTTTTGGTTGAGCGTCTTCATTTCCGCGCTGGCGCTCGCCACCAGCGGGACGCTGCTTTGGCTGAACCACCTCTCATGACCGCACTGCTTGGCTTCATCACGCTTTATCTGCTGGTTTCAATCGGTATCGGGTTGATTGCCGCGACGCGCGTAAAGAATGCGCGTGACTTCGCGGTGGCTGGCCGCATGTTGCCGTTGCCGGTCGTGACGGCCACTGTCTTCGCCACCTGGTTCGGCGCCGAAGCCGTGCTCGGCGTTTCGGCGACATTCGTCCGAGAAGGTCTGGGCGGCGTCGTTGCCGATCCATTCGGTGCCTCGATGTGCCTGATCCTGGCCGGTTTCTTTTTCGCCAGCAAACTGTATCGCCTGAATCTGCTGACTATCGGTGACTATTACCGCCTGCGCTACAACCACACGGTCGAATGGCTGAGCACGCTGGCGATTGTTGTTTCCTATCTGGGTTGGGTATCGGCGCAGATCAAGGCGCTGGGTCTGGTCTTTTTCACCGTCACCGGCGGCCTCATTCCCCAGGACAAAGGGATGATCCTTGGTGCCGCCATCGTGCTGACCTATACGGTGCTCGGCGGCATGCTGTCGGTAGCCATTCTCGATTTCGTGCAGATCACCGTGATCATGGGCGGGCTGATCTATATCGCGACCATCGTCAGCGAACTGGCGGGGGGCGTCGGCACGGTGATCTCGCACGCCAGCGCCGCTGGCAAACTCGACTTCCTGCCCAGCGGCGGCTACGAAGTCTGGATACCGTTTATCGGTGCGTGGATGACCATGATGCTGGGGTCGATCCCGCAACAGGACGTCTTTCAGCGCATCACGTCGGCCAAAAGCGAGCGCGTCGCGATGGCTGGCTCGATTCTTGGCGGGTCCTTGTATTTCGCGTTCGCTTTTATCCCGATGTTTCTGGCCTATTCGGCGACACTGATTGACCCCGCGATGTTTGAGCAACTGCTCGACAAAGATTCGCAACTGGTATTGCCGATGCTGATTCTGCAGCACACGCCAATTTTCGCGCAGGTGATCTTCTTTGGTGCATTGCTGTCGGCGATCATGAGCTGCTCGTCGGCGACGCTGCTGGCGCCCTCGGTCTCGTTTACCGAAAACATCCTGCGCCCGATGTTGCCGCATATCTCCGACCGAATCTTCCTCTGGCTGATGCGTATCGTGATTGTCGCTTTTGCCGGCATGGTACTGGCCATGGCGCTGACCAGCAACGCGTCGATCTTTAAAATGGTCGAGCATGCCTACAAGATCACGCTGGTCGTCGCTTTCGTACCGCTGGTTGCCGGTTTCTACTGGAAACGCGGCACAACCCAGGGCGCGCTTTGCGCCATCTTCGCGGGCTTCTTTACCTGGATCCTGAGCGAGATGTTCAGCGCCGACAACCGCATCTGGCCGCCGCAGATTCTGGGCCTCATCGCGGCTGCCATCGGCATGGCCGTCGGCAGCCTGCTGCCGCAACGGATCGGCCGGCTAAGCCCGCCGCCATCGCACCATCATGCTGCCGAAGGCACCTACCATGTGGCGCACCATGAACACGGACACGTCAGCGAGCACGACAGCGTCCGCTGAGCGTCCGTCGCTGCGCCAGCGACTTCACCAGCGACCGCTCGTGCTATCGCTGGCTTACGTCGGCATCATCGTTTACGCCAGTCTCTATGCCAATCATGCTTGGCGCGACAACGGCCTGGGGCTCTTTGATTTTATGGCCGGCAACTGGCCACGTTACTGGACCTGGCAGGATGCCCTATTCAACATATTGGCCTACCTCCCGCTCGGTTTTCTGTTAACGCTGTCACCGCACCATCGGCGCTCGCCCTGGGCGCGAGTGCTCATTCCCGTACTCTTCGGCTTCCTGCTTTCGGCGAGCGTCGAGGCATTGCAAACGCTGATTCCTGGCCGCGTTTCTTCCTTGTTGGATTTGCTCTTCAACACGCTCGGCACCTTATGCGGTGTCGCGCTCTCGTTGTTCTATGGCCCGAGGCTGTTGGTCGGCGCGGGACGCCTGCGACACCGGCTCGGCGTCCGGCGCCTGAGCGCAGAGTCTGGATTCATTCTCTTGGCGCTCTGGCTATTTGCCCAGATTTCCCCCGAAACCCTGTTCTTCGGTCTCGGCGATTTACGGGCATTACTCGCCCTACCGCCTGCGCTCCCTTTCTCTCCGGATCAACACATTCTGCTTGAAGCGCTAATCGCCGGGCTGCAAACGCTGGTCGTGGCGTTTTTATTGCGCGGCGTGCTGGAACGACTTGCCCTGCGCCGGCCGCAGCAATTCGTGGCCATCATGATTCTTCTGGGCTTGGGCGTTTGCATCCGCACCCTGGCCAGCTGGGTGCTGCTCAACAATCTTCCGCTATTCGGTGAGGCCGCGCGATGGGCAGCGTTGACGCCTGGCGGGCTCATGGGGCTCGTCGCCGGGGTGGCGTTACTGCTGCCGTTACTCTACGCCCCCGTCTCTTGGCAGTTGCCACTTGCCGCGACCTGCCTAATGACAGCGACCGTGCTCGTCAATCTGATGCCGATCAACCCCTATTCGCCCACGGCGTTGACGGTCTGGCGACAAGGCCACTTTCTTAATTTTAATGGCCTCACCCGCCTGATCGCCGCCCTCTGGCCGTATCTGACGCTGCTCTTTCTGGTCTGGACCGACCGGCAAAGCCGATTGGGCGAAGTCGAAGCAGGGCGCCTATAATCCTGTCTTCCAGCCAAGACGCCCATCCGGAGACCGCATCATGAGCTACTTCGAACAACACCTGTTTATTTGCTGTAATCAGCGCGATAACGGTGAGCCGTGTTGTAACGCACATGGTGCAACGGCCATTTTCGAATACGCCAAAGCACGCGTCGCCGAGCTCAAGCTCAACCAGCCGGGCCAGGTGCGTATCAACAAGGCCGGCTGCCTGGGGCGTTGTGATGAGGGACCCGTCATGGTCATCTATCCCGAAGCAATCTGGTATCAGTTTGTCGACAAGGAGGATGTCGACGAGATCATCGAATCGCATCTGGTCAAAGGCGTGCCCGTTGACCGCTTGCGTATCTGAAACCACTGGAAGCGCCCACCATGTCCCATGTTGCCCAATCCCGTGAAGAACAGGTGCTGATCGACGGCCCGGTCGGCAAGATCGAGGTGCTCATCGACAACCCGGGTGCACCGCGTGGCATCGCGCTGATCGGTCACCCGC
Source organism: uncultured Dechloromonas sp. (assembly GCA_964604765.1). Classification (GTDB taxonomy): domain Bacteria; phylum Pseudomonadota; class Gammaproteobacteria; order Burkholderiales; family Rhodocyclaceae; genus Fluviibacter. The sequence goes on along the minus strand of CAZSAE010000001.1, from coordinate 20,281 downwards.
ATCCGATCGGAGGTGGTGCCGCCACCAATAAGGTTGCCCATACCCTGGCACGCACCTTCGCCGGTCTGCGTTATGCCGCCTTTCGCCCGAACTTCCGCACCGTCGGCCAGACCGAGGGCGCGCATGACGAGGGTATTGGCGAAACCGAGGACATGCTGGCCGTACTGGCTTATGCACGGGAACGCTGCGGCCACCTTCCCGTCGTGCTGGCCGGCTTCTCGTTTGGCGCCTATGTGCAGACCCGCGTGGCCAAACGCATGACCGAGGCCGGACATCCGGCGCAACGACTGGTGCTCGTCGGCACCGCTGCCGGCTTTGTCGAAGGTACGCGCAATTACGACACCGAGGCCGTGCCCCGCGACTCGATCGTCATCCACGGCTCGGCCGATGAAACCGTGCCGCTCGCTAATGTGCTGGCCTGGGCCGAACCGCAAGATCTGCCGATTATCGTCGTACCAGCGGCGGATCATTTCTTCCATCGCCGTCTGCATGTGCTGCGCGAAATTATCACGCACAACTGGCGTCACTGATGGACACATCGGCTTACCTCGTCTTTACCAGCGTGCCCGACGAAGCGTTGGCCGAGGCACTGGCGCATCAACTGGTGGAGGCAGGGCTTGCCGCCTGCGTCAAGGCCCTGCCCGCCTGCCAGTCCACGTATCGTTGGGCGGGACAAATCGAACGGGCCACGGAAATTCCACTCATCGTCGTCACGCAGCGTGATCGCTACGCCGCGCTTGAGCAACAGTTAAAAGCGGCCCACCCCTACGACGTGCCGGAAATTCTCGGGGTTGATTGTCACGCCGGCCTACCGGACTACCTCCGCTGGGTTGCCAGCGTCACTGACTCAAACGACTGATGCAGACAATTCGCCTTTTTTTCGCGCGCCTCACCGCAACACTGCACGATTTGCTGCCAGTCCTCGTTGCTGTGGTGATTGGTGTCACGGGCTTCGCCTTGCCCTCCACCACATTGGCCGCACCCGGCGACTTCACGCTACCCGGTAGTGCGAGTTTCCTACCGCCCCAGATGGCGTTCAAACCGAGCGTGACGGTGTTGAACAGCGAACAGGTCGAAGTACATTTTGAGATACAACCCGGTTACTACCTGTATCGCAATAAACTGTCCGTCGAGGCCACCGGCCTTGTTCCTGCGGACGTCCGCATTGCAGCCGACGCCCTGCCGCTCGGTACCTTGAAAGACGATCCCAATTTCGGGCCCACTGAAATCTACAGTGAGCCATTGCGCTGGCCTGTCACCATTCGTGGCGGTCAGCGCCCGCTGACTTTGACGCTGTCGGTGCGCTATCAGGGTTGCGCTAACCAGGGTATCTGCTATCCACCGGAAGTGCTGCTACTGCCCGTCGTACTGCCCAGTGCAGAAAATGCCGCGCCGACCGCAGCAGCCGCAGCACCGAGCGCCAACGAACCCGCTGGCGAACCCGCCAATGGCGTCCGTGAGATTGCCCGTAATTTGGATCAGGGCGATCTCTGGTTGAACCTGCTGCTGTTCTTCGGCGCCGGTATCGGTCTGGCGTTCACGCCCTGCATGTTGCCGATGATGCCGATCGTGGCGACGGTGGTGCTCGGCCGCCACGATGCGGCGCACCCGCTGTCGCATCTGCGCGGCCTGCTGCTGGCGCTCGCCTACGTAATAGGCATGGCGCTCACGTATGCTCTGGCCGGCGTTTTTGCCGGGCTTTCCGGCACGCTGGTGTCGGGACTACTGCAAAACCCCTGGGTACTCGGTCTCTTCGCGCTCGTCTATGTCGCATTGGCTGGTGCGATGCTCGGCCTCTACAATCTGCAATTGCCCAGTACGCTTCAGGGCAAGTTAGCGCAAGAAAGCAGCCGGGTGCACGGCGGTTCGCTACCCGCTGCCTTTGTGCTGGGTGCGCTGTCGGCACTGATCGTCGGCCCCTGTGTCGCGGCGCCGCTGGCCGGTGCTCTGCTTTATATCGGACAAACGGGCGACGCTCTGCTGGGCGGCATTCTGTTATTTGTCTTGGCCTTCGGTATGGGCGTTCCGTTACTTGCCATGGGCGCCTCGGCCGGTACTCTGGTGATCAAAACAGGGCCGTGGATGGAGGCCATCAAAAAAGCCTTCGGTTTCATCCTGCTCGCCACCGCCTGGTGGATTCTGGCGCCGGTCTTGGCGGACAGCCTGTTCATGGGCGGTTTCGGCGTGCTCGCTATCACGGCCGGTGTGCTGCTCAAGGCGCTGGATCGTCTGCCCGAACGGGCGCATCTGTCTATGCGACTCGGTAAGGCGCTGGGCGTCGTTTTCGTTGCCCTGGGACTTGCATGGCTTGCCGGCGCGCTGGGTGGCGCGTCCCGACTTGATCGGCCGCTGAGCCCGTTCATTGCGGGTGAGGAACGATCAACGGCCGATCTCGCCCCGTTGCCGATGCCGCGCATCACCACCGTTGCCGCGCTCGAAGTCGCGTTACGTGAGGCACAGAAACCGATTTTCATCGACGTCTATGCCGACTGGTGTGTGAGCTGTAAAGAATTCGAGCGCGACACCCTCGGTGATGCCGCCGTGCGCCAGGCCTTGGACGCCTTTACGCCGATCCGCGTTGATGTCACGGCCAGCGACGCCGAGGCGCGTCAGCTGCTGCAGCGTTTCGGCCTCTATGGCCCGCCCGGCATGGTGTTTTATGCACCGGGTGGACGCCTGCTCCATGACGCCACGCTTGCTGGCTATGTGGGACCCGAGGCCTTCCTGAAACAACTCCAGCGGGTGCAGAGCCTGGCTGCAAAACCGGCCGACTGAGCCAACCATTCCCCCGTGCAAACGGCTTCGCACAGGCCTTTGCCGAGGGTGGCGTGTTAGAATTGCCCCCTTATTCATTGTCCTGCCGTCGCATCGAAAATCATGTTTTCAGGAATCATCGCTGCCGTTGGTCACGTCACCCAAGTCGCCCCCCGCAATAGTGGCGTGCGCTTGACCATTCATGCCGGCGGCCTGGATCTCTCCGACGTCATCCTGGGCGACTCAATCGCCTGCAATGGCGTGTGTCTGACTGTCGTCGAACTGACGCCGCCCGACCAGCCGACCGCGTTCATCGTCGATGTATCCGACGAGACGCTGCGTTGCGCCACGGGACTGTCCGCCGACGCGCCGCTCAATCTGGAAAAAGCCCTGCGTCTGGCTGATCGTTTGGGGGGTCACCTGGTGACGGGTCACGTCGACGGTATCGGTCAGATACGCCATTTCGCACCGACTTCGTCGGACGCGCAAGGTGACTGGCTGTTGACCATCGAAGCGCCCGACGACCTGGCGCCGTTCATTGCCCGCAAGGGATCGATCACCGTGAACGGCACAAGCCTCACGGTCAACACGGTCGAAGGACGCCTGTTCTCGATCAACCTGATTCCGCACACCTTGCAAAACACCATGCTGCACACGCTCACGGTCGGGTCGTCGGTCAATCTGGAAATCGACGTCATCGCACGTTATTGCGAACGTCTGCTGTCGTATACAAAATCATGAACGAACAACATCTACCGCCCGCTGCACAGCGCATGGCACCAACGCACGAAATCATTGCCGAGTTGCGCGCCGGTCGTATGGTCGTTCTGGTCGACGAAGAAGACCGTGAAAACGAAGGCGACCTCGTGCTGGCGGCGGACCATGTGACGCCGGAGGCCATCAATTTCATGGCGCGTTACGGCCGCGGTCTGATCTGCCTGACACTGACCGAACAGCGCTGCCGTCAACTCGGTCTCAACCAGATGGCACGCGACAACAAGGCGCAATTCGGTACGGCGTTTACCGTTTCAATCGAAGCGGCCGAGGGCGTAACCACCGGTATCTCGGCCCACGACCGCGCGCGCACAATTCAGGCAGCCGTCGCCACCGACGCCAAACCATCGGACATCGTGCAACCGGGCCATATCTTTCCGATCATGGCGCGTCCGGGGGGTGTGCTGGTGCGCGCCGGTCATACCGAAGCGGGCTGCGATCTGGCCAAACTGGCCGGCCTATCCCCCGCGTCAGTGATCTGCGAGATCATGAGCGAAGACGGTACGATGGCGCGGTTGCCGGAATTGCGCGAGTTCGCCGCGCATCATGGCCTGAAGATCGGCACCATCGCCGACCTCATCCATTACCGCAGCCAACACGAGACACTTGTCAGCCGCGTTGGTTCGCGCCCGCTCGATACCCGCCACGGCCATTTCACACTGCATACCTATAGCGATAAGGCCTCGGACGAAGTGCATCTGGCGCTCGTCAAGGGACCGCTCGATCCGAGCAAGGAAGCGTTGGTACGTGTGCATGTGCCGATTTCGGTGCTCGACTTTCTCGCTCCGGAAAATACCGGGCACAGCGTCATGCTCGAAGATGCCATGACCGCCATCGGCGCCGCCGAGCAGGGCGTGCTCGTCATGCTGCACAAGCCGCTAAGCGGAAACGAACTACTGCAAGGGTTGAACGCAACCGAGCAGCCAGCACAACCCCGCAAATGGGATCCACTACTGCACGGTATCGGCGCGCAGATTCTGCGCGATCTCGGCGTCAAAAAAATGCGCCTGCTGTCCGCACCGCAACGTATTCCCGCAATGACCGGCTTCGATCTCGAAGTCACCGGCTTCCAACTGCCCAATGGCACGCAGACCAACGTTTAAGGACCTATCGATGACCCGCTATCTGGAATATCCCATCCGCGAAAACGGCCAAGGCCTGCGCATCGGTGTTGTTGTCGCCCGCTTCAATCAGGATGTTTGCGACGGACTTTTGTCAGGTGCCATTCATGAACTGCACCGACTCGGCGTTGCTGCCGATGACATCACGGTTTGCAGCGTGCCGGGCGCACTGGAAATCCCGCTGGTGCTGCAAAGCCTGGCCGACGAAGAAGACAACCCTTATGACGCGTTGATCGCATTGGGTGCGGTGATTCGCGGCGAGACCTATCACTTTGAGGTCGTCAGCAACGACAGCTGTCGCGCCGTCATGGAAGTGCAGCTGGCCACGGGTGTACCAGTCGCCAATGGCATCCTGACCACCGAAGACGACGATCAGGCCTTGGCGCGCATGCATGGCAAGGGTGCCGACTGCGCCCGATGCGCGGTTGAAATGGCGCGTTTGCACGAACGTATCCGCCTCGGCGCAGCGCCGCAACCCGAAGGCAACCCGACATGACCCGGGAAGCCCAGAGCGCAGCACGTCCGGCCAACGGTCCCAAGCCCGCCCGCCGCCGCGCCCGCGAGGCGGTTTTGCAAGCACTCTATGGCTGGCAGATCGGCGGACAAGATCTGGCCGCCTGCGAAAGCGCCCTGCACGACATCGAAGGCTTCGATCAACTACGCGACGCCGAGCAGAACTTTGCTATCGCCTTGCTGCGCGGTTGCATCGCTAGCCACGAGACGCTGCGCGAGCAACTCACACCGCTCCTTGATCGCCCCTTCGCCGAACTATCGCCGGTCGAGGGTTGCATTCTGTTGTTAGGTGCGCATGAAATGGCAAGCAGCCCCGAAACGCCGCTGCGCGTGGTGCTCAATGAAGCCATCGAACTCGCTAAAACCTTTGGCGGTACCGATGGTCACAAGTTTGTGAACGGCGTACTCGACCGGCTGGCGCCGACGCTGCGTCCGCTGGAAAGCAGCCGCCCTAAGCGCTAGCACATTCATGGCCGGCGAGTTCGCACTGATCGAACACCTGCTGCGCCAGACTCGCGCCGATCAGGTCTCACAGCCACCGATCCTCGGACCGGGCGATGACTGTGCGCTGATTCGCGCAGCCGATGCCGATTCGGCCTGGGCCGTTACTACCGACATGCTGGTCAGCGGCGTGCACTTTCTCGATAGCGATGCCGCCAACGACTTAGGCTGGAAAACCCTGGCCGTTAATATTTCCGACCTCGCGGCGATGGGCGCTACACCCCGTTTTGTGACGCTGGCGGCAGCCATCCCACAGGCCGACGCCAACGATACCACCTGGATCGATGCTTTCTTCGCGGGCTTCAATGATTGCGCCGCCGCCCATGGTGTCGCACTGATCGGCGGCGACACCACACGATGTGCGGGCACCGCGCGTACCTTCTGCGTCACCGCACTGGGGGAGGTATTGCCGGAGCGCGCCCTGCGCCGCAACGGCGCAATGGCCGATGACGACATCTGGGTTTCCGGCACCCCGGGTTATGCCGCACTGGGCTTGCGCGCCAAGCTGGATAGCGTGCCTTTGCCGAACGAGATTGCAGCCACCGTTGACCGTGCGCTACACCGACCGCAACCACGCGTTGCACTCGGTCTGGCCCTGCGTGGTTTGGCACACAGTGCCATTGATGTTTCCGATGGTCTGTTGCAGGACTTGGGACATATTGCCGAGGCTTCCGCTTTAAACGCTGCGCTTGAAGCGTCGCTGTTACCGGCGCCACCCGTCGGCGTCGATGCCGAACTCTGGCACGGTTGCCTGCTTGGCGGCGGCGACGACTATGAATTACTGTTTACGGCACCAGTGAACGTTCGCGGCACCATCAACGACTTGGCTGATACGCTTGATCTACCACTCACCCGCATCGGCCGCATGCAGGCCGCCGCAGAAGGCGGCACAATGACACCGTCGTGCGTCCAGGTTTTAGATCGCGCCCAACAACCGATGGATCTCTCCCGGTTCCGCACCGGTTTCGATCATTTCGCCTGAGCCAGATTCAGACCAAGGCCTAAATTTAGATCTACGTTCATGATGATTCCTGACAACCCGAACCCACCGGCCACCGACCAGCAACCGACTGTACGTTTTCTGCTGGCAGATCCGTTGCATACCATCGCACTGGGTTTTGGCAGTGGGCTTTCGCCTTGGGCACCCGGCACCGTCGGCACGCTCTTTGGCTGGGCTACCTTCCGGGCGTTGGACATGATGCTTGCGCCAAGCTCAGTGTTGCTGTTGATTCTCATCAGTTTCGTCATCGGTATCGTCGCCATCGAGCGCACTGGCAATGCACTTGGTGAAATCGATCATGGCGGCATCGTCTGGGATGAAATCGTGCCCTTCTGGGGCATTCTCTGGTTACTCTCGACTAGCATCGGCGACAGTCTGTTGTGGCAGGGGATCGCCTTCGCTCTGTTCAGATTCTACGACATCACCAAACCGTGGCCAGCCCGGCACTATGACCGCCATGTCAAAAACGGCTACGGCGTCATGATGGACGATGTTATTGCTGCGCTCTATACGGTCGCTTCGCTGGCCGCCTTGCTGGCCTTTGTTTATATGCAAACGCACGGATCATGAAGCGCACGCCCGACGATATCGCCGTTCGAGTCCGCACACTGGCAACGCTGTTGATCCGACAACAGCGCCGCTTGGCCACCGCCGAATCCTGCACCGGCGGTTTGATCGCCGGCGCACTGACTGCCTTAGCCGGTAGCTCGGCCTGGTTCGAGCGCGGCTGGGTGACTTATTCCAATCGCGCCAAGCAAGAAGAACTCGGCGTCGACCCTGCACTGATCTCAGCGCACGGCGCCGTCAGCGAAGCGGTCGCTGCCGCCATGGCGACGGGAGCACGCAAAGTAGCCGGCACCGATTACGCACTCTCGGTAACCGGCATTGCCGGTCCGGATGGCGGCACGCCCGAAAAACCGATCGGTACCGTCTGTTTTGGTTGGTCCACCCCCACGCAAACGCAGACTGACACGCAACACTTTATCGGCGATCGGCAGCAGATTCGCGAACAAGCCGTCGCCCATGCGTTGAGCGGGCTAATCGCGTTATTGGTCGATGCCGCCTAGTATCATCCCCCACCCGTCTCACGCGCCTTTTCCGTTCTCCAGGATTCACACCATGTTTCGTTTCGGCACGCCTAACTCCCCCAGCGCCCTGCGCGTCATGATGCTCGGCTGTGGCGAACTCGGCAAGGAGGTCATCATCGCCTTGCAACGCCTCGGCGTCGAAGTGATCGGTGTCGATCGCTATGCGGGTGCGCCGGGCATGCAGGTAGCGCATCGTTCGCACGTCATCAACATGACGGATGGCGCCGCTTTAAAAGCGCTCGTCTTGGAAGAGCAGCCCGACTTGATCGTTCCGGAAATCGAAGCAATCGCCACCGATATGCTCGTTGAAATCGAGCGTGAAAAACTGGCGGAAGTCATCCCGACGGCACGCGCCGCACAACTGACGATGAACCGCGAAGGCATCCGTCGCCTCGCCGCCGAAGTGCTGCACTTGCCGACCTCGCCGTATCATTTTGCCGATTCTCTGGCAGAAATGCAGGCCGCCATCGATGCAATTGGCTATCCCTGTTTTATCAAGCCCGTCATGTCATCATCGGGCAAGGGGCAGTCGATGCTGCACGCGCCGAGTGAGGTGCAAGCCGCCTGGGATTACGCTGCGGCCGGGGGTCGCGTCAATCAGGGTCGTGTGATTGTCGAAGGCATGATCGATTTCGACTATGAAATCACTCAGCTCACCGTGCGTGCTATCGGCGCTTCGGGCGAGGTCGAAACATTTTTCTGTGACCCGATCGGCCACGTCCAGATGAAAGGCGACTATGTCGAATCCTGGCAGCCGATGCCGATGTCGGCCAAGGCCATCGCACGCTCACGCGAGATCGCCAAGGCCGTGACTGATAATCTGGGGGGCCGAGGCATTTTCGGCGTCGAGCTGTTCATCAAGGGCGACGATGTCTGGTTTTCCGAAGTCAGCCCGCGTCCGCACGATACCGGTTTAGTCACGTTGTGCACGCAGCGCCAGTCCGAATTCGAACTGCACGCCCGTGCCATTCTGGGTCTGCCAGTCGATACGCGTTGTCGCCAGCCGGGTGCTTCCGCCGTAATCTATGGCGGGCTCGAAGAGGCGGGCATCGCCTTTGAGGGCGTCGCCCACGCTTTACAGGTACCCGATAGCGATCTGCGTCTGTTCGGCAAGCCGGAAAGTTTTGAGCGCCGGCGCATGGGTGTGGCTTTGGCTAACGGCCAGGACACAGACGAGGCCCGGGTTCGCGCCAAAGAATGTGCAAGCCGCGTCAAACCGGTCAGCGGAAATAACCTTGCGCCGGCACTGCCGGTGCCTCACGTCGGATACGGCGACGCTTAGACGACGCCGGCGGTGTGCGCCTGCTGATCGGCCCAGTAGCTGGACCGCACCATTGGGCCGCATGCCGCACCGCTGAAACCCATCGCCAATGCTTCACTCTCGAAGCGCTTGAAGGTATCCGGGTGCACATAACGCTGCACCGGTAAATGGTGATTCGATGGCGCCAGATACTGACCGATCGTCAATAAATCGATGTTGTGGGCACGCATGTCCTTAAGCTCTTCGATGATTTCCTCGTCGGTTTCGCCGAGTCCCACCATCAACCCCGACTTCGTGGGGATATCGGGATAACGTTCCTTGAACGCCTTCAGGAAATTCAGCGAGTGCGCGTAATCGGCGCCGGGGCGTGCCTGTTTGTAAAGACGCGGCACCGTCTCCAGGTTGTGGTTCATGACGTCGGGCAACGCCTGGCCGAAGATTTCCAGCGCGATCTCCATGCGCCCCCGGAAGTCTGGCACCAGCACTTCGATGGTCGTCGTCGGCGATGCTTCGCGCACGGCGCGAATCACATCGACGAAATGCTGGGCACCACCGTCGCGTAGGTCATCGCGATCGACGCTGGTAATGACCACATAACGCAGTTTGAGATTGGCCACTGATTCGGCCAGATGACGTGGTTCATCGATATCCGGTGGCAACGGTTTGCCATGCCCGACATCGCAAAACGGGCAACGGCGCGTACAGATATCACCGAGGATCATGAAGGTCGCTGTGCCGCGACCGAAGCACTCGCCGATATTCGGGCAAGCCGCCTCTTCACAAACCGTGTGCAGCTTCTGCTCACGCAGCATCTTCTTGATTTCGCCAAAACGGCCGGCATCGTTTCCGGCTTTGACGCGGATCCAGTCCGGTTTGCGCAAAGCCTCCTGCGGCACGATCTTGATCGGGATCCGTGCCGTTTTAAGTTCGCCTTTTTGTTTGACCCCGGCGTCAGCCATGGGATATCTCCAGTTGTTTCTGCAAATGCGTCAACAGGGCTTCGCCTGCCGCCAAAGGTGTTAGGTTAACACCCAAGTCGCGCAGTTGGGTGACTGCCAAACCCTCGTATCCACAGGGGTTAATCGCCGCAAACGGTGACAGGTCCATATCCACATTCAAGCTCACGCCGTGGTAGCAGCAGCCATTGCGCACGCGGAGCCCCAACGCAGCCACCTTTGCGTCGCCCACATACACGCCCGGTGCGCCGTCGTGCCTGACTGCCGTCACCTGGTGTTCGGCCAACAAATCAATAACCGCCTGCTCGATGAGCTTCACCAGTTCGCGCACCTTCAGATGACGACGCTGGAGATCCAACAAAAGGTAGACCACCACCTGACCCGGGCCATGATAGGTAATTTGCCCACCCCGATCGATAGGCACGACGGGAATGCCGATGTCGCGCAGCACGTGCTCGGGCTTGCCGGCTTGGCCTTGGGTAAACACCGGTGGATGTTCGACCAGCCACAATTCATCCGCGATGTTTGCACCCGCGTCGCCTGCCCGCGCCAGCGTCTGTTCACGCATGGCCTGCCAGGTGGGTTCATAGGGCACCTGGCCGAGGCGACGAATATGCAACGCGGGCATGGTGCTTAGAGCACGACCTTGACCAAAGCGTGACTGGTCAGTGCGCGATACAGATCGTCGAGTTGCGCTTTCGAGTGCGCATTGACGGTGCAGGTCAGACTGACGTACTTGCCGGAACTCGAAGCGCGCATTTCCATATTCTTGCCGTCATAATCCGGCGCGAACTGGTGAATCACCTTCAGCACTTCCTGTGCCAGATTGTCCTGCGCGAGGCCCATGATCTTGAGGGGAAAGTCGCAGGGGAATTCGAGTAGCGTTTCGGCGCCACTACCAACGGGTTCCTTGGGCAACTCATATGTGGTCATGCGGATATTCCTCAGTGGGTAGACTGCGCGGCGCCCGCAACTCGATCGGGACGGATGGCGATGTGCGGTTGGCCGCCCAGCGCATCGCGAATTTTGGTTTGTACGGCTTCAGCTTCGGCGCGGTTGGCAAACGGTCCCACTTGAACGCGATGCCATGGCAGTTCGGCATAAACATGGACTTTGTCTGCCGTCATCCAGTCCAGCTCGCGCAGCAGGTGATTGCGCAGCACCTGCGCGTTGAAGCCATTCTGAAAGGCGCCCATTTGGACATAGGTCCCCGGTTTCGGGATTTCCTCACCATAACGGGTCTTGTCATCGAGCTTCGCATCCGACGCGGCAAGCGCATCCTTGCTGACGTCGGCATATGTCATGCCCGACGCTGCGTCGGGAATGATCAAATCGACCCGCACCCGGCTGCTGCCCTGATCGACATACCCCAGTTTGTAAGCCGCCGTAAATGAGAGGTCAATCACGCGCCCATCATGGAAGGGACCACGATCATTGACGCGCACAATCACGCTTCGGCTGTTCTGCAGATTCGTCACGCGCACATACGACGGCAATGGCAGCGTCGGGTGTGCCGCCGTCATGGCAAACATGTCGTAGGTGTCGCCGTTCGATGTTTTGAGACCATTGAACTTGGTGCCATACCAGCTACCGATGCCCTGTTCGGAGAACGGCTTCAATTCGGTCATCGGCGTGTAGCTGCGGCCCAGAACTGTATAGGGCCGGTTGGCCGCCTTGCGCAAGGGCTCCGGGCGTGGTGTCGCGTTCGGAATCTGGTCGATATTTTCCGGAATCTGCGCCGGCAGTCCATCGTCTTTATAAAAGCCGCCGCCTTTGCGAGCATAAGGCTTCATGACATAGCCGCCGTTGGCCTGACTGGCCACTGGTTTGCGACTTCCCGTACTTGAGCAACCGCTCAATAGACCGGTGCTCAACATGAGCGCGAGTGGCAGATAAACAGCGGCACGCATTTTCATCAACGGTTCGTCCGGTGCGTTTCAATACTCATGAGAATACCCAGTCCGGTACACAGTGTCACCAGCGCCGTACCGCCGTAGCTGATAAACGGTAATGGCACGCCGACCACCGGCAGGATGCCCGACACCATCCCCATATTGACGAAGGCATAGGTAAAGAATCCCATCGTGATGGCGCCGGCCAGCAATCGATTGAAGGTCGTACTTGCCCGCAGCGAGATGCGCAAGCCACGCTCAATCAGGAAGCCGTAAAGCACGACCAGAATCACATTGCCGATCAGTCCCCATTCCTCGGCAAAGACCGCGAAGATAAAGTCCGTATGCTTCTCGGGAATGAACTCCAGCTGCCCCTGCGTGCCGCTCATGTAGCCTTTGCCGATGACGCCGCCAGAACCAATCGCAATCGTTGATTGAATGATGTGATAGCCCGAGCCGAGCGGGTCGGTCGTCGGATCGATCAGCGTCAGAATGCGTTTCTGTTGATAGTCATGCAGAAAGTTCCAGGCAAACGGCGCCACCGCCGCGCCGGCCAGTGTGAGCCCACCGATCACCCACCACGACAAACCGGCCAGGAAGATCACGTAAAAACCTGCCGAAAAAACCAGGATCGCCGTACCCAGATCCGGCTGCTTGGCGATGAGCGCCGACGGAATCAGTAACAGCAGCAGGGCGCCCAGATACTTCGTGAACCAGCGGCGGTTCTCGAAGTGATGAAAATACCAAGCCATCGCCAGAGGCATGGCGATTTTCATGATCTCGGAGGGCTGGATGCGGGTGAAACCCAGCGACAACCAGCGTTTGGCTCCGTTCACCTTGATGCCGAACAACATGACCAGCACCAGAAGGACGAGTCCGAACAGATACATGGGCCACGCCAGTTGCATGAGCCGTTGCGGCGGAATGCGCGCCACGACGAACATGAGTGTCAACGCGGCCGTCATATTGAAAAACTGCGATGGCATGCGTTCTTGGCCCGACCAAGTCGCTGAAAAAACGGTGAGTAACCCCACCAGCATGAGCAAGCCGGTGATTCTGAGCAACGGCACATCGACATGTTCGATCCACGGTTGCAACATGCCACGCCAATTGATCGAGCGACTCATGGTTTTTTCCTTGCTGGCAACGCATCTTTTGCGGCCGGCATACGGGCAAACGGGCCTGATGGTTCGTTAGGCGCGCTCAAACCAAGCAGTGCATCATGATCGTCGTTCAGTGGATCGGCATACAACGCCGCATCGCGTCGCTCGGGCTCCGGCTCGCCGGGCGCATCTGGTGCCGGGCCCTTCGGCACAATGCCCTGTAAATAGTAATCAAATACCTGGCGCGTGATCGGCGCCGCCGACTGCGCACCGAAACCGGCGTTCTCCACGACCACAGCCAATGCGATCTTGGGTTTGTCCGCTGGTGCAAAAGCAATAAACAACGCATGGTCGCGCAGAAACTCTTTCGTGCCGCCGTGCGAATAGGTGCCGCCTTTGAGGCTAAACACCTGAGCGGTGCCCGTCTTGCCCGCTGCAACGTACTTGGCACCGGCAAAGGCGCGTGCACTGGTGCCTTCTTTGTTCACACCAATCATCGCATGGCGAATTACCTCGACGTGCTCTGGTTTCAGATTAGCGTCATGCGTTTTTTCCAGCGGCATGGCGCGCACTTGTCCCGTCTGCGCATCGGTAATACTCCGCACCAGATGCGGTTTATACCCGATACCATTATTGGCCAATATCGCGGTTGCCTGCGCTAATTGAAGCATCGTGTATGAGTTGTAACCCTGACCGATGCCGATGGAAACGGTTTCACCGGCGTACCATTTTTGCTGCTCCGGACGTTTGAACCGACGCTCTTTCCAGGCCGGCGACGGCAGCACGCCCTTGGCCTCACCATCGATATCAATACCGGTTTTACTCCCGAAGCCCAGGCGTCCCATAAAGTTGGACAAACCATCGATGCCCCACTCGTTGGCTAGCATGTAGTAATACGTATCGCAGGAATGCACGATCGACGTATACATGTTGACCATGCCGTGTCCGCCTTTTTTGTCGTCGCGGAAGGTGTGGTTGCCGAAGTTGAAATATCCTGGGTCGCTGATCGCCTGTTGTGGCGTGCGCTTACCAACCGTCAGCGCACCCAGCGCCATGAATGGCTTGAAGGTCGATCCCGGCGGATAGGCGCCGTAGATCGCCCGGTTCAGCAACGGTTTGTTGATATCGGTGTTGAGCACATCCCAGTCGTCACTGCGAATGCCATCAACGAACAGATTCGGATCATAGGTCGGCATCGAAACCAGCGCGAGGATCTCGCCGTTCTCAGGGTCGATCGCGACGAGTGCGCCGCGGCGTTTGCCAAAGGCCTGTTCGGCGACTTGCTGCAGGCGGGCATCAATCGTCAGGTTGAGATTATTTCCTGAGATCGGCGGCGTGCGCGACAGCACGCGAATACCGCGACCACCGGCATCCACTTCGACACTCTCAAAGCCGCTGACGCCGTGCATCTCAAATTCGTAGCGCTGCTCCAGCCCCGTCTTGCCGATGTGATCGGTGCCGCGATAGTTGGCCGCTTGCCCTTCCTCGTCGATGCGCTCCAGATCTTTGGTGTTGATCCGCCCCATATAACCGAGCGCGTGCGATGCCGTTTCACCCAGCGGATAACTGCGGAAAAGGCGCGCCCGCACCTCAACACCGGGAAATTGATAGCGGTGCGCGGCAAAGCGGGCGACTTCCTCTTCACTCAAGCGCGAACGCAGTGGAATCGATTCAAAAGTTTTGGCTTCGCGTAACAGCTGCTTGAAACGGCGCTTGTCCTTGCCTTCGATGGTGACCACCTTCGACAACCCCTCGATGGTCTCGTCAATGTTTCCGGCCAGTCCCGGAACCACCTCCAGCGTATAAGCCGAGGTATTCGTTGCCATTAGTACGCCGTTTCGGTCAAGAATCAGTCCGCGGTTAGGCACCACAGGGACCAGCGCCAACCGGTTGTCTTCGGCCCGCGTCTGGTAATAGCCATGTTGCACCACACCAAGCCAGAAGAAGCGCAGGATCAAGGCAAAGAACGCCACCAGCATCAGTACCGATGCCGTGCCCAACCGCCCCTGAAAGCGTTTGCCTGCGTCCTGATCGTCGAAATAAGACATGCGTGTCAGATCGGACGTTCGTAGTCCCGATCCTTACTCAGGAACTGGGGCAGCATGAGCCCATAGGTGGCTGGTCCCCAGAGCGCTGCAGTCACCAGCGGTTGCGCCAGATAGAGGTAGCCGGGGAATTCATCGCCGGCGAACCAGCGTACCAGTACTTCAAGCAGTGCGCCCGCCAGCATAATCGGCAGGACATGCATGATTTGCTGCTTGAGTGGCAACCAGAGTATGCGTCCCGACAAGACGCGACCGGCGTACGAAATCAGCACGTAGGCCAGGGCATGCTGCCCCATCAGACTACCGTCCACGACGTCCATGAGCAGTCCGAGGATGAATGCAGTGCCCGTACCCACGATCAACGGGGCACGAATCGACCAGAACAGTACGACCAGCATCACCCATTCTGGAAAGAGCGGCCAAAAGGATGTCGGCAGCAGATTGAGCAGAAATGCGACGATCAGTGTCAACCGGATAAAACCCGGGCGCGCCGGGCGCAACAGACGGGAAGACTGGAAGTTGATCTGCATTACTGCGCCTTACGCTTCTTCTTGCTGAAGGTAGTAGCCTGCTGTTCGGTCTTGCGATCCAGGCTGGCCGGTCGCTCGGTTGGCAACGTCACCGGTTCGAGCAACAGCACTTCGCCGTAACGACCCATACCTGCCGCCGGCGTCAGAATAAACCGCGAGAAGATGCCGTTGGGATCGCTTTCCAAACTCTCGACCTTGCCGACCTTCAGGCCACGCGGATAGATACCGTCGATACCGGAGGTAACGATCCAGTCGCCAACCTGCACATCGGCATTCGACGACATGTAACGCATTTCCAGTCGACCATCGCCCGTTCCGAAAACCACTGTGCGCAAACCGTTGCGCACCACCTGCGCCGGAATCGACTGATTGCGATCGGTGAGTAGCGTGACTTCGGCATGCTCGGGCGCCACCCGGGTGACTTGCCCCACCACGCCCTGATCATCGACCACCGGCTGGCCTTCGATGACACCCGCATCCGTGCCGCGATCCAAAACGACGCGCCGATTGAATGGGTCGCGCGCGCTGTACAGAATGCTTGCCGGTTGCACACGGCTGCCCAGCAAACGACGCGTCTCCACTAACTTGCGCAGAAACTGGTTCTCGGCTTCGAGCACTTCCAGTCGCTGCAAGCGTTCGGCATCGATCAGTCGCGCCTGACGTAGCGCCGCATTATCGCGTTGCGCCTGATCCAGCGTGACCGCATATTCGTCGACCGTGGTCAACGCCACCACCGGCCATTGCACAACTTTCTTCAGCGGCGACACGACTTCCGTCACGATGCCCCGCAGCGGCTCCAGATAGCGAAAGCGATCATCCAGCACCAGCAGTGAGATCGAGGTACAGACGTAAAGAATCAACAGGGCCAGCGGTGCTGGCCCTTGTTTGAACAACGGAGGTGGTTGCTGCTCGAAATCGGGCATGGACTACGCCCGTCCGATCACTCGGACGCGAAAATGTTGCCGAGTTTGTCCATCTTTTCCAGCGCAATCCCGCAACCACGGACAACGCAGGTCAGCGGATCTTCAGCCACCATGACCGGCAGACCGGTTTCTTCACGCAGCAGACGGTCCAGATCACGCAGCAGTGCGCCGCCGCCAGTCAGGATCAGGCCACGCTCGGCGATATCGGCACCCAGTTCGGGCGGCGTTTGTTCCAGCGCCTGCTTCACGGCCGTGACGATCTGGTTGGTCGGTTCCGAGAGTGCTTCCAGAATTTCATTCGAAGTCACGGTAAAGGTACGCGGAATACCTTCTGCCAGATTGCGGCCTTTCACTTCCATCTCCAACACTTCCAGACCGGGGAACGCGGTACCAATCTGCTTCTTGACGTTCTCTGCCGTGGTGTCGCCAATCAGCATGCCGTAGTTACGACGGATGTAATTGATGATGGATTCATCAAACTTGTCGCCGCCAACGCGCACCGACGTCGAGTAAACCAGACCGCCCAAGGAAATCACACCAACCTCAGTTGTACCGCCACCGATATCAACGACCATCGAACCCGTCGCTTCGCTCACCGGCAGATCAGCGCCGATCGCAGCCGCCATCGGCTCTTCGATCAGGTACACCTGCGAAGCACCCGCGCCCAGCGCCGATTCGCGAATCGCGCGGCGTTCGACTTGCGTCGAACCACAGGGCACGCAGATGATGATGCGCGGTGCCGGCGCAAACATGCGCACATCGTGCACGCGCTTGATGAACTGCTTGAGCATCTGTTCGGTCACGGTGAAGTCGGCGATCACACCGTCCTTCATCGGGCGAATCGCATTGATGCTGCCGGGCGTCTTACCAAGCATCATCTTGGCTTCTTTGCCCACGGCTTCAATGCTCTTGCGGGCATTCGGACCGCCATCGGTACGAATAGCGACCACCGACGGTTCATCCAACACGATGCCCTTGCCGCGCGCATAAATCAGGGTATTGGCCGTACCCAGATCAATCGCCAGGTCATTGGAAAACATTCCGCGAAACAGTCCAAACATGTGAAGCTCCAGAATTCAAATAAGGTTGTGAGGCGCGCAGAACCATGGTTCGCGCTGCGCTGCAACGGAGGGCGCCGAGCCAGCGGACAAGCCGCCAACTAAACCGCGTATAATACCGCAAATTCAAGGGGATATTGGAAGGCGCTGCGCCTTTCGAAGCAAACGCGTCACAAACGCCCGGGGCAACCCGCCGACCCTCGGTCGGCCATGTGCAGTTTGGCGAACTTCACCGATGTTCCCGAGTATTTCTCGGCCTATTCAACACAAACCACCCCATCAACGCAATATTGCTGCCGCATATCATGGCTTTTACCCCTGAAGACGTACAACGACTGGCCAAACTGGCCCGGATCGAGCTTGATCCGAACCAGGTCAACGCCACACTCGGCCACCTCGACAACATTTTCGGCATGATCGCCGACATGCGTCAGGTCGATACCAGCGGCATCGCGCCCATGGCGCACGCCTGCGACGTCGGCCAACGCCTGCGCGAAGACAAGGTCACCGATGGCAGCCTCGAACAACGCGATCGCTGCCTGGCCCTGGCGCCTGAATCGGAAGCCGGCCTCTACCTCGTACCGAAGGTAATCGAATGATCCACGCCAGCCTCAGAGAACTCGCCAGCGCGCTCGAAACCAAACAGGTTTCTAGCTTGGAACTGACCGATCTCTTCCTCGGTCGCATCGCCCAGCACAATCCTACGATCAACGCCTTCGTCACCATCGACGCAGAGAAGTCGCGCGCTGCCGCCAAAGCCGCCGACGCCGCACGCGCTGCCGGCAATGCCGGTCCGCTCACCGGCGTGCCCATCGCGCATAAAGACATCTTCTGTCAGGATGGCTGGCGCACCACCTGCGGTTCGCGCATGCTGGAAAACTTCATCGCACCGTATAGCGCGACCGTGGTTGAACGCTGCACTCAGGCCGGCCTCGTCTCGTTGGGCAAACTGAATATGGACGAGTTCGCCATGGGCTCGTCGAACGAAACTTCGTACTACGGTCCCGTGCGTAATCCGTGGGACACCGAGCGCGTACCCGGGGGTTCGTCGGGTGGTTCGGCCGCTGCGGTTGCTGCGCGTCTGGCGCCCGCCGTGACCGGCACCGATACCGGCGGCTCGATCCGTCAGCCGGCTGCGCTGTGCGGCTTGACCGGCCTCAAACCGTCGTACGGCACGGTGTCACGCTGGGGCATGATCGCCTTCGCATCGTCGCTGGATCAAGCTGGGCCGATGGCGCATTCAGCAGAAGACTGCGCCCTACTCCTCAACGCCTTCGCCGGTTTTGATGCCAAGGATTCGACCAGCCTCGAGCGTGAGGACGAGGACTACACACGCTCGCTGGCGCAGCCGCTGAAAGGCCTACGCATCGGTCTGCCTAAGGAATTCTTCAACGCCGACGGCGACCCTGCCACCATGGCCGCGATCGACGCCGCACTCGCCGAATACCGCAAGCTGGGTGCCGAGACGGTCGAAGTCTCGCTGCCGTCGATCGGTCAATCGGTCGCCGCCTACTACGTGATCGCCCCGGCCGAAGCCAGCTCGAACCTGTCGCGTTTCGACGGTGTCCGTTATGGCTATCGCGCACCGGAATACAGCGACCTCAACGACATGTACGCCAAGTCGCGTGCGCAGGGCTTCGGCGAAGAAGTAAAGCGCCGCATTCTCATCGGCACCTACGTGCTGTCGCACGGTTACTACGATGCTTATTATTTGCAGGCACAACGCATTCGCCGTCTGATCGCCAACGACTTCGATGCAGCCTTCAAGCAGTGCGACGTCATCGCCAGCCCGACCACGCCGGGCACCGCCTTCAAGTTCGGCGAGAAATCGGGCGACCCCGTGCAGATGTACCTGTCGGATATCTACACCATCGGCGTCAACCTGGCCGGCATTCCGGCGTTGTCGCACCCGTGCGGCGAGATCAACGGCTTGCCCGTCGGTATGCAGCTGATCGGCCCGTACTTCAGCGAGCACCGCCTGCTCAACGTTACCCACCAGTATCAGCAAGCCACCGACTGGCATCGCCGCACGCCGGCTGCCTTCGTGTAAAGAGAGAAGCACATGACCTGGGAAGTCGTCATCGGCATGGAAACCCATGCCCAGCTCGCCACCAACTCCAAAATTTTTTCGGGCGCCTCCACCGCCTTCGGCGCCGAGCCGAATGCGCAGACCAGCCTCGTCGATCTGGCTATGCCTGGCGTGCTGCCGGTACTCAACCGTGAAGCCGTCTCGTGCGCCATTCGCTTCGGCCTCGCCGTCGGTGCCCGCATCGATCAGCGCTCGATCTTCGCGCGCAAGAACTACTTCTATCCGGATCTGCCCAAGGGCTACCAGATCAGTCAGTTCGAAAACCCCGTCGTTGACGGCGGCACCATCACGCTACAACTCGGTCAGGGTGACACTGCCACCACCAAGGTCGTGCAACTGACGCGCGCCCACCTGGAAGAAGACGCCGGCAAATCTCTGCACGAAGACTTCCACGGTCGCACCGGCGTCGACCTCAACCGTGCCGGCACACCGCTGCTCGAAATCGTGTCCGAGCCCGACATGCGTTCGTCAGCCGAAGCCGTGGCCTACGCCCGTGCGCTGCACAGCCTCGTGCGCTGGATCGGCATCTGCGACGGCAACATGCAGGAAGGCTCCTTCCGCTGCGACGCCAACGTCTCGGTACGCAAACCCGGCGAGCCCTTCGGCACGCGCCGCGAAATCAAGAACCTCAACTCCTTCCGCTTCCTGCAACAGGCCATCGACTACGAAGTGC